>CAMOEC010000039.1 GCA_946611795.1 uncultured bacterium
ATATCATCTTGCTATAATTTCTTCATGCATAATATTTGTTGTTCATTCTGCCATGATTCATGCCAATACCATTGCTCATCATCATCTAAGGTCTGTACTAGAAACATATCATCACTGAAGTTTAGTTTTACCAATAACTAATGCCTCATGTGGATTAAGGATTTCTATTTTTCATCAAAGATTTTCTAATTCATTTAGATATCAAAAACGTCCTTCATATAATGTTTCAAATATCTTTGTTATTCAATCAAATTGTGTTGCTAATGCTCAAAAAATTGATTGAAGGTCACTTGCAAATCAAGGGAAAATTCTCACTTCAAGTTTAGTCGCCTTATAATTTGATTTGTTATATGAATCAACTTTAATTGTATGTTTATCCAATATTTTAAAGTTTATTCCTATTTTACTTGCTATATTATACATTGCTGAGAGATCATCCACATTCATATCTTTTATAACAAGTTCTGAGTTATCTGCTCAAGCACCTATTGCAAAATAAGTTCATGCTTCGATATAATCACTAATTATCTCAAAAGATTCTTGTCTGATTTCAACCTTTTTAGGACGAATAGTGATAGTATGATCAATTCACATTGTAACATCAGCTCACGCAGCATTTAAAAAATCAATAAGATTCTTAACGTGAGGTTCTGTAGCAACTTGATAAACGGTTATATCATAATCAACATCTTCTAAGAATGCTAAATATGTTATAAGAGCTTCTGTAGCAGTTACTGAAAACTCTTGTAACATAATATTTCTTTTTGGCTTACCTACTACCTTAAAAGTCTTAAATTCTCAATGAGTTATTTCTACTCAAGCTTTTGTTAATGCATCATCAAAAGTATCTAGAGGTCTTTTACCTATTTTACATCATCAAGATCACACAAATCTTACTTCTCAAAATTTCTTTAATCACACAGGGATAAGAAGAATAGATGCTCTAAATTTTGTTGCAAGTTCTGATGTTAAATCAAAAAATGTTGTTGAAGTAGCAAGTGCTGTTTCTGCTAGTTTTTCAATATTATTAACATCACTTATATTAGGTTTATTCGTTAACTGAATTTTTTTATCTATTAGATAGTTTGCTGAAATAATAGGCAAGGCAGCATTCTTACTTCAAGATATTTGAACCTCTCCTTTTAAATTAGGAGAATATGATATTTTAAACATGGTTTCGAATCTAGTATATAAAATCTTTACCACAATAGGGAGTATAATATTGCAAAAAAATCTTTCAAGTGATTTTAAAAAAAATGTTAAATGTACTATAATTTATATCTATATATATTTTTTTAATCGATATTTTTTTAATCGATATTTTTTCAATTATCTGTTATAAATATTTTTAAGACATCTAAACACAATACCCTTTCGCGAAGATTATATTCAAGTAAATCTTGTTCAGATAATACTAAAATTTAACATTTTTTAAAATTATCACAGAAAGATTTGCATTTATTGACAAAAATAAATATAATGACATCGTTATTTTATATATATTGACTATAAAAGAATGACAAAAACAAAAACAAATGAAGAATTGATGAAGAATTATCAACAACTTCTACAATTCGCTCAAAATTCACTCAGCAATGCTGAGATGCAACTTAAAAGAGTAAAATTAACTCTTGAACAACTTCAATCTTTTGATCCTGAAAATCCAGAATCATTATCTAGCTACCTTGAAGAAGCTAAAGCTACTATGCCTGAAGAATTAAAGACATATAAGGATGAAGATGCAGAAGTCGTAGAAGGAATTTTTGATGGTTACTACATGGTTGGCGCTGATCAAAAGAAATACCCTGTACCTATGAACTACTCATCTAAGAGTAAACTTGTTCCAGGAGATGTTATGAAATTAAAGATTCTTCCAGAAGGAAAATTAGTATTTAAGCTTATTAAACCAGCAGAAAGAAAACATCTTAAAGCTATTCTTTCAAAAACTGATGATAATAAATTTACAGCTAACACTGATGATGGAAAAGTATATTTCTTAAATCAAGCTGCAGTTAGTTTCCATGCTGGTAAACCTGGAGATGAACTCTACATCATCGTTAATGACAAAGATGAAGGAATGTTCGCAGCTATTGAAGCTATCATTAAAAAATAATTAAAGAATTATATTTCAAGAATCTCTATCCTGCATGATAGAGATTTTTTTAAAAACAAGGAACATAAAGCAAGGATTTTTTGGAATTTATTCTCCCCTTTAACTTGAAACTTTACACAAAATTGCTATTAATATTTATTGTGAAAATATTCTGCTTTTATATTTTTTTTATTCATTTTGGCAAGAAGGAGAAAGCGTCTTATTAGTACAAGAAATTATAGCATAAATAAGAACCATGTTTGATTTTGATTAATAATCTTGTGAGCCCTCTACTTTTTTTCAAAAACAATGGCTGAGGGATCTCCAATCTTTGAAATATTTACAAGATATAGCAAAATAGCATTCTGAGAGAAAGGTCTTCTCTTCTTTTTTTGACTCTGTATTTTTATTTGATTACTCATTTTATTCAAGGGACACCTCGCAAGATTTTTCATGAAATACTTTTTTTCACTTTTAATGGTCGTTTCTGCTGAATTAAATGTTTACACTTGGGACCCCTCATCTCAAATAAAATGGGCTGAAAACTGATGATATTTCTCTTGGCCACTTATTTGGGTATTGCAAAGATGATTACAAAACGATTCAGGTAGTTATATAACAGCTATCAAAGTTATTATTGCATTAATGCTTGTATTGCTAGTTGTTTACCTTCTTTATGTACTTAATATCCGTCTACCAAAGATTCCTAAAATTAGTATTGAAGAATCACCTAGGCCTAAAGAAAAAAAGAGTGAAAGTAAAGCTAGTGTTGACGATAGACCTACTATAACAATAACTAGACCAGCTGCTTCAACAGAAGAAATTAAAGCTAAGATCTCTGAAGCCACAGGTAAGGTTACAAAAGCTTGAGCTGCTTCATGATCTCTTCTAAAAGATTTATTAAAAACTAGAGTTGATGAAAAAGTTGTTGAGAAAACACAAAAACCTATTATTCATTTTTCATGAGATAAACCAACATTCCCTACAACAGCTCTAGAATCTAATCTTTGAAAACAACAAACTATCGATGAGAACTTCTTAATAGAAAAATCTAAATCATTACAAACAAAATTGGCTGAATTTTGAGTACCTATTACAATTGAATGATTTGATATTTGACCTTCTGTTGTTCAAATCAAAATTAAACCAGATGAAGGTATTAGAATTTCAGCTATAGAAAATCTTGCAAATGATATAAAACTTTCACTAAAAGCTAAATCTTTAAGAATTATTGCTCCTATTCCATGAACAGACTTGGTAGGAATTCAAATTCCTAATCCTAAGCCAAATATGGTTAAGCTAGGAGATGTTATAAATACAAAAGAATTCTTAGATTGAATGAAAAAACAGTGCACTACTCTAGCTCTTTGAAAAGGAATAGATTGAGCCATTCAAGTTAAATCTCTTGAAGGTATGCCACATCTTTTAATTGCTTGAGCCACAGGTAGTTGAAAATCTGTTTGAGTAAATGACTTTATCTTATCACTTATGTTTCAAAACACACCTGCAGAATTAAAATTCTTAATGGTTGATCCTAAACAAGTTGAACTTGAGATGTATTCTTGACTACCATATCTTTTAGCACCTATTGTTTATGACAGTTGAAAAGCTATAAAATTATTACAATGGACCGTTGAAGAAATGGAGAGAAGATATACATTATTAAAAGATGAAAGAGTAAAACAATTGTCTGAATATAACGAAAAAGTAGCAAGAGAAGGTAAAGATAAAATGTATCGCATCGTATTCATCATTGATGAAATGGCAGATATGATGCTCTCTAGTTCTGCTAATAGAAAAGAAGTTGAGAATTGTATTAACCGTTTAGCTGCAAAAGCGAGAGCTGTTGGTATCCACCTTATTCTCGCTACTCAGAGACCATCTGTTAATGTTATCACTGGACTTATTAAAGCTAACATTCCTACTAGAATTGCTTTCTGAGTTGTCTCTGAAATTGATAGTAGAACTATTCTCTGACGTAAAGGAGCTGAAGACTTAGTTGGTAAATGAGACATGTTATATATGGATCCATCAACTAAATTCCCTATTAGAATACAAGCACCATTTGTTTCTACCGAAGAAATTGACAGTGTTGTTGCACAACTAAGAAACAAATACATGGTTTGATTAACTGAAGATGATATTTATAATCCAGAAATAATTGCTGCATTAGAAAGTAAAGTTGAAACTGCTTGAAGTTCTTTTAGCGGTTGAGATGCTTGAAATGATGAAGACTTAGTAAATCAAGCAATTGCTGTTATTTCTGAGACTAGAAAAGCTTCTGCTACTCTATTACAAAGAAAACTTAATGTATGATTCGCTAGAGCTTCTAGAATATTAGATATATTAGAAGAGAGAGGTATCGTTTGACCAGCTGAATGAGCTAAACCAAGAGACATCTTCATCTAATGTTAAATAAATAAGCTTATTGAAAACTTTATTATATTATCTTTTTTTAACATGCTACGTACACATACTTGTTGAGAGCTTAATGCTTCTCATCTATGACAAGAGGTTACCCTCACGGGGTGGGTAAACAAAGCTAGAAATTTATGATGAATGACTTTCATAGATTTAAGGGATAGATATTGAATTACACAAGTAACTTTTGATCCATCAAAGGCTTGATTTGAATTACCTGAAATTAAGGCTGAATATGTTCTTCGTGTAAAATGAAAGGTCATCTCTAGACCTGAAAATATGATAAACAAAGATATGGCTACTTGAGAGGTTGAAATTGAACCAAGCAGCATTGAAGTACTTTCAAGCTGTGCTGAATTACCATTCTCAGTTGATCATGAAAATGCAGTAGGAGAAGATTTAAGATTAGAATATCGTTATCTTGATTTAAGAAGAAAGACAATGAAAGATAATGTTATTATGAGACACAAGCTTTTCTTGGAAACAATGAACTTCTTTGATAAAAAGGGGTTCCTTCATTTAGAGACTCCTACATTCATGAAGAATACTCCTGAAGGTTCAAGAGAATTTGTTGTTCCTGCAAGATTTGAACCAGGTAAATTTTTTGTATTACCACAATCTCCACAACAACATAAGCAAATGCTTATGGTAGCTTGATTTGATAAATACTATCAAATGGCTAGATGTTATAGAGATGAAGATCCTAGATGAGACCGTCAGCCAGAATTTACTCAAGTTGATTTTGAATTATCATTTGTTGAACAACAAGACATTCTTGATTTAGTAGAAGAATATTTCTTACATATCACTAAAAAATATTATCCTCAGAAAACTATTAAAGAAGAACCATTCCCTGTATTAACTTGGGAAGAAAGTATGAATAGTTATGGAATTGATAAGCCAGAATTGAGAGTTGAAAATATGGAATTTGTTGAGTTAACTGATTGGGCTAAAAAGTCTGAGTTCTCTGTATTTAAAGAAGCTAAATGTGTTAAAGCCATTGTTCTTCCAAAAGCTATGGGTAGATCAGAAGTAGAAAAGAAATTTGATGCTTACATTAAGAGTTATGGTTCTAAAGGACTTCCTTGGTTAGCATTAACAGATGAAGGGGTAAAATGAAGTATTTCTAAATTCTTTGATGAAAACGCTATTGCAGAATTAAGAAGAATAGCAAATATCGAATGAAATGATAAGACTATTCTTTTCCAAGCTGATGAATGGGAGAAATGTTGTACACTTCTTTGAATGTTAAGACTTCAAGCTATTAAAGAATTAGATCTTCTTAAAGGTAAAGAAGACGAATTAGGATTCTCTTTTGTTGTAGATATGCCTTTATTTGAAGTATGAGATGATGGAAGTTTAGGTTCTACACACCATCCATTTACTAAACCTAAAGATGAAGATATTCCTTTTATTAAAGAACTAGGAAAGAAACTTTCTGAAGGAGGGAAAATGACTGATGAAGAAAGGGAAAGATTATTACAAGTAAAGTCAGATTCTTATGATATTACTCTTAACTGATATGAATTATGAGGAGGTAGTATTAGAATCCATGATAGAGAATTACAACATGCTATCTTTGCCATCCTATGATTAAGTGAAGAACAAATCCAAGTAAGATTCGGACATCTATTAAAATGTTTCAAATATGGAGTTCCACCTCACGGAGGATGTGCTTTCTGATTTGATAGAATTGTTATGCTTTATCAAAATATGGAAAATATTCGTGAAGTTATTATTTTCCCTAAGAATCAGAAATATAGAGATGTTATGCTAAGTGCTCCAAGTGAAATTGATGATGATTTATTAAATTCACTAGGAATTGCAATTATTAAAAAGGATGAATAAGAGATACTATAATTTTATATCTTTAAGCTTATAATAAATATGAAACGATCAGACAGAATTTTTATAGCTTGCATGGTCATAATTGTATGCCTTGCATGAATTTACTGATTACAGCAATTTTGAAAATCAAGAAATTTCAATTGAATTAATGTTACTTGAAAAGCTACAGCATATGTAACAGCTGATTCTGTTACTGCTAATATTAATTTCATGTGAACTTGAGATACTCCAGAAATGAGACGTCAAAAAGTTGAAAGCCTTTATTCAGGTTTTAAGGAAGCAATATCTTGATTAAATATTAAACTTAGTAATAATTGAGAAACTTATGATAATATTTGAAATTGTTATCGCCCAAATGGATTTAATATGCCAGAATCATGTGCTCAATTAAATTTTCAAGCTAGAATCTTAGATAATTTTACTTGAGATTCAGAGAAACTTAATTCAATTATCGAAGGAATACCATGAGCAACAATTAATTGATGGATGTTAGGAATTGATAATCAGAATTCTGATGAAATGATGGCTCTTTTAGAAAAAGCTAATGCTGATGCAAAAGAAAGAGCTGAAAAAACTGCTAAAGCTATTTGAGCAAAATTATGAAAACTAATCGTCTTTTCAGAAGACTCAGATTGATA
>CAMOEC010000040.1 GCA_946611795.1 uncultured bacterium
TGATTAAGACACTAGAATTACTATAGTTCTAGTGTTTTATTTTTCAGAAATATATGAATAGTTTTAGAATACTTTCAGAAATTCCAATTTGAATTAAGTGGATGTCTATTTCACTTTTTCTTTGTATTCTATGATTATGAATATGAGACACTTATTTTTCTATTTATATTGAAGAGATTGTACAATTTTCACTTTGAATAAGTCTTTTTTGAGCTCTTTATTCTTTAGTAAAGCTCGTGACTGTTATTCCAATTTGAATGTTAAACGATAAATGAAAAACTGAGGGACTTCTCATTTTAGGGAAAGTTTCCTGGATGATTTCTTGATTATTCTACTTCTTGGCTTGAATATATCATTCTTGGATATATCTTTTTATATGAACGGTATTTAGCTGAATAGCTTGATCAATTATCTACCCTAGTTATTGGAGTTTATACAAAAAATGAGGAGATAAAAAGAACCATTGAATGATTTTTTGACTCTATTATCAAAGTATTAACTTTGCTTATTGTGCCTGAGCATTTATTTGTGCTATAGCAATTATATATCTTAAGATTCCTTATATTTTCCTATTTATGGTATTTTTTATCCTATTATCATTGCTCTGGGATAAAAGAATTAAAGAGATTGTTTTATCTAAAGATAAATTAAAAGAATTATCTAAAGCAAGGAACTGACTCATTCCACTAATGATTAAAAATACTTTTTCTATCAAACCTTGGAAAGAAATTGTTTTTATGCTAAAATCTTATCAATGATCTATGTATAGTGCACTATGAGCCCAATCACTAATTAGTCTGATGGAATACGTAGGATTCCTTTTCATCCCAATCATTGCGATAGATAATAATCTAAACCTTTCACAAGTCGCTATCATTACTGCAATAATGTGGCTTCCTAGTATTTTTAATGCTTTTGCTTGAAGCTTATGAGATAAATATAATAAGAAGCTTCTTATATGAATTTTTCTTCTTGTATGAGGAATTCTTTATGTTGTTCTTTGATACTGCACTACATTTTGGTGAATCATGATAACTACTTTTTTTGTTTCATCTATAATTACTTTTATCTTTCCACTCGTTTCAGCTCTTATATCTGATGGAGTAAAATCCAAAGAAGAAGGTACTATTGCATGAGTTAAAGAATTCATTTGAACTAGTTGAGAAATCTTTGGATCTTTATGATTTTGAGTACTTATTAGTAGTATTTGATTAGAAATGACGTTTATTATCTTTGGGTGTATGCTTATAATGCTTGCGCTATATATTATATGTAAGAAAAGTTATCAAGCCGCAAAAGAAAGAAGTTAAGAAAAAATGGAGTGTTTTTACTCCATTCTTTCAATAAACATTTATCGGACTATTAATTTAATAAATTCTTCACAGACATAAATACATTATACAATGTTCCAAATTCAACAGCATCTTCATTATTTTCTAATTTCTTAAGTGCATCTTTTACTACTGTTAAATCCTTTTCATTATAACTTAATATTGATCTATTTATTACTGTTGCAAATTCATTATTTTTAGCCAATTGTTTTACTAAGAATTCATCTAATGGTTTTTTTGTTTCTGCATGAATTCCCATAATTGAAAGCTTACATAATCTTGTAATTGCTTTCTTTTCTGATTTTGTAAACTTCTGTGCATCAGCATAATTTGAACAAGCATTTTCTACATCATTCAATTCTTGTTTTCCTTCTACTAATTGAGGGAATACATCTAGAAGAATATTTGTCATTACTGCAACTTCTCATCTTGTTAATTTCATTGATAGAAGTTTTTCATTTAATTCGATTTGATTGGTTGTTTTTTCATTTGTTTTTGTGTTTTCTGTTTGTTCGTTAATATCTGCTGAATTATGTTCTTTTTCTGTAGTTGTTGGAGTTGATACTATTGTTCTTCCTCCTCAAGCTGAAGGTGTTGGAATAACAATACTATCTTCTGTATAAGCTACAAAAGTTGAAGCTGAACAAGTATAAATAGTTGCATATCTTTCACCATTATTATTAACAACTTTTACTCCTTCTCAATTATATCTATCTTCTACAGCTTCTCACATTTCACAATAATTTTCTGAATTTAATGTTAATCATTTATAACCATAATTTTCATCACCTTCATGCTTTACTTTTACTTTTACATATTCAGCATTTGCATTACTTACAGGAACCTTTACTGCAATCGGAACTGAGAACTTTGCTGTTTCATTTACTACTTCTGTTTTATTATCTTTTTTAACTTCAAAATATACTTCAACTCAACCTTGATACTCTACAGTTTTACTTACATCAACATCTAATTCTTGATTGATGGTTGAATTTCACCCTGTATCAACAAAGATACTTGATTGTTTTACATCATTATTTGATTTCAATTGTATTGTGTCTGTTGAATCCTCTATATTAACATTTTCTGCAGCACCATAAATTGTTACATTAGTATGTTTCAAAAATACTACAGATTCTTCTTTATTTGTTTCTGCAACTTTTTCTTGAATACTCTTCCACTTTGCAGTAAATGTTTTGTTTGAATTAATTTTATTACCATCAAAATGGAATAAACTATCAACTCAATCCTCTGTCCATCATTCTAATTCGTATCATGTTTTATAAGGAGTATATGGAAGAACATAATCAGATCACTTTGCAAATAATGCTGAATAATAAAGATTTCATTCGTTCATAAAATTAATTCTATATCCTTGTATGACATTAACTTTCTTAGCTTTTAATTCAGCTATCTGAGCTTCAGTTAAAGATGAAATATCTGCTTCAATAACAACATTAACGCTGTCTGTATAACTAAATGCATTTTCTCACATTAAAGCCAGTGTTTCTGAAATAACTGTATATGCATCTTTATTTGTTGTCTTAGCAAATGCAGCATTTCAAATTTCTTTAATATTTCCAAGAGTTAAACTAGTTAATGCATTTCACAAGAAAGCTTGGTCTCAGATTACTGTTCCATCAGCTGGTGCAGCAGGTCCAGTAATATTAATTGAAGATAATTTTCACGCAATAGCAAATGCTTGGAAATCTATACGTGATACTGATCCTAATTGAACTGATTGCAAGTTGTTAGCATGATGGAAAGCTTGTTCTCAAATAACTGTTCATTCTGGTGCTCAATCAATAATGATTGAAGTTACATTATCTAGTAATTCAAATGCTTGCTTTTCAACATTTGTTACTCATGTTCATAAATGAATAGTTTGAATACTATCTGCATTACGGAAAGCTCAATTATCAATTGTACATCAATTCTTTGAACCTTTTATATTAACATCAGTAATTGCTGTTCATTGGAAGGCCTGTTTACCAATATAACTTACTCATCAATCAATTTCTAATGAATTTAATGTTTTAATATTCAAGAAAGCATTTTCTTGTATCTGTGTTCATTCTTCTGATCCTCCAATATATACACTTTTTAGTGATGTTCCGACGAAAGCTCATTTTCAGATAACTTCTACTCCTTCAGAAATTGTAACACCAGTTAATGTTTTAACTCAAACAAAAGAATATTCTGGAATTACATCTACTGTTGAAGGGATTGTTATTTCAGTAATTCTTGTATTCATAAAAGCATATTCACCAAGTTCTGTAACTCACTCTCATAATGTTACTGATTTTACAGTACCTAAACCATCTGCTTGTCTTTGTGTTGCTTGAAATGCATTTTTACCTATTGTTGTTCCATATTTTTCAGATCATTCAATTACCACAGTTTCTACTGTTGATCCAACAAATTGATGGTCTCAAACCTTTGTCACTCAAGTTCAAAATGTTGCATTTTTTAATGAAGTAGTTCATTGTAATGCACGTTCTTCTACTGCTGTACCACAATTTTTTGAACTATCAGTTTCACAACTATTATTCCATGTTGCTCATTCAATATTAATACTTGTTGCTTTTGAATCTTGGAATGCTCATACTCAAATATAAGTTACTTTATCTCAGATATTAATTACTGTTTCTTTACCTTCAATTGGAGCTTTTGGAGAAGCTTCAAATACTTGATCTCAGATTATTGCTCATCCTTCATATCAATTAACATCTGCTAATTCAAGACCTGATATATTAAAGAAAGCTTGATGTTTTACTTCTTTACCATTTGTTAGTTTTAATGAAACGAATTCTCCATTTTGGAAAGCTCTTGGTTCAATAGTAATTCAATCATTTGCCCCTGTTATAACTACCGTATTAAGATTTTTTACATTATAGAAACTTTGATCTCAAAGTGTTTTTACATTATTTAATTCGACCTTTCAATCTTCTCCAGTAAATGATAGATTATAAAAAGCACGAGGTCATATAGATGTTGCTGGCCACCATCAATTAACAAATACTGTATGTACTCATGAAACATTTGTAAATACATCATCTCAAAGAGTACTAATATTATTAATTGATATATTTCAAATTGAAGATTCCCAAAACGAACGTGCATCAAGTAATGATTCTGATCAAGTTCATTGGATACCTAGGTATCATCAAATACTATTGTTTTGAAAAGCTTGTTGTTCAACTTTAGCTACATTAGTTAATATTGTATTCCATGATTTTGCATTTGTAAATGCTTGATTACCAATAACGGTTCAACTTATTGGACCTGTAATTTCAATATCTCCAACCCGCCATAAATTTTGAAAAGATTGTTGACCAATTTCACTTACATTTGTAATCTTAATTTTAGATAATGTAGATTGTAAATTACTAAATGCCATCATTGATATTTTAGAGTCATCAGATCATGTAATTACTAATCCAGACATAGCAGCTTGTTCAAAAGATTGTTGACCTATATTTTTAATATTTGAAATATTCAATCAAGACATATGTGCTCATTTAAAAGCTAATAATGCAATGTCTGAATCATCGGTTCAATTAATATTTACATCTCACATTTTAGTTCATAAGAATGCTTGTTGTCAAATATGTTGAATATTTTTCAATGTTACATTTCCTAATGTTTCTGATTTAAGATTTTGAAATGCCATATCTTCTATTGTCGTCAACTTATCATTAAATTCTACACCACTTAATTTACTTCAAGCAAAAGCTCATTGAGATATTGACGTTAAATTCTTTAAATTAATATATTTCAAGTTACTATCTGTAAATGCCCATGGTCATACATATTGTATATTTTCTGAATTAATTACCATTTCTGCAGCACTTTTTTGGAATGCATTATCTCCGATTTTTCTTAAACTATCAGAAAATTTAACTTCAGTTAATTGTTCTGTACTATTAAAAACTCAATTTTCAATTACATCAATCATACTTATATCAGCACTTGTTATAGCTGTTGATTGAAATGCCCATGCTCAAATACCAGTCAAAGAGCTAGGAAAATTAATTGTTGTCATATTTATTAGCCTTTGAAATGCTCATTCTCATATATAAGTTAAATTATTAGGCAATCTTACTTCTGTAATTCATTTTTTTACTTTGTCAATTTTTTCATTTATTTCTTTTTCTTCATCAGTTTTTCCAACAGTATAAGGCCATGCACTATCTCAAATACTTGTTATATCTGATGGAATCTCTAAGATTCAATTAAAACAGTTTTCTACTTCATAATTAAATCTTTTAATTGATGAACCTTCAATTTCAAAACAACTATTTTCTGAAGATATTGTTCTTGTTCCACCTAGTACTGAATTTGTTATTTGTGTAATTTCTTCAGGTTCTTCGTCTCCTGATTCTGTTATAGGATTTGAAATAGAATCAGTTTGTGGAAGCTCAACATTATTTTCTTCTGTGATTGCTGGTTGATTATCTGTTGATACCGCATCTTGAATATCTTTTACTTCAGTGTTTTCTCCATCTATTACTTCATCTGTAGGAGTCACTACTGGTTTCTCAAGCTGACCTTCAGTTAAATCATCACCTTTTTCAATCAATGTTTCGTCTACAGGTTTAACCGAAAGATTCCCATTAATTTCTCAGATATCAGTTAAGATATCATCAACATTTTCCACTGTTTCTCATGGTTCATTAGCGAATGATACTAATGGCATAAAATTTGTCGCCAAAAGCATAAACAAACTAAAAAGCGAAATCGTTTTTTTCATGTGTGTAGTGTATAATATTTAAAAAACCTTGTGCATATAATAATACCCGATACCTTGACTTTTTGCAAATTTTCCAATATTTTTTATAAAATTCAATTTATAATACTGAAAATGTTATCATATTGTCTATTTTTCAATCTCGCGATTATTTAAATATGTCATAAAATCCATCTTAGATTAAGCTATTTCTCATTTAATTCACTTTCTCTTGCATTTTTTTATAGCATGTATATACTTTAGGTGCTACGAAAAATATATATCTTATCTTATTATCCTGAATGTAGCGTATTATTACGAAACTTTTATTTATTTAATTTATAATTTATTATGGCAAAAATTATTGGTATTGATCTATGAACAACAAATTCATGTGTATCATATATGCTCGGAGATAAGTCTGAGGTTATTGCAAATGCTGAAGGAAATAGAACAACTCCTTCTATCGTTTATATTAAAGGTGATGAACTTTTAGTTTGAGATTTAGCAAAAAGAAAGGCTATTCTTGAACCAAAAAACGTAATTTATGAAGTTAAGAGATGGATTGGTAGAAAGTATTCAGAAGTAAAAAACGAATTAAAAGATGTTACTTATGATACAAAAGAAGGTAAAGATGGTTGAGTTCTTATCGTTGTTGATGGTAAAGAATATAAACCAGAACAAATTTCTGCATTCATCCTACAAAAACTTAAGAATGATGCCGAAAAATTCTTAGGAGAAACAGTTAATCAAGCGGTTATTACTGTTCCTGCTTATTTTAATGATTCTCAAAGAAACGCAACTAAAGCAGCTTGAGAAATTGCTGGATTAAAGGTTGAAAGAATTATTAACGAACCAACTGCTGCATCTCTTGCATACTGAGAAGGTAAAAAAGACGATGAAAAAATCGTTGTATTTGATCTATGATGAGGAACCTTTGATGTAACTGTTCTTGATATTTGATCTGAAGGAACATTCCAAGTATTATCTACTTCATGAGATACTCAACTTTGATGAGCCGATTGGGATCAAAGAATAATTAATTATGTTGTTGATGCATTTAAAGCTAAAGAA
>CAMOEC010000041.1 GCA_946611795.1 uncultured bacterium
ACTAAATGACAAAAAGATAAGGTTAAGTCTGATTTAAAACAATGAAAGATTGACGTAATTGTTTGAACTCATGCGTTGCTACAAGAAGGAATAGATTTTCAAAATCTTCAATATGTGATTATTGATGAACAACACAAATTCTGAGTAAAACAAAGAGCTTTTTTTAAAAAATTCGGCTCACCTCATATTTTACAAATGAGTGCTACTCCAATACCAAGATCTATGGCAATAGCTTTTTTCTGAGAATTTGATGTTAGTATTATAGATGAATTACCAAAAGGAAGATTACCAATAAAAACAAAGATTATCTCTACTAGTGAAACAACAAAATTAAAACCATGGATTCTAGATAAAATCAATAAAGGGCAAAGAGTATTTATTGTTACACCACTCATTGAAGACAGTGATACTCTTGATGAAGTTCAATCTGTTACTGCCGAATATGAAAATATGATAGCATTATATCCTGAATTACAATGAAAAATTGGACTTCTTCACTGAAAGATGAAACCAAAAGAAAAAGATGAAGTCATGCAGAATTTTAAGAAAGGTAAATATGTTATGTTGGTCTCAACAACTGTAATTGAGGTATGAGTAGATGTCCCAGAAGCCACTGTTATGATTATCAGAAACTCTGAAAGGTTTTGATTAGCTCAGCTACACCAATTAAGATGAAGAATATGAAGGTCAGATATTCAGTCTTATTGTTTTCTTGAAACACCTAAAAAAAGTTGAGATAGCTATGAAAGACTAAAAGCAATGGAAGAGACTACTGATGGATTTAAACTAGCCGAACTTGATCTTCAGAATCGTTGATCATGAGAAATTCTTGGTACTATGCAATCTTGAATGAGTGATATTCCTATTGATATTCTTTCTGATATGAAATTTCTTGAAACTGTACAGCAATGAGCCCTATGGTTATTGAAGAAATATCCTAATTTAGATGGATTACCTTGATTACAAAAATTTTTAAATGAAAAGATTGGAGATATATTAGCTTAAATATTATAAAGAAGGGGCAACTTAGGAAAAACCTAGCTGCCCCGGATGATTTGTGAAAGAATTGTCGATTATACCGCGACTTTGTGAGTTATCGACTCAGGGTAGAGCCCTACAATCTCAGCGAACTTATGCTGATACTCTGCAGGCAACTTACCCGTCTCTAACAACTCGTTGAGTATAGGACGGTCTTCTGATGGGACATAACCCTCCAGTTCGATTCTCTCAAGCAGAATGCGAAGGCAGTGTTCAACAAAACCTGCATAGCCACCATAGTCCGCGTAAATCACGTCCAATTCTTCACTCTTGTTCTCTACTTTCTTCTCTCCAGGAGAACTTTGGAGCTTGCCCAGAATACTCTTCCAGAATGTTCTGTGCTCTTTCAAAATCTTACACATATATTTAAGTATTTGTTTTACCTCTAGTATATAGAGGCTTCATTCGCTACTTATATAAAAATATTTCATTATGTCAAATAAAAAATCGTTTTTTTTATTTTTTTTGTTATTAAACAGCATCTGTTGATTTATTTTTCTTTCGATTTTTTGACTTTTTAAAAATTTTGCTTATATTTTAATGGATGAGAAATTTTTATCTCTTAGAAAAAAACAAAAATGCCTACTGATGAACAAAATCAAACACCTGTTCAAGCCAATCCACAAGCTGGAATAGCTTGATGAACAGCTGTGCCTCAAACTGAACAAGTATTTGCACAGCCACAAGTTGCAGCACAACCTGCTCAACCTGCACAAGAACCAGCACCACAAACTGTTCCTATGCAAGATGTTGGACCTCAAGCTGCTCCAATTCCTGAACCTGCTCCAATTCCTGAACCTGCACCAGTTTCTCAACAACCAGCTGCTCAACCAGCTGCTCAACCTGCTCAAAGCCAAGGTTGATTCTTCTGAGGACTTAAAAATGCATTCAGCTTTTGAAAAAAAGATGATGCTGCAGCACAACCTGCACAACCAGCAGCTATGCAACAAGCAACATCAACTGTTTCAAGTACTGTTGAAAAAGGAGGAAACTTCTTTCAAAAATTAGTTAGTTCCACTCAAAATCTCTTAAATAAAACAGAGAATTTTGCTACAACTACAGCACAAAAGACTTTAAGTGTAACTCAAACTATTAAAGACGTTCCTGGGAAAGTTGTTGAAACTACTACAGGATTCGTTGATAAAGGTATCAATATTGCGAACCAAGTTAAAGATACAGCACAAGCAACTGTCCAAACTTGAGTTAACTTTTGATCAAATGTTGCTAATTCTGTAACTCAAGGAGTTCAATGAGGAGCATCTAATCCAATTTGAGCAGTTACTAACATTGGATCAAACCTTGTTAATAATACTGTTCAATTAGGTCAAAATTTATGACAACAAGCTACAAATCTTTGAACATGAGTTGTTAATGATGTTAAAGATACAGCTACTGGAGTTGTTAGTGATGTTAAAGATACTACAACAGGAGTTGTTAGCGGAGTACAAAATGTTGGTACTGATATCGTATGAGGTGCTGTTGCTGCCGGTACAGATATGGTTAATGATGTAAAAGAATCATGACAAGGAATGGTTAATGATGTAAAAGATATGGGTACTGGAGTTGTTGGTGGTGTAACAGCTACAGGATCAAATCTTGTAAGTGACATTAAAGATTGATGATGAAATATTATTAGCTGAGCAACTCAAATGTGAGAAAATGTTGTAAATGGAGCTGTTTCTGCTGGACAAGGAATTGTTAATTGAGCACAAACAATGTGAGAAAATGCAGTTAATGATTTCAAAAATGCAGGACAACAAGTTTCAATTGATGACCCAAATAACTTAAATGCAGTTCCTACAAATGCATTTGGAGAAATTAAACAAGCTGGAGCTAATATTATCGATAAGACAAAAGAAATTGGATGAAATATCGTTGATAAAACAAAAGAAATTGTTCAAAATCCAGTTGAATACATTGATAATGTTGCATGAAGTGGTGTTCAACAACCACAACAACCTGTTCCTGAAACAGAAAACACAACTAATTTGGATAATCTCCAAAATGCAGCATAATCTATTGTTCTAAGAGTTCAAACCACCTTGCTTCTTTACGCTGAATTTCTTTTGTAATTTCACCAAGATGTTCAGAAAGTAAGGTAATATCATCATAGGCTAAATCCTTATTATCGAAAAGCTGAGTTATCTCAGCTTTTTCTTTTTCCAAAGCTTCTAAATCTTTAATTAACTGATCTAATTCTACTTGTTGCTCATATGAAATTTTTGATATAGGAGCATCTTCTTGATTTTCAACATTATTCTTTTTAAGAGAATGTTGTTCATTTTTCTGTTTTTTCTCGTCTTGCTCATTACGCCACTCAGTATATGTTCACCAGTAATCTGTTATTTTTCACTCTCATTCAAAGACAAAGATATGATCAACTAATCTATCCATAAAAGATCTATCATGTGAAACTATTATTAAGCATCATTGATATTGAGACAAAAAGTCTTCTAATATACTTATGGTAATAAGATCCAAGTCGTTTGTTGGTTCATCTAATATTAAAAAATTTGGATTTTTCATTAAAACGCATACTAATGCTAATCTTCTTTTTTCTCCACCACTTAAACGAGCGGCTGGCTGATATCGTTGATGAACGGGGAAAAGGAACATTTCTAATAATTTTTCTGCTGATAATCTTTCTCAATTCGCCAAAGTAATATATCATGCAATATCTTTTACCACATCTACTACTCTTTTTTCAGCCTGATAGGTAATTTCTGACTGTTGATATTCTCAAAAAACTACAGTTTTACCAACCTCTATCGTTCAGCTATCTTGCTGTATATTTCAAGTTAACATTGATATAAACGTACTTTTCCCTACTCAGTTATTTCCAACTAATCAAATGCGTTCACAATATTTAAAATCATGAGAAAAATCTTTAACAATTATTTTATTTCAAAAAGACTTCTTCAAATGTCTTACCTGTAGAATTTTAGTTCCTAATCTTCTCTTTTGTAAAGGAATTTCTAATTCAGGTTTTTCTGATTCATAAAGTGCCTTGTTTGAATCATATTTTTCTTCTATTTTATAGAATTCTTTTTCCCTAAAATGCTGTTTTGTAGCTCTTGCTCTTGGAGATTTACGAATCCACTCTAATTCTCTTTTTAATAGCTGACGTAATTTTTCTTGTTCGACTTGTTCATTATAATGACGTTCTGATTGTTTTTCTAAAAACAATTCATAATTAGCAGGATACTTATAGAGTTTTCACCTTTCAATCTCATATATTTCATCACAAACACTCTCTAAGAAATATCTATCATGTGTAACCATAAAAAGAGTGACATTTTCTGTCTTCAAATAGTTCTCTAACCATTCAATCATTTGGACATCAAGATGATTTGTTGGTTCATCTAAAATAAGCATTTCTGGTTCATCTATAAGAGTCTTTGCCAATGCTACTCTCTTTTTTTCTCATCATGAAAGTGTTTTTATTTGTTGATGTAATAATTCCTGTAATTGGAGTCTTGAAAGGATTGTATCAACTTTAGCTTGATATGACCATATATCATTTTCATCTAATAATGGAATTAGTTCAGTTAGTTTATCAGAATCTGTACTATACATCAATTCTTCATACTGTTTAATAAGTCATGCAGCCCTATGATCTGTTTCGAAAACCTCTTCTGCTACAGTTTTCTCTGAATTTAAATTAAAGTTTTGTGATAAATATCCTTTTTTTATTCATTTTCTTCGCTCTATATCCCCTTCTGTCATATCTAACTCTCACATCATAAGCTTTATCAACGTTGTTTTTCATCCTCAATTTTTTGCAACTAGAGCAATCTTTTTTCATTTTTCAATACTAAAAGTAACATGATCAACAATAGGAGTTGAGACATATGTTTTAGTTAGATTCTCTGCTCTAAAATATCGCATACAATTTCTTTGGGTAAAATTATTAATTACTATAGTGATTCTCCAAATGAATACCAAAGAAATTTTTAACAATGTCATAAATATTGAAAAAACTGGTTAAATAACTATATTCATTCTTAGTTTTAACATCTGAATATTATTATGAAATTATCCGTAGCTCCAGCACAAAGATTTGCTAAAATGAGAGCACATACCGCTACTCATCTCTTACATGCAGAACTTGCTAGAATATTTCCTGATACAAAACAAGCATGATCTTTGGTTGATTCAGACCTTTTAAGATTTGACTTTTATGCAGATAGATTACTCACTCAGGAAGAACTAGCAAAAATAGAAAAAAGAGTTAATCAGATTATCTATATGGCATGTGAAGTTAAAATTGAAGAAATGAGAATTGAAGATGCTTGAAAATTAGGAGCTAAAATGTTTTTTGAAGAAAAATATTGAGATGTTGTACGTGTTGTTCAAGTTTTCAATAAAGAACTACCAGAAGAGATGAAACAAGACGATAACGAAGAATACTTTGCTTCACGTTGAGAAAAGTTATCAATTGAACTTTGTTGAGGAACACATGTTAGTAATACAAAAGATATTTGAGCATTTAGTATTATTTCACAAGAAGCTGTAGCTTCAGGAATAAAGAGATTAACT
>CAMOEC010000042.1 GCA_946611795.1 uncultured bacterium
ATATAAAGATTAATTTGCTAGTTCTATTTGATCAATAGCAACAGCTACAGGAGTCAATCTTCCTAACATTTCAACTTGTACAACAGCTAATCCTTTATCAGAATCTAACTCCTTAATATTTCATTTCATTCATTTAAAGTCTCATTGTTTCAACAATACAATGTCTCATACCTTATAAGGGATAGTTAACTCAGATCTTTCTTGTGATTGAGCAATTTGATCCATTATTTGTTGATATTCTTGATCAGATAATGGAATTGGTTTTGTTTCTGCACCAACAATCAATCTAACACCTGGTGTATTTCTAACAACATACCAAATCTTATCATTCATTCTTGATTTAAAGAACACATATCAAGGATAAAGCTTCTTTTGCTTTACAACTTTTTCTCCTTTTTTTATTGAAGCTTCATTAATCATAGGACATAGATAATCAACTACATCTTCTGATAATCCTTGTTTATTTACTCTTTCTTGTAAATTTTCAATTACAAGAGCCTCTTGACCAGAGGTTACACTTAAAACATATCGTTTAAAGTTTTTATCTTCAATTTGTTTTTTAATTTCATTAGTATTGTCTCTTTGCATATTTGTTTTTTAAAGAAAGAGATAAAAATTATTCAGCCGCTTCTACAGCAGGTTCAACAGCTTCTTCTTCTGCTGCTACATCTTCTACAGCAGTTTCTTCAACTTCTGGTTCATAATTAAATTCAATTCCTGAATTTTCTCCAGTTGTATCAACTATTGCCTCACCTTCAACTGACGCATCATCATCCAATGCAACTTCTTCTCAATTAGTCATACTAGAATAGAACATCTTATAACCTTCAGAGAAAACTGTATCACAAAGGATAAAATAAAGTCATGCAATTATAACTAAACCAAAGATGGCTGCAGTTAATTGAACGAATTGTTTAACAGTTGGGAACTTAAGTTTTTTAACAGTATCCAAACTATCGTAAATAAAATCCAACATTTTTCACAAACGGCAAAAAATAAAATCAAGGACATATTAGTAATTTAGACTAAGATTGCAAGCAGAACAACAATAAAATTTTATACTTTTTACAATCTATGAATTAAGTAGCTTTTTATTAGATTGTCTCCAATTTTCAACCTTATCATCATCTCAACTCAAAAGCTCTTCAGGGACTTTCATTCAAAATACTTCCAATGGTCTTGTATAATTAGGAGCTTCTAAATTCTTCATGTTATCTTTCATTGAATAACTTTCATCAATCCAACTCCCCTTCTCTTTAATAACTCATGGGATAAGTCTTACAATTGACTCAATCATTACCATACTAGGAGTCTCTCATCAAAGAACAACAAACTCACCCAAGGAAATCTTCCTAAAATTCTCAGAATATTTCTTCTTAAGATACGCCTCACATCTATAATCAATTCCCTCATACCTTCAGCAAATAATAATAACATGTTCTTTTTTACTTAATCAATACGCTATTTTTTGATTAAAAACTTCCTCAGAAGGAGCTGGAAATAAAATCGTAAAATCTTTATCTAAAAAATTATTTTTTTCTATAATATCTTCTACACAATCAACAATAGGTTTTGCCTTAATTAACATTCAATCCCCTCATCCATAAATCTGATCATCAATTTGCTGATGCTTATCTTCACAAAATTCTCTTGGATTATGTAAAACAAATTGAAGTATTCACTTCTCTTGAGCCTTAGCAATCAATGAAGTATTCAAGAAACTTTCAAATATTTCAGGGAAGAGTGAAACGATATGAATCTGCATAATAAAAACCAACAAAACAATAAATTAAAATATAAGTAATCATTCTACCTTGATTTTCAACAAAAAAACAGCATAAGTACGTTAATTTTACATTAAATACAACACATGAAAAATTTAACAAAAATTTTAACACTTACTTGTTTTTCTACTATCATAGCGTGATGTAACACACCTTTCTGAGAAGTAAAAACACCTATCGATGATTTAGCAAGAACACCTGAATACCAACAAGCGAAACAACAAATTGATTCATGAGTTGAATACCTTTGAAATAAAACAAACGAATTCATTGAAAACAACGAATGAGCTCAACTAATTCGTGATAAAGCAAACGAAAAAATAAATCTTGTTACTGAAGAAGCAAAAAAACAATATGAAAACGCTAAAGAAACCGCAAAAGATTTATCAGAAAAAGCTCAAGAAGAAGCTAAAAGGCAATATAATGAAGCAAAAGAAGCTGCTAAAACTTCTGTAAAAGAAGCTCTAAATAAAAAAGTTGATGAAGCATTTGATAAAATCTAAAAACAATTAATTTATAATACCCATTCTTAAATGTTTTTCTCGTTTATAAACTTATGATGTAATAAGAACCTTGTTGATACACAATACCTTTTGTGAAAAATTTTAGAAAAATATTCAAAAGATTTTCAATATTCAACAGACCCATACGCTAAAGAAACAGAAATCGTATTTCTCAACACTTGTTCTTTTGTTTCATCAGGAAGAGATGAAATGTTTGAAACCTTAGAAAAGCTCAAAAAAAAGAAGAAAAAAATTTGTATCATTGGATGCTGAGTACAATATTTCGAATATTTAACGAAAAAATATAATATTTCAGATAAAGAAACAGAAAAACGAGAAAACATAAAACAAGACGAAGATATCACACTCCTATCATGGAAAGATATTAGTAATTTCAAACCAGAACTACTAACAAAATCTAATGAAACTTTTTGTAATGACTTTGTTCGGCCTCAAAGTGCAAGAGCTTATACCAACATTGATTTATGATATGAATATATAAAAATAGCTGAAGGATGTAATAATCACTGTAGCTTTTGTATTATTCCACAAATAAGAGGTCCTCAAAAATCACTTCCTAAAGAAACGATTATACAAGAAGCAAAAGATCTTATAAAAGACTGAGTAAAAGAAATAATTCTTCTCGCTCAAGATACTACAAGATATTGAATTGATCTTTATAAATCACCACAACTTTTTGAATTACTAGAAGAACTCGATAATTTAAAATGAGACTTCAAATATAGAGTACTCTATATGTACCCAGATATTTTAACAAAAAAGCACCTAGAGAAACTTACAAAGCTAAAGAAATTCATCCCCTATTTTGATTTACCACTTCAACATTCATCCCCAAAGATTCTAAAATCAATGTGAAGATTCTATGATCATAAAATGACATTAGAATTACTTAATTTCATAAAAAATAATTTCAAAGAATACTATATTAGAACAAATTTCATCATATGATTTCCATGAGAAACACAAGAAGATTTTGAAGACCTAATCAATTTTATAAAGCAAGATTACTTTAACAACATCGCCTTATTTGAATATCATGATGAAAAACTTTCATTATCCTCAAAACTACCAGATAAAGTTGATGATAAAACAATAAGAGAAAGATTCCTTATCGCAAAAAAACTAGTTGATAAATTACTAAAAGGGAAAGAAAAAAATAGAAAAAACAAGGAATTTATAGGAACTATTTCAAATATTGATATAAACAAGAATAACGAATATATCATCCATGTTCGTCCATCTCTACATTGTCCAGAAATTGATAACGAAGATAGTATACCACTAGAAAATATAATTGAAAGCTACGATTGAGAAGAGATAACAATAGGAAGTAGAATAAAATACATAAATCTTTAAATAATGAATACAGCCTTAATATTCTTGTTTTATTAAACCGAATAATTATTCTTCATTTCAATTAATTTATAATAAACCTTTTTCAATGAGTAAAATTAGAAACTTTTGTATTATTGCACATATTGACCACTGAAAATCTACACTTGCTGATAGAATGCTTGAGATAACATGAACCATTAGAAAACTCGACCATTCTCAAATGCTAGACCGTATGGATATCGAACAAGAAAGATGAATCACAATAAAACTCACACCTGCAAGAATGCAACGAAAAGGTTATGATTTAAACCTAATCGACACACCAGGTCACGTTGATTTTCAATATGAAGTTTCTCGTTCATTAGCTGCTGTTGAATGAGCAATATTACTTATTGATGCCTCTCAAGGAATCCAAGCTCAAACGCTCTCTACTCTTTACCAGGCTATTGATCAATGACTCGATATAATACCAGTACTCAATAAAATAGATCTACCTGCTGCAAACCCAGAAAGAGTATCAACAGAAATAGAAAATGTTATCTGAATACCTAGAGATGAAATAATATGCGTTTCTTGAAAAACATGAGAAAACGTAGATAAAGTCCTCGATGCAATTATTGAAAGATTTCAGTCACCAGAAGACTTTAAAGCAAAGAACCCTAAAAAATTTAATATAAATTAATTTATCTATTAAATTATAAAATATGAAAAAGAATCAATTCCACACCTTTTCAACAGGAGTTTTTGACCGTACATTAGAAAATGGAGAAAGTACACTAAGTGAAAATAAATTCTATTGAATTATTGCACTTGGACTAGCACGATGATTCTGATTAACAGCATATTTTGCACATCTTGCTGACCAAATAAACTTTCAACCAAGCATTATTGTAGCAATACTTATTTGACTAGTACTCCCAATTTGTGGAATATTTTTAGCCATAAAATCTGATAATCCTATATTATCATTCATTGGTTACAATATGGTCGTTATTCCATTCTGATTCACTATGTGACCAATACTTAATGAATATAGTCCTGAAGTAATAAGAAATGCAATGTGAATAACATGATGTATCACTGTTATTATGTGATGACTTGGTGTAGCATTCCCAAATATTTTTAAAAAACTCTGATGGATACTTTTTATAGCACTTTGAATCTTTGCTCTTTTAAGTATTGGATCAATGTTTATTCCACAATTAAATCTTGAGATTCTTGATTATATAGGAGCATGAATATTCAGTCTCTATGTTTGATATGACATGTACCGTGCAAGTTCTCTTCAAAGGACAGTAGATAATGCCATAGACCTTTGTGTTGATTTCTATCTCGACATTATCAACTTATTCATAGAAATCTTAAAAATCACATGAAGAAGAGATTAAAAAATAAATACAAATCTCTTGCAAAACAATAAATTTTGAATAATATAGCACCATAAATAAATTGGTGCTATTTTATTTTTTAACAAAATACAATAATGGCTAAATTAACAAAAAAAGAACGTATTGCTCAAATAGAAAAACAGCTTGCTTCTCTAAAAGAAGAATATCAAACAAAAAAAGCTAAACGAGAAGACCAAAAAGCTCAATGAGAAAAGATAAAAAATCTTCAAAAAGAAATAAAAGACCTTGAACATCAAGCGCAAATTGCAGAGAAACAAACTGACTATAATAAAGCAGCAGAAATACGTTATAATACTCTACCAGAAAAGCAAAAGCAACTATCAGAGCTTGAAAATAAAGAAGCAGGAAACGATATCCACAACGATATAGTAGAAGCAGAAGATATTGCAACAATCATTGCTAAATGGACATGAATTCCAGCTTCAAAACTTGTTGCAAGTGAAATAGAAAAACTTGCTGATTTAGAGAATATTCTAAAAAAAAGAGTTGTAGGACAAGACGAAGCTCTCCACCTTGTTTCAAATGCAATTCGTAGAGCAAGGGCATGATTAAAAGATCCTAACAGACCAATTTGATCTTTCCTATTTCTATGACCAACATGAGTTTGAAAAACAGAAGCTTCAAAAGCTTTAGCTTCCGCACTTTTCGATGATGAAAAAGCACTTATCAGAATAGATATGTCTGAATACATGGAAAAGCACAGTGTTGCAAAACTTATTTGAGCTCCTGCAGGATACGTTGGATACGAAGAATGATGACAATTAACAGAAGCTGTTAGAAGAAAACCTTATGCAGTTATCCTCTTTGATGAAGTCGAAAAAGCACATCCTGATGTTTTCAATGTTTTGCTTCAAGTTCTTGATGATGGAAGATTAACTGATAGTAAATGAAAAACTGTTGACTTCAAAAATACCTTAATAATACTTACCTCAAATATTTGATCAGATGTATTACTTGAAAAAGCTAAAGAAAAGAAAAAAGAAAAAACAACAGTTGAAGACATGATGCCACTCCTTCTTCAACATTTTCGTCCAGAATTCTTAAACAGAATTGATGATATCATTCTCTTTAATCCACTATCTGAAAACGAAATAAAAGGAATCGTAGATATTCAATTAAACAATTACCTTAAAGACCTTCTAAGCTCAAGAGAAATAAAAATTGAATTAACTGATGCTGCTAAAAAATTTATTGCTGACAAAGGATGGAATCCTCAATTCTGAGCAAGACCATTAAAAAGAGCACTTCAAAACTATTTACTTGATGAACTTGCACTAGAAATAATCGAAGGAAAAATAAAAAACTGAAGTACAGTATCAGTCGACTTAAACTGAGAAAAATTAAGCTTTAAACCAAAAGACTAAAAAAACAAAGGATTTATTAAAGTTAAAGCTTTCTCTTGATTTAAAAAATAAGGAGATGTTGCAACAGTTACTACTTTAGCAGATTGAATAAGGTTCCTTGTTTTCTTTAATGTTCACTCAACATCACTTATTCACATCATTTCATCCCAATAATCCAAATCAATATCCAAGATATAATCAGTATGAGGCTTATTAAAGCACAATAATCACTGCTCTGTTCTCAATTGTTTAACATCAGAAATAGCTCAGCATTCAATTGCAGGTACAATAAAGTTTCATACATTACAATCTCTATTAGCAAAAGCAACAATATCTTCTCGTGTTTCGCTTTCTAATTGGAATGTATTTTCATTCATATCACTATGCTGATCAATATGAAGTAAATACGTTCCTTTTTTTATTGTTCATTTCAAAATTTCTCTCCACCAAAAAGCATATGCATGATTATGATTATCAAAAATATAGACAACAACTCAATCTTTTTCAAAACAATAAAAAGATTCTAATCACTTATATTCTTGCAATTTTCACTCATCATTCACCTCAGCAAAAACAGAAATATCTCCCAATTCTACACCATTTTCTTGCATTTGACGATAAGAGATATCTTTCAAAAAAGGCACCCAAAGCTGATGTTCATTATCATGAGAATACGAAAAGCAATTATTTCAAAAATTTCATGTTAAATAGAATCAACCATAATCTAACATCATTCCATTTCGGATATAAAACTAGTCCCTTAAATTCCAATCAATAGGTTCCATTCAATTTGCAATCAAATAATCATTACATTTTGAAAATGGCTTACTTCCAAAGAATCCTCTATTTGCTGAAAAAGGAGAAGGATGAGCAGACTTGATAACCAAATGTTTACTAGTATCTATAAGCTCCTCTTTTTGTTGTGCAAAAGCTCACCGAAGAATAAATACTAATCACTTCTTCTCATCAGAAAGCTTCTTAATAACAGCATC
>CAMOEC010000043.1 GCA_946611795.1 uncultured bacterium
GACTTTAAATGAATGAAATGAAATATTAAGGAGTTAGATTCTGATAAAGGATTAGCTGTTGTACAAGTTGAAATGTTAGGAAGATTGACTCCTGTAGCTGTTGCTATTGATCAAATAGAACTAGCAAATTAATCTTTATATGAACCATTGCAAATGGAAAGAGAAAAAAGGCTGGTTACTTTATCAATGGTTGTGCTCTTCTTTAGCTTGATAGTGGTGTATTCTATGTTTTATCAAGTTAAGGGGGCGGCGGTTTTTGGAACTTTACGTTCTATCCCATCGTCTTCAAGTAGAACAACATTAGCAGAGAAACGCGCTCAGACAGAAAGTCAGAGTGTTGATACCTTTGCTGTTGAATCAACTTGAGCTTCAACGGTGTTGGATAATTGAAAGGTGCAGTTCCATGAAAATCGTTTTGTAGAAGAATGAGATTCTTTCTCAGATATCTCAGCTTGGAATGATGCAAGTCAAGCTGTAGTTAATAATTGAAGTTTCCAGAATGCTTCAGCTGGAACTACTTCAAATTTGGGTGGTAATGGTCCTACAATTCTATCTGGTACAGATTTATATTTCTGAGCCGTTGATAGTATTGAGCTTCTTGGACTTGAACCGGAGTATATTTTGAAGGATTACAAAGGCTTTTATTATTCAAAATTTGCTAAAGAACCATTTCTGAGAACTACTGTTCAAAAGTTATGAGGTAATATTTACGAAATAACTTCTGATGCGGAATTGGTTAAGAATGAGCTTTTTGGAGATAAGATTAGCTTTATTAATCTTCCAGATTACAAAAACAAATTGGTGATTATGTGATTAACTATTAATGGTCAATATTGGTTGATACAGATGGGTTATGATAAATATCACCATGCAAAAGAGTATTTAAAAAATTTATTTATTTAGGTTATTGTTAATATGGCAAAAGTACAAAAAATCTTGAATATTGAAGTGCCTGCTGGAAAAGCAACACCAACTCCACCTCTTGGACCTATGCTTTGAGCAAATGGAGTTAATATTGGACAATTTACAAAAGAGTTTAATGAAAAAACTGCTGATTTAATGAGACAATTCGGTGGAATTGAAGTAAAAATTAAGGTTAAGTTAACTGTTTATGTAGATAGAACTTTTTCTATGGAAATTGGTACACCTATTACTTCAGGTCTTATTAAATGGAGAATTAATCAAAATCTTTGATCAGGAGAACCTAATAAAAAGAAGGTTGGTAAATTAACTAGAGCTGATTTAGAAGCTATTTATGAGTTGAAGAAATCAGATCTTAATGCTAATTCTCCTGAAGAAGGATATAGAATTATTGCAGGTACTGCAAGAAATATGGGAGTTGATGTAGAATTATAATATCACTCGTGGGAGACTTATGTCGATAAAACCACTTTTATTCTTATTATTTGTATAACAATGAAACACGGAAAGAAGTATGAAGAAGCTAAAAAGCTTGTTGATAAATCAAAGGCTTATTCATTAGCTGAAGCTGTTGATCTATTAAAAAAGGTTAATTATGCTAAATTTGATGCAGGTATTGAAATTGCAATCAAAACTAACGCTAATCCAAAGTATAATGATCAAATGTTAAGAGCTACAACTATTCTTCCTCATGGAACTTGAAAAACTAAGAAAGTAGCTGTATTCACAACAGATGATAAAGTTGAAGAAGCTAAAAAGGCTGGTGCTGATGTTGCTGGTCACGATTCACTTCTTGCTAATATTAAAGAAGGTAAAATGGATTTTGATGTATTGATTACATCTCCAGATTTAATTAGAGAATTAGCTCCTGTTGCTAAACAACTTGGACCTAAAGGATTAATGCCTTCTCCAAAAGCTGGTACTGTTGCAGTAAATATTGCACAAGCAGTTGAAGAAACAAAGAAAGGTAAGATTGAGTTCAGACTTGATAAAACAGGTAATATTCATGCATTAGTTTGAAAATTATCTTTTGATAATGCAAAGTTAGTTGAAAATGTTCAAGCTTTATTAAAGGCTATTGAAGATAACAAGCCAACTGGAGTTAAAGGTAAATTAGTTAAGAAGGTTGTTATTGCTTCAACTATGTCTCCTGGAATTCAAATTGAATACTAGAATATTTGTTATCAAAATAAAGGAATGCCAAGATCTTGTTATCTTGGTTTTTCTTTTTGTCGAAATTTTTTGAAATTAAAGCCGATTTTTTGACATTTTTTGTTTTTTTTAGTATAATTTTAAAAAGGATTTTTATATTTTGTTTCTGTTAATATGTCTGGTACTTTAGATGAAGAAAATAGGAGTGTTGATACACATGAGTCTGTTGGAAATTGAGAACAAAATGATGTTTTGTCTGAATCAACAAAAGAACAGCAAGGTTTAGAAACTGCTATTTTTAGTGAAAGATATAAAACTGAGAGGGGTATGCTTAAAGTGGAAGTTTCTTTAGAGCCAATGGAATCTGAAAAGTCGTCAGAAGAAGCAAAGAAAGCAGAAGAAGCAAAGAAAGCAGAAGAAGCAAAGAAAGCAGAAGAAGTAAAGAAAGCAGAAGAAGCTAAGAAAGCTGAAGAAGCAAAAAAGGCTGAGGAAGCAAAGAAGGCTGAGGAAGCAAAGAAAGCTGAGGAAGCAAAGAAGGCTGAGGAAGCAAAGAAAGCTGAGGAAGCAAAGAAGGCAGAAGAAGCAAAGAAAGCTGAAGAAGCAAAAAAGGCTGAGGAAGCTAAGAAAGCAGCAGAGACTCAATCAACTGCAACACAAGCAGCAGAGACTCAATCAACTGCAACACAAGCAGCAGAGACTCAATCAACTGCAACACAAGCAACAGAGGCTCAATCAACTACAACACAAGTAGCAGAGACTCAATCAACTGCAACACAAGCAACAGAGGCTCAATCAACTACAACACAAGAAGCAGAATCTGAAGCTCCATTACCAGAATCAAATGAGTGAAAATATAATGAGATGCTTTCTCTTATGCAATGATTATCTGCAGAACTTCAATCTGTATGAACAGGTCCAGTTGCTTTGACATGAGAGCAGATGAAAAAATTAAATCGTATTACTTTGTTACGTGCTCCATTTTTTTGAGCTCCAATGTCAAATGATCAAGCAAGAGAGGCATGAAGGGAGGATATTCTTACTTGAGAAGATTTGAAGAATAAAAAAACTTTAAAAAAAGCGTGAAAAAGGTTTGATGATCTGGCGAAAGATGAGAAAAGCTATAGAAAACAATTAGATAAAACTATTGATAAGTATGCAAAGTATTTGAATGAAAAAAATGCAACTAATCGTAGTTTGCATATTGCGCAATGATTAACTGTTTTAAATGAAAGATTGGAGGCTTGAGAATATATTGATCATACATATGCTTTATTACCAAATGTTTCACCATTAGTTTTAAATCTTTGTAGTAAGAAAAATCAAAAAGCATTAGCTTGTTGAAATCGTATTCAAGTAATGCATAACTGAAGACAAATTGAAGTCTACCCTCAATCAATGGTTACTTCAGCTTGAAGAGCTTGAGAATATTTTGCGTCTTGTTGAACATGATATTCAAATATTTTTGAAAAATTCTTAGTTGAAAATACGAAAATGACTCAGTGACAAGCAAGTAGTATGATTAATATGTGACTTATTGCTTGAGCCCTCACTGCTTGATATTTCTTATTTACTAAAAAGGAATGATGAGAGAGAAAATTTGCTTTCCCTTCTTTATGAAAATTAGCTTGACTTATCTGAATTCCTATTCTTGCTAATTATGCATCTCAAATGACTACTTGAAATTCTTTATTAGATAATCTTAGTAGACTTTGGAGAACTTGAGAATTCCCTTGGAGTTCATCAGAGAGCTTACCTACTTCTGAACAGTTCGCTTCACAACAAGTGATGTGACAATTTGTTCTTTTGTGAGTGCCTAAAAAAGCAATAAAACAGTATTGAACATTTACGAACGGAAAATTAACGAAGCTTAATCTTTGAAATTATACAAATTATCTTTGATTATTAGAAAATGATCAGTCTATTTCTGCAGATCTTAGAACAAGATATTGAATGCAAAGACTTGCAGTTGAAAGAATTATGAAAGACAATTGAGCATCTATTGCATTAAATAATTATATTGCATCATTGTGAATTACAAAAAGTGAGTTAGAGGCTGATGGTGATGGTGTTTTGGATGATCGTTTATCAGAAACAAGAGCAAAATATCAAAAAATGCTAGATTATGTTTCTGCTAGATGACTTGAAATTGATGCTTCAAAGAAAGATAAAGTATTAGATGCATTAAAAGAAAAAGATGTTGATGATAAATTATTTGATAAATTGAAGGAAGAATGATGCTTTATCCCTAATCCTAATGATGAAAGGTATAAAGAAATCTCAAAGTTAAATATATCAAATGAGAAGAAAATAAAGATTTGTGAAGCTTTTAAGAAGTTAAGTGATGAATGAACAAAATTTGGTCAAATAAAATTAGAAGTAGTTAATAACCAAATTCAATTAACATCTTGAGCAGAAGAGCATAAAATTCTATTGAATACTGATAACACTATTGATAATCTTGTCAATGCGTGAGGTACTAAATTAGAATTTAAGTCTGAGGAGGAATTGTTGAGAATGTGATTATTTATCAATTATTTAAGATCAACATGGTGGAAAGAGACTCCTGATGCTCAACATAAAAAGAATCCTTTTGTTTTGAGTGGTGGTATTAAGTTTTGGGAAGATCTTCAATTTATGAAACCTTGAGAAAATAAAGATACAGTTCTTTCAAGTATGGTTCCTTTCTTTAGTGAAATGGCAAGTAAGTTCCCTACGATAGAAGAAAAGGCAAATAGAGAGTTCTTGAAAGATTATTTGAATAAACTTTGGGAAAATGAACATCCTTGAATTTAAGTAAAATTATTATTTTAATCTATAATATATTAAAGATGAGAAAATCAATTGATTACAAAGAGACTGGTAGAAAATTTAAAATCGCTCTTTGAGCTTCGGCTGCAGCATTGTTACTTACTTTAACAAGTTGTAAGAATGCACAAAAAGATTATGAAGAGTGAGTAACTAGTGAAAAATTAGCTAAAAATGATGCAAAAATTAAGAGTTTAAAAGATTCTTATGAATTTTATTATCAAGAAATCCAACGTCGTCAAAAGAATCTTTTGGCACTAGAAGCTGCTTGAGATATTGCATGAGCAAAAAAAGAAAGAGAAAGAATTAAGGAATTAATCGATGCTTTGAAAGATACAGAAGAAGCAATAGATGAAGCTTCTAATGATAAAGTAGATCTTGATAAATATAATCAAGAAGGTAAGGTCGCTTCTGAAACAGAGGCTGCAGGTTGAGTTTGAGGTGTTATTATCCCTCCTCATAGAACATTTGGTGAAACAAATTAGTTTTTCTTTCATCTAATTCGCATTCAGTCTCAGAAACTATAGAAGTGATATCAATTTTTGATTGCTTTTTCATATGCATTTAGAAGATTTTCTCTTCACATAAAAGCTGAAATAAGCATCATTAAAGATGTTTTAGGAAGATGAAAATTTGTTATTAACTCATCTACAAGATAGAAAGGAATTCATGGTCTAATAAATAGTCTTGTTTGGATGATAGATTCTCAGTTTCCGTTTTCTTGAATGGTTTGTTCTGGTACAAATTCATTAATCCTATTTTCATCGAGGTCCTTTGTAAGATTATCCCATCGATTTATTGTTTTTGAATCAATATCTTTAATATAATTAGTATTCCTCAAGTATTTTCGGATATATGGTAATGATTCTAAATATCTTATCATTGTTGTTCCGACAGGGAGGAATACTTTTTTTTCTTCTTTCTTTTCTTTTATAAATTTTCGTATCTCTTTAGAAATAATCATTGGTTCAAAGTGTAGTTTTTGGTTCTCTATATTCTCTTCATATACTGGTTTAAAAGTTCAGAGTCAAACGTGTAAACAAAGATATTTAAGCTCGACATCTTTTTCTTCAAGTTGTTTTATTAATTCAGGTGTAAAGTGGAGCGATGCTGTAGGAGCAGCGGCTGATCATATTTCTTCTGCAAAGAATGTTTGATATCGTTGTTCTTTTTCTTTTTCGTATTTTATGTATGGAGGTAGAGGCATTTCTCATATCTTTTCTAGAAAAGAAAATATTGTTTGATTTGTTATTTCAAAAAGTATTCAGTTTTCAGTGAATTCAATGCTTTCTAAAACAGTATTGTCTTTGAAGAAAATTTTACTTCATGGTTTGAAGTTCTTACTATCTGAAACTAAGCATTCAAATCTTTTTTCGGTAATAATACGATAAACAAATATTTCTCAATGATCTATGATAACTTCTTTTCAGCTTTTTCTTATAATTTTTTCTCCTTCAAGAGGAATCCTTGCTTTAAAAACCTTTGTTCTATTTAAAAATATGAGGTAGTTGTTATTTAAGTATGTAGGTAGTTGTATAAAACTTGAATCTTCTATTGTGTAATTTCATTCTTTTGGATTTAAAACCATCATTTTAGCGTTGTGTGCTGGAATTGATGGCTTTTGTGCTATAAGATTTTCTGGAAGTTCATAGTTATATGAAGAGAGGAGTGTATCTGTATTTATCATACTCGTTTTATGTTCTAAATTGTTGGGAAAATGATATGTTTTTCACTTTTAAAATCAATTATTGGCACAAAAAAAACTTGGTAATTATTTCCAAGTTCTGTGTTTATTTATGTTTTTGTTTAAGTTATTTTGTATTCTTTTTTTCTCTTTTCATAAGCATGTTATGAATATCCATTCTCGTTTTGCTTGCGTTACAGAATTCGTCTATGCTAAGAATAAGTACTCATTTTATTCATTGGATTAGTGTTAGTAGTTCATAACCATTTTCAGAAAGTTTTTTGTTATATAGTTTTTCTTTTTCTTTGCTGAGTTTCTTTTCTGGAGCAAAGAAATAGTTTAATTCTTTTGGAGAAGATTCTTTCTTATCTCATTTCCCTGTGCATAAGTTATCTATTTTTTCAGTATTTTGATTATTTAAAAATATTAAGTATTCACAAAAAGAATCCATATTTTTCTCAATATTTTTTAATTTATACCAATGAAGGTATCTTAAGGAAGCAATTACTTCTTCTTTAATATATCATGCAATATTTAAAGAATTAATTTGCTTACTTATTTTTTCTAAAAGTTCTTCAGTTTTCGTCATTAATCTTCTTCAAATTTATAAAGATTCATCTACTTTCCCAAAGTTATGGTTTTTATTTCTACATGTTGTTTTAGATAGCTTAGGAGCATTTCATCGTGAGTTACAAGAACGATTGTGTTCCCGATTTGGTTTGCTTTAATAAGAATATCAGCAATTTGAAGAGTGTTTTCATGATCAAGATTTCCTGTTGGTTCATCTGCAATAATGAAATCAGGAGCATGAATAAGAGCTCTAGCCATTGCTACTTTTTGTTTTTCTCAACCACTTAGTTTTTTGATTTCTGTTGTTTCAATACTTGAAATATCAAGAAGTTTATTTACGGCATCGTATTTTTTCTTGATAGTTGGAAGTGGTGTTGAATCTAAAACTAGTGGATATATAATGTTTTGTTTTGGTGTTAAACTATTAATTAATTGATAATCTTGAAAGATAATACCAATTTTTCTTCTATATCTTTGGATTTCATCATCTCAGAATTCTGACATATCTTCCATTTTGTAGTATAGAGTCTTTTTATATGGTTTGATTTGACCGATAAGAAATTTTACTAATGTTGATTTACCTGTTCATGATTTCCCTGTGATTACAGTAAAATCTCATTTCTTAAGGTTGAAATTGAATTTTTTAAATAGAATTTTTTTACTTTCATCGTATCCCCAAGTCATATCATGGATCCAAATTAGAGGAATGTTAGCAGCATCCTTAGGGTTATTAAATTTTACTTCTTCATTTTGTTTTTCATCAGTCATGATGTATGATATCATAAATTAAAAGTTTATATTTTTTACTTATTGTAAGTATATCCTTATAAAAACTAATTTTCAAAATATAATAAGAGTTTAAATGTTTTGAGCTTGACAAATTTTTTGAGTGTATATTGTCACATATTATATCAATTTTTTAAGTATTATTTATTTTTACTCAGTTCTCAGAATAATGATTCTCTGCTTTTTTCTTTTAATTCTTCTATCTGTTTTGTTTTATTTTTAAGGAACTTTTCTACATCTAATCCGAATTCATCTAATATTATTTTTGTATGATTTGCTCAGATATAATGTGGCATAATTACATAGTCCATTCCTTTTTCATATAGTGTTATTGCTTCATTTAATTGTGTAGCAACACATATAATAATTAGATTTGGATCTTTTTCTTTTAAGACTCAAATTAATGCTTGATTAACATCAATACTTGTGATGGTAGAGATAACCATTTTTGTTCAAGTTAGATTTATTTCTTGTAAGAATTCTAGATCTAAGGCATCTCAATATAAACAGTCTATTCCTTTTGTATTAAGTTGATTAATAACTCATGGATGTTCATCAATTACTAGGATATTATATTTCTTTGTTTGAAAATGTTTGTATAATTCTGATCAAAGTCTTCAGTATCAGAACATTATAATATCGTTTGGAGTACCTAGTTTTTCTTGGTTCTTTTTTATATTATTTCCTGGTATGTATTTTTGTAATTTTCATAGTTTTTTAAAGATGTTTAGGTTGTAGGTTGTTGTATATCAAGAGATTAAGATACTTATGATTCAGATTATTGTTATCATTGTTAGTAGATTCGGGTCTTTGATTATTCAATTTGTTATACCCATTGTTATAAGAATGAAAGAGAATTCACTCATTGGAATTTCTGCAATTCATGTAAGAAAGCTGTTCTTTTTTACATGTCATATTAGTTTTAATAGTCGCATTGTTATATATGGTTTTACAATTACAACTAAGAATAATCATGCAGCTATAAAGTATCGGTTAATATTTCAATTAAATGAAAGATTAGATCAAAGAAGTACAAAGTAGATTACTATGAAGAAATCTTTTAGTACTTTCATTTTACTTGTTATTTCAAATCTATATGGAGAAGAAGCTAATGTAATTCATGCAAATAAAGCTCCTATTTCCATTCAGAATCCAAGTAATTCAAAGCAGGTTGAAACTATGAAACATCGACCAATTGAAAATAATAGTAAAAATTCTTGTGATTCAGCTATTATTTTTGTTATAGGAGGTAGTAAATATTTAGTAGATATTACTATTCCCAATAGGATTCAAATAATTTTAATAAGTAGAATTCATGCTGTATGGATGATGCTTTCTCATCATAATGCTGAAAATGTTGCAACAATAGACATAAATAGCATTACAAAGATATCTTGAGAAACAGATATTCAAACCGATAATCTTCAATATGTTGAATCTAAGTCTTCTTTATCTCAGAGCAATTTTAGAATTACGATTGTTGAACTTAATGCTGTTGCTGTTCCAATATATAATGAGGTCATAAAATCAAATCAAAAGAGAAACCCAGTTATAAATCAAATACAACTACTTCCTATTACTTGAAGTATTCATACCATAACGGTTTTACTTCAGAGTCATTGGATTGTCGCTGGATTTAATTCGGTTCATATAATAAAGAGAAGGAATACAATTCATACTTGTGAAAAGTTATTTAAGAATTCATATTTATTAAAGAAATTCGGAAAAATAAAAGCAATGATTGTTCATGCTAAGATATAAGCAATAATCGTTGGCTGTTTCAATGCTTTCATAACTCATAGGGAAAGCAAAACAACTCATAAGATAACTGAGAATGATAAAAAGAATTGGTCCATTTATTTTTTTGTTATAAATAATTAATTAGAGTATAGTTAGAAAATGGCATTTTATCAAATTTTAACCTTATTATTTGATTTTATGGGTTGACTTTATCTTATATTTGTTTTTGATTTTTGTTTTAAATTTTATGGAAAATTGTCTCTATTTATATAGAGTAGATTTTGTTTATTTTAGTAGTTGTTGATGGAATTAGATAAAGCGAATTCTGTTGAGTATGAATTATATATTAAAGGTTTAAGTGAGGATGCTGTAAGAGCTATTTCTCGTGATTTGAATGAACCTGAATGGATGTTAGAAAAGAGGTTAGAATCTCTTAAGATTTTTTATTCTCTTGAAATGCCTCATTATTGACCTCATATCTCAGATTTAGATTTTGATAATATTGTTTATTATGCAAAGCCTAAGATTGGTTCTAAGACTTATGCAAATGATTGGAATGATGTCCCTGAAGAAATAAAATCAACATTTTTAAAATTATGAATTCCAGAATCTGAGGCAAAGTATTTGGCTTGAGCTTGATGACAATTTGATTCAACTGCAATTTATCATAAGATTAAAGAGGTTTGGAAAGAACAGTGAATTATATTTGAAGATTTATCTCATGCATTAAATGAGTATCCGGATTTAGTTAAAGAGCATTTTATGCATATCGTTCCTCCTACTGATCATAAGTTCGCAGCTCTTCATTGAGCGGTTTGGAGTTGATGAAGTTTTGTCTATATCCCTAAATGAGTGAAGTTAACTCAACCATTGCAGGCATATTTTCGTATGAATACTTTTTTAGGAGGGCAATTCGAGCATACTATTATTATTCTTGAAGATGAATCAGAGGCTCAATATATTGAAGGATGTTCTGCTCCAAAATATAATCAGTTGTCTCTTCATGCATGATGTGTTGAAATCTATGTTTGAAAAAATGCTAAGATGAGATATTCATCAGTTGAGAATCGGTCAACGAACACCTATAATTTGAATACTAAAAGGGCAGTTGTTGATGATAATTGAATAATGGAATGGGTTTGATGAAATCTTGGTTCTTGAGCTACTATGTTATATCCATGTTCTATATTAAAATGAGATTGATCTAAATCAGATAATCTTTCTGTCGTTATGGCTTCTACCTGACAAGATCAGGATGTTTGAGCTAAAGTTATTCATTTATGAAAGAATACTTCTTCTAATATTGTATCAAAATCAATTTCATTAAACTGAGGAATTAATACTTATAGATGAATTGTTAAGGTTTGAAAAAATGCTGAAAATGCTGTATGTGCAGTAAATTGTGATGCTTTGATATTGGATGAAAAATCTGTTAGTAAAACGATTCCATTAATAGATTGTGAGAATGCTTCTGCTTTAATATCTCATGAGGCTTCTGCTGGTAAAGTGGATGAAAATCAAGTTTTTTATCTAATGAGTAAAGGAATTCCTCGTGAGAAGGCAATGTCTTTGTTGGTTAATTGATTTGTTTCTTCTGTTATAAGACAGCTTCCGTTAGAATATGCTTGAGAATTAAATCGTTTAATAGAGTTAGAAATGGAGGGAAGTGTATGATAGATTTTTTTGAAAATTGCTTGCATTTATTGGCTTTTTATATAGCTTTTATTTGTTATTCTTATTTATATTTTTGATAGTTTGATGAAAGACTTACAAATGTATATCAATGGTGAGTTTTGTGAAAGCTCAAATTGAAAATGGATTGAAGTTCTTAATCCTTCAACAGAAGAGGTTATTTCTCGTCAACCTGAGTGAACAATTGAGGATGTTAATCGTGCGTTAGATGCTGCTCGTGCTGCTCAAAAACCTTGGGAGAGGATATCATCAATTGATCGTGCTTGATATTTATTAAAAATAGCTCAGTGAATTAAAAATCGTGAAAAAGATTTTGTTGAGATTCTTATGCGTGAACAATGAAAAAATCGTAAGTGGGCTGAAATTGAAGTAGGAGCTACAATTAGTTATTTTGAATATATGGCTTCTTTTGCTCGTCATATTGAGTGAGAAGTAATTCCCTCAGATCGTCCAAATGAAACAATTATTTTAAAGAGAAAAGCTATAGGAGTTGTAGCTTGAATTTTACCATGGAATTTCCCATTCTTTCTTATTGCTCGTAAGGCTTGAGCTGCGTTAATTGCTTGATGTACTATTGTTATAAAACCAAGTCAATTAACTCCAGAAAATTGTACTGAGTTTGCTAAGGTTATTCATGAAGCAGGACTTCCAAAGTGAGTTATTAATATTGTAACAGGTAAATGATCTGTTATTGGTAATGAGATGGCTTGAAGTCCAAAAATCGATATTGTTAGTGTTACTGGATCAGTTGAGGCAGGTGAGAGTATTATGGCTGCGGCTTCTAAAAATATTACTAAAGTATCATTGGAACTTTGAGGTAAAGCTCCTGCTATTGTATTAAAAGATGCAGATTTAGAGCGTACTGCTCAATGGATAGTTGATAGTCGTATTGGTAATAATGGACAAATTTGTAATAATGCAGAGCGTGTTTATGTTCAAAAGGAGATAAAAGAAGAATTTACAAAAATTCTTGTTGAAAAAATGTCTGCTGTTAAAGTATGAGATCCATGTAAAGATGATTCTGTTGATATGTGACCATTGGTTGAGAAACGTGCATTAGAAAGTGTTACTGAGAAGGTTGAACGTGCTATCAGTCAAGGTGCAAAACTTCTTTGTGGATGACATCGTGTGTGAGATAAATGATATTTCTATGCTGCAACAGTGTTAGATAATTGTACTCAAGATATGGATATTATTCATGAAGAGACTTTTGGTCCAATTATTCCATTAGTTGAATTTGATACTGTAGATCAAGCTATTGAATATGCTAATGATTGTGATTATGGTTTAGCTTCTTCTGTTTTTACTAAGGATTTGAATATGGCAACTAAAGTTTGTCGTGAATTAGAATTCTGAGAGACTTATATCAATCGTGAGCATTTTGAAGCTATTCAATGATTCCATGCTTGAGTTAAAAAATCTGGAATATGATGAGCTGATGGAAAACATGGAATAAGTGAATATCTTGTAACTCATGTAGTATATCTTGATACCTATGATGATATGTAGGATTTTAAATAGGTTTATATTGGTTAAAAAATATGCAAATAGAACAACAACCAGAACTTCGTGTGTTCTTGGCGGATATTGTAGATAAACAAACTCCAAGAGAAATTCTTGAAGATAGAATGAGAGAATTAGAAAATTTGGTGAATACCTATTGAGGTGTTGTTGTTCTCCAAAAATATCAAAAGAAGGATTTCCCTGATCATAACACTTATGTATGAAAAGGAAAATTGGATGAAATTGTTTCTGATATGCTTCGTTTAGGTGCTAATTTGTTGATTATAGGTAATGCTTTGAAACCATCACAAATTTATCAAATTAATGAGAAGTTACGTGAAGTAAGTGAAGAAAATAATTTGAAAGATAAGATGGAAGCATGGGATAGAATAGATTTGATACTTAAAATATTTGAAAAGCATGCTACTTGATGAGAAGCAAGATTACAGATAGAACTTGCTGCTATTAAACATATGTGACCAAGAATCTATTGAATGTGAATGGAACTTTCTAGGCAAGGATGAAGTTCTTGAAGTTCATGAGGAGCAACAAGAGGTATATGAGAAACAAATACTGAGAGGATGAAAAGACACTTGAAGGAAAAAGTTATGAAAATAGAAAAAAAGTTAGTTGAATATACTCAAATGAGAAAACTTCATCGTGATGCTAGGAAAAAGAAGGGGATGCCTACAGTGTGAATTGTTTGATATACTAATGCTTGAAAGTCTTCTTTGCTTAATGCAATGACTAAGAAATGAGTGTTGGCAGAAGATAAATTGTTTGCTACATTATGAACTAATGTTTGAAAGTGTTATCTTATAACAGATCCAACAACTTGATTGTGAAAAGAAATTTTGTTGAATGATACTATTTGATTTATAAGAGATTTGCCTCCAAAATTAATTAAATCGTTTTCATCAACACTGGAGGATAGTATTGAGTCTGATTTATTATTACATGTTATTGATTCGAGTGATTCGTTTGTTCAAGAAAGAATTGAAGTTGTTCATCAGGTCTTAGAAGATATTTGAGCTAATCAGGATAAAATACTTGTGTTTAATAAGATTGATTTAGTTGATGAGGAAAGGATACAATCATTAAAGCAGGAGTATAAAGATTATAATTGTGTGTTTGTTTCCGTTAAAAAGTGAATTTGATTTGATGATTTAAAAATGCAATTAGTCAATAAATTAAAGTAATTTCAATTTGATTTATTATTGCTTAATACTATAAGTTCTTTGAGTTTTATATAATATTCATTCTTACAATGGATGTACATAACTTAATCATTATTGGTTCTTGACCAGCTTGATATACTGCAGCTATTTATGCTACTAGAGCTTTGTTAAATCCTTTGTTATTTGAAGGGTACATGGCTTGATGAATTCCTGCAGGATGACAGTTAACAACAACTACAACTGTTTATAATTATCCTGGATTTCCAGATGGTATTGATGGTCCTGAATTGATGTTGAGAATTAAAAAACAATGTCAAAATCAGTGAGTAGAAATATTACCAAAAACAGTTGATCGTGTTGATTTTTCTGTTAAACCATTCAAGGTTTTCTCTTGAAATGAGGTTTATTATGCAAAGTCAGTTATCGTGGCAACTTGAGCAACTGCTTTAAGGTTAAGAATTCCAGGAGAAGATAAGTATTGGCAAAGAGGAATCTCAGCTTGTGCTATTTGTGATTGAGGGTTACCAATTTATAGAAATGGTAGATTAATTGTTGTTTGATGATGAGATTCTGCTATGGAAGAAGCTACTTATTTAACAAAATTTGCTAGTGAAGTATATATTCTTGTAAGAAAATGATTCTTTAGAGCATCTCCTTCAATGCAACAAAAGGTAGCATTAAATGATAAGATTAAAGTTTTGTGGAATACTGAAGTTCTTGAAGCTAATTGAGATGGACATCAATTAAGATCAGTAAAAGCATTTAATAATAAGACTAATGAAAAATTTGATATCGAATGTGCAGGTTTATTCTATGCTATTTGACATAAGCCTAATACTGATTTCTTGTGATGACAATTAGAATTAGATGAAGGTTGAAGTATAAAAACAGATATTTGATCAGCAATGACAAGTGTTAAATGAGTTTTTGCTGCATGAGATGTAAAGGATAAAAATACTCCTTTTAGACAAGCTGTTGTTGCTGCTTGATCTTGATGTAAGGCAGCTTTAGAGGCAGAACAATTTTTGAAGTCTTCTAATTAGTATAAAAAAATGAAAAAGCAAAATTATCTTGATTTTGTTCATGGCATTTTATCCTCTGAGGAGGATTTTTTGCTATTTAAAGAGTTTTATCAAAAGAGGCTTCCTAAAAGTATTAAGCTAATCCAATCAAGGATTTGTGGTAAGGAGATTGAGGCATTCTTAAAAGATAGATGATGGAAATTTTATTTGCCTGATTTTTTGGCTAGTTCTTGAAATTCTTTTGATGATGTTAAGTGTGTAGAAAATATTGATGTAAAGTCTTTATGAAGTCATAGTTTTCATAATGCTTGATTATTCTATATTCAAGAGATTTCTGCTGGATTATCTGCACAGGTGCTAGGTGTTGAGAAATGAGATGTTGTTTTAGATTTATGTGCAGCACCAGGATGAAAGACAGTACAACTAGCTGATAGGTTATTGAATTTATGAGGATGACATGTATTTGCTAATGAACTTTCATTTGCAAGGAGAAAAGCGTTGGTTTTTAATCTAAATCGTTGTTGATTATATAATACTTCTATTCTTTGATATGATTGAGTATCTGTTGGTGATTTAGCTCATGAAATGTTTGATAAGGTTCTTGTTGACGCTCCTTGTTCATGAGAGGGAATGCAGTATAAATATGATAAAAATGTTGTTTATTGGGATCAGGTTGGTGCAGAGAAGTTAGCAAAATTGCAGAAAGAATTATTATTATCCTGATTGAAAGCATTAAAAGTTTGAGGTGAATTAGTTTATTCAACCTGTACATTAAATCCTTATGAAAATGAGTGAGTTATTTCTTATGTTTTAGAACAGTTGTGAGATAGAGTAGAACTTATTAATGTTGATATTAAGTGAAAAAGTTTTTGATTGGAGAAATATTTAGATAAGTGAAAAGCTCAATTGGTAGCAAGATTTTGGCCTCATATTCAAAAAACTTGATGATTCTTTATTGCTAAATTTAGAAAGTTAAAATCACTTTCAAATACAGCTAAAGTTGATGAAAGATTTTTAAAAAAGTCTGAATATGATTATTCAGATTCATTGAGAAGTCGTGTGGTGGATTATCTAATGGAGGAGCGAGGAGTTATTTGTGATGAGAAATATCAGTTTTTTGCTTCAAAGGATTTTGTCTATGTGAAAGATAATACAGAGATAAATAATAAATGATTGTTTATTGAAAAGCAATGAATACCTATAATTAAGCTTTGATTTAGATGAGATTTTATTCCGCAGCAGTGAATTGTTACTGTATTTTGAAATGCTATGAGTAAAAATATCGTAGAACTAGATTATGAATCATTACAAAAAATATCAGATTGATCTGATATTCCTTGAAATTATTGATTAGAGGGGAAGTTTGTTTGTGTTAAGTGGAATTCTATTTGATTATTCCTTGCTAAACAAGTTAAGAATTTATTAAAAATGAAGCTCTAATTGTGTTTACAATGTCAGCAGCAATGGTCTCAATGACAATGATGATGTTCTTCTTCATCTTTTTCTGGTAATTCGATTGATTCAGTAATAGCTCTTATCATAAAGTCTAGTATTTCATCATCAGTGACTTGTTCTCATGAATTCTGTTCGATAAGTTTTTTCAGCATCATGAAATCATTATAGGTTTCATCTTTTATTTTCAATTCTTTCATTGTGATAATCTTATTTTTTAAAAATAGCGTGGATTATAACAAAGGGGAATGCTAATACTTTCCTTCGGTTTGGCTTTATTCGTAGAAATGCAGGATATTTTTTGAATACTACGTCTAAAAATATCGCAAATTTATTATTAGGGTCTTTGCTTTTGAAGGGGTAGAGGATAAAATCTATTATGAATTTTATCATGTAGTAGATCTCTATTAAAAAACCCTGGTTTTACAGGGTTGTTAATTATTTGTCTTCTTTTTTAGTTGCTTTTTTAGTTGGCTTTTTTGCAGCCTTTGTTTCTTTTTCAGGTAACGCCCCTACAAGTTTTCCGTAAATTTGTTTTTCAACAAATAATGGTTCTTGATTTTGATCGTTCCAGTTTATATTAAGTCAAAGTAGTTCAGTAATTTTGTTTAGAATAAAGAACTTTTCTAGACTTTCTGCAGCAGCAGATTGAACACCGTCAACAAATTCTTTAGATTTTTCTTCTCCTAATTGAGTGAAATATTCTTTAACTTTATCTTCACTTCCAAATCTGTGTTTTAAGTTATCCATTCTAACTTTGAATTCTTGATCAATCATTGTCTTAGGAATAACTACGTTAACTCCTGATTTTCTAACGTCATTAAGATAATTTTCTATAGTTTGAACAAGTTCGTTTTCTTCTTTTTGATTAACGATTTCTTTTTTGATATATGCTCTTAATTCAGCATTAGTTTTTACCTCAGCATCTTTTCCAAATAATTTTTCAATCATTTTATCATTTAGTTCAGGAAGAACTACTTCTTTTACATCTTGAATTGTAATCTTAACTTTTTTAGCTTCACCTTTTTTAGCATGAAGAACTTGTGGTAATTTCTTTTCATCGTATGCTAATTCTATTACTTCCTTCTTCTTTTTTCCGTTGAATGTTTTTGCCCAAAATTTATCTTCATTAAATTCTGTTTCTCAAAGGTATGTTGTTCATTTATCAACAGTTTCTCAGTTTTTATCAATAAATTCTAATCCTAATTTTGAGATAGTATTTTTATCTGAAATAGTTTCTGCATCTTTATAGTCTGCATAATTCTTTTGAATATTCAATAATGAATCTTCAACTTCTTTATCTGTTGCTTCAACTTTTATTTCTTTCATTTTAATACCTTCCCATTTTTTACCATCAACTTTTACTTCAGGGTAAACGTCTAAATGGAAAGTAACATTAGTTGTTCATTTGTCTTCTTTTGTTTCATATCCATAAGGTTCACCAATGAATTTAATGTCTTTATTTTCTTTTAATATTTCTTGAATTGCATCGTTAATAAGATGTTCAGTAATTGTCATATCGATATATACTGGTTCAATATTCTTTTCAACAATATGCATAGGTACTTTACCAGCTCTGAATCAAGGAATTTTCATATCTTTTGCAAAATGTTCTAACACGTGTCATCTTACTTTTGATTTATCTTCATCTCAAAAGCTAACAGTGATGATGTAATCACAATTCTTTCCTTCTGTTAATTTTTTATTCATATTTTTGAAGTAATAATAAAATTGTATTATTTAGAGTGTAGTTATTCTCTTATTCTTTTCAAGTTGATATTTAGAATAGAGGTGTGATAATATTTTTTTCGATATTAGTTGTGTCTGATTTGAATAATAGAGCAGGAATATAGTATCCATCTTTTTCAAGGTATATGTATTTTCACTTTATCATTGGTATTGATCATTCTTGTCCTTTTTTTGTTGTATCAATATTTCATTCATTTCATAGTGTTTCTAATATATCTTTTTTAGTTTTTTGTAGTTGGTATTCAGATAGTTGGTATGATTGAACATCATAGTTTAGAATATTTAATAATATTCATTGTTCTTTATCAAATGTTGCGCTGAATCATTCTTGTTTTTTATTTGAGTTCCAAAGCTCTTTATCATCAATAATTCTAGGGTAGAAAAATGTTATTTCTGATGATGATTCTTCAGTTATTGTTGGATCTCAATAGTATTTTAAGCTGAGTCCTAATTTTGATAATTCTGATTTTATTATTTTCTTTATTTCTTTTTCACTGAATTCTTCTTCTTGTTCGATATATTCTTCTATTGCATTGAAGATTTCAATCTTTTTATGGTTTAGGTCTATGCTAACATAGTATTTTTGGTCTGCGGTTTCAAATAAGATATTCTCAACTTTTCAGGCTTTAAATCATTTTGTTTTTGTATCTGGTAATCTTAAGTATTTTATAAGAGGATTAACTGAAACGTCTTTTGTTTCAAGATTTTTCATGATATAGAAACTCTTTTTTAGACTTGGAATTTGGTTCTCTCAAATATGGTAGAGTATTGGATATGCAGAAATAATTGTGCTCTTTATTTTGTTTCATTTTTTTTCATTTTCTCAGCTTCAGATTTCTCAGAATGCATTATCTTCAAGGTAATTCAATGTCTTAGGGTTACTTAGTAGTTGAGGAGTACTATTAAAACTAATTATTCACAGTACGAATAGAATTATGAATAATCCTATAGCAAAGCAGAATCCTACAAAATAAAATTTGAAATTTTTTTTATAGTATTGATAGTATTGTTTCATAGTTTCATTATTTGTTTTTACTTCTTTAGTCATTCGTTTATTTTTTAGTTAAAAACTATATAGAAACATAATGATGTTAATAGTTTTTTCAATTCAAACTACTTTGTTCAAATTAGTTCGTCATATGAATCTTGTCTTATTAATATGCTTGATTTCTTGAAGTGCTTTTTTAAATCCTTTTCTATTTCGTTACTTATTTCATTTGCTTCTTTTAGAGATATATTTTTGTTTTTAAATACGATATGAAAACTGATAAATACTTTACCTCATGATTTATGAGTCTTTAGTTTATGAAAACTTTCTATATTAGGATTCTTTAAGATTATTTTTCATATTACTTCATCTTTTTCTATACTTTTATCCATTAATACATCTATTCAATCTTTTATAATTCTTATACTTGGGAACATAATGTATATTGCAATTCCTATAGCTATTATTTGGTCTATGGATTGATATCATGTGTATTTTACTAATATCAGTGCAAGTATTATTCATGAGTTAGTTAGAAAATCCATAGTGTAGTGTATTAAGTCTGCTTTTATTATTAAGTTGTTTGTCTTTTCAGCTGTCTTTTTCATGAATAATACGATGATTCATGTTATTAGGATTGATATTATCATTACAATAATGCTTTCATTTATTCAGTCTATACTATCTCAACGAAGCAATTTTTGTATTGATGAAAATATTATTAGTAATCAAGATACGATAATAATAAATCATTCTATTACGGCAGCTAATCATTCTACTTTTCAATGTCAGTAATTATGTTCTTTATCTGCTGGTTTTGCTGATTCTTTTAATGCAAAAAGGTTTAATAGAGAAACCATAAAATCTAAAAGTGAATCTGCTGCTGAAGCTAATAATGTCATACTTCAGCTAATGATTCAGAATGTGAATTTTATTATTGCCAAAAGAAATGCTCAGATACTTGCTATTTTAACGGCTTTCTTTTCACTATGCATGTGTTGTTTTTATTTTTTTAAATTATTATAAGAACATTGCTTCAAGTCCTTTCCATATAGCGAATGAAAAAACTATAACGATAATTCATATGATTGCGTTTTTTATAGCAGTTTTTCAATTAGATACGTTTCATCAGAAGATTGAGGTTGCGAATTGATATCCAGCGTAAAGTATCATTATACTTCAAATTAGAATTCATAATTGATTAATAAATCTTATTACATATGCAACATAACTAAGTAATATATCCCAGTTCATTACACCTGTTTCAAAAGCAAGTCAGATATCTCAGTCATCTAGTATATCTTTTGCCTGTTCATTGTATCTATCATTTACTGATCTTCCATCGTCATCTCAAACTAATTTTACAATAGAAGCTGCTTTATCATCATAGTCGTTATCTGTTTCTGTTTCTGGAATAATATGCAAATAGTTTGATGTATGTTGTGTTGCGTTTGTTGTCAAACTTAGTGAAGATAGTGTAAATACAATTGCTAATAATAAAAATTTTTTCATTGTTGAGTATTAATAATTTAAATTAGTTACATTTTAATGTTATTTGTTGTATTAATCTTAGTACTCAGAATAAGTAGTTATTTGCTCTTACAGCTGTATTATCTACTGTTATACTTCTTGATGTAAGGTAGTTGTTGTAATTTCTTAAATTATTTCGCATAAGAAGATTTGTCTCTGTTGTTATGAATTTAGAATACAATTCTGCTTTATCTTGTAGAATTTTTTTTATTTTATTAAGACAGTTTTTTTGTATTGTAATTGTGTCTTGATCTGTATCATCAAATCTTCATTGTTTTATTGCTTGATATATTCATATCTGGCAAAGATTTTCATATTTTGTTGTTAAATCCCAATCGTTTATTTTTTTGAATTTTTCTACATCATTTATTGTTGTTCATCAATTTTCTGTTTTTTCAATTTTCCCTGCATATGTTCAAGGACTTGTTCAATCGTAATATGATATCAAATATTTAGGTACTTGTGTTTTTACTTTTCATCTAGTTGAAAATTCCCAGCATTTATCATTAAGCCAATATTCTTTATATTTACTCTCTAATTTTTGTGGTAAGGCTCAATTTGTATCAGTAGCAAATTCTTCTACTATTTTTTCCCATTCTGCAGCTTTTTCATCTAGTTCAAGGCCTTCATATGTTTTTGGTCAAAGTCTTCTTAGCATAATATTTATTATATGATCAAGAAAATATTGAGATTTTGGATAATCTTTTCAAATATCATCAAAGTCTGATTTTTTACATGTTTTATCATTTTTAAGCTCTTCTGTATCAAAACAACAGTATTTTTTTAGATTTCTATATGCTCTTACTAGTCCTTTTTCTGTTATTAGTTCATTTCAGTAACTTCATTTAAAGCTTAATTTCATACCTTCTGTAAGTCAATTTTTTAAGTCTACTCAAGAAACAGCTGCACAATCACTTTTGTATGCAAAACTTATGTTTCAAATGAATAAGAGACTAATGATACTAATTGCAAGGATACTTTTTTTCATCTTCTTAATACCGTTAAATGTTATAGAGTTTATATGATAAAACTTGTTTTATTCAAGAGGTTTTGCTTTGAAGGTGATACTTGCGATATCATCTCCAAAGGCTTCATATATTTTGTATGTTATGGTCTCATCAGCTTTATTAAATACGTAATCTCATTGGAGATTTTCTGTTGTATATAGAACTCATGTTGGACCAATATACAGTATAACTTTATCATTGTTAAGAATAGCGATACCTCATTCGAATGCTCAATAATTTCATCACTCAAGCTCTATGATCTTTCATTTATAAACTTCTGTTTTTATTAATTCTTCTGGCTCTATAATGATTTCAAATAGAGGAGTATCTCAATCCATTAGTTTAACAGTAGGATATCATTGTGATAAGTCTACACGAGGTTTTATGTTTTGAGCATATTCACCTTTTATTTCAATTTCACCGTTTTCTCAATTTACGTTTGCAAATTGTTTATTATCTTTAGTATATAATCAGATATTGTCTCAGTAATCATAATATTGACCTGTTACTCTAGTTTGATTTGTTGTTACAGGATATGTTTGATTTTCTGTTCATCATTCAGTAGCAGTTATTGGAGTTGTTTGATTGTTCCTAAATCTTTCAAAACTAACATCTCATTTATCTATATCTGTTTCTAGTTCAGATATTATTGATACTGGACCTTTAATTCATTCTTTATATCAATCATTACGAACAATATCTTCTATTGATATTCAAGGAATTTCGATATTTAAATTTATTGTTTCTTCGATGTCATTTCCTTGTGAATCTACAGCATTAATTTTATATATTTTAGTTTCTTTTTTCTTGAAGAACAAATCTGGTATAAGTATTATTCCTGTAAATGCATCGAAATCTCTTTCATTTAATACTTTACCTGTGTTGTTTTCAGAATCTCGTTCTATCAATTTTGTTTCACGTACTTTTGTTTCATCATATCGAGTTATTCTTAGGTTATAATATGTACCAACGTATCATTCTAAGTCAAATCAATTATCTATAACTTCATTTCCTTTCTTAACTCTTTCTAGTTCAACTGTTGCTTTAGGTGGTTCACCATCACCAACAGCTTGTCTTCATCAAACAAGTTGATTAGACCATGGTGCGTTTTGTTGATAGAATTTTCAGTTTAACTTAACGGTTGTTACTTGGATGTATTGCCATTTTCTTGGAACTTCTGGAAGACTGAATCTTAGTGTTTCATCTGAAGGATTGTAGTATCTTACTTCATAAATCTTGTCTCAGATTAGTTTCTTGATATATTGAGTTCTTCATTGTAATTCAATTCATAGGTTTTCAACTTCTTCTTCTGATCCTCTAGGTAAGAATAATATGTATTTAGTATCTTTTTCAGAATTTTTCTCTCGGAATCAGTCAACACGTTCTGTCATACGTAGTAAGTATCAACTTGTAGATGCATATTTATCATTATCAAATGATACACTTATTGCATCGTAGTTTTGTCAATGAAGTTCAAAATTCTTAATTTCTGCATTTTCGTCATATACTTTTATTTGATTAGAGAATAATCATCCTGCAGCAATATATTGTTTTTGAGAACCTTCTTTTAATGTTGGTTTAATAACAATTGCGCTTCTACCTTTTGTATTTCATTTCTCAAAGTATTTAACAAATACATTGTTATTATCCCACATTATTAGTTCATTCTTTCAATCTTTATCAAGGTCTTTCTCGTAGTATCAAATGAATTTATTGTAGTTGTATTCTGAATTAACAGCACTAATTGTCTTATCTCAATCTTTGATATATATTCATTTTACATATTGGCTGTAGTCATTTGTTGAAGCTTCATTCAATGATGGAGTAGTGTTTGTTGCAGCTAATAATGGTTTTTCTACTATTTCTCAATTATTGTCTTGGAGTATAGTAGTTCATTCGTATTGATTTTTCTTAATACTATATCGTTGGTTAATCTTATCTTTGATTGATGCCATGTATTTCATTGAGTTTTGATATGTCTCATCACTCATATTTAGCTCACTTGCTGTGTGATTTTTTAGTGCAGAGTAGTATCAATCAACTTTTTTATTTTCTGTTTCAATTAACATTTCTGTTGCGTTGAATTTTGAAATAGCATTTTCAGCATTTTCGTTTTTATTTAGTAGATTTGTTGATAATGTTAATTGATATGGTTCATCTGATTTCCTATCTTTTATAGAGTTAAGGAATCAATCATAATCATTCATTGCTAATTCAGCTAATTGATTTACACTATCTTTTTCTTGGCTTATTAGTTTATCAAGATCATTCTTTATTTTATTAATTCCTTTTTCATTTTTCTCTACTTTTGTATTTGTTGAAGCAAATGCTAGAACCTCATCAACTCTTTCTTTATCTTTTATATTTAGAAGAGAATCACGTAGTTCATAAAGCTGTTCTTTCATTTTTTCAGGTGAGTTTGCTTTTGTTATTTCGGCTTTTAATATAACACTTCTATTAGTTACATTATCAAGATCTTGGCTGAATTGTGATGTTTCACTATTAAGATAGTCAACTCAATTTTCAGCTTGTTTTAGAAGACTATAAGTTTTTTGATTGATTGGATCAACAATACTCTTTAATAGACTGTAGAAAGCATCAAAATTATATTGTAAGTTGACATAGCTGTCTACTTCTATGTCTATTCCTTGTAGAGGAGCTTGTTTGAAAAAGAAGGTTAGGTCTAGGTTATCTACCCGTGGTACTTCATATGATCTTTGAGTCATTTGTTCGATTCTTGCTTTTACAGCACTTTCTCAAACTAATCAAATTCATGATTTGATAATACAGAATATTTTTGATAGTGTTTTTGCTACACTAAGTAGTCAAGTAATTTGATTTGGTATTTCTGGAATTGTTGGAGCTGGTGGTAAAATAGGAAGTTCCATTTTTACTTGTGGTATGAATGATGGAAGTTCTGGAAGCTCAGGAGGTTGTGGTAGTTGTGGAATATCTGGAATATCAAAGTCTATATTAAAATCTATACCTAAATCAGGAGGTTGAGGTAGATTAGGTAATCTAGGAAGTTCTATTCATTCTGGTTTGAATGTAAAACGAGGTAATAGAATATCCATTTGTAAATTAAAGTTTGATAGGTCAATGTATAGACTCGGTATCTTTACACTTGGTATTGCAATTGTTGGTATTTCAAAAGCACTACAAAGGAAACTTAATTTACATGAGTATTGGTCATAAGTATCTTGTGTACATTTTCAGCATTTTGCTCACCAGTCAGCGAACAAATCAATCATTATTTGATATGTTTTTACAATGGTTACAATTGTTATAATTGCATCACAATATTGTGAAAATCTATTTGCATTAACTTCCATCCAGTAGTTTATATATCAGAAGAAGTTTCAAATTAATGCTGATATATCTCACAAATATTTATCTGTTACATGCAGCCATTCATATATTTGTAGTGGGAATCTTTTATATGCTTCAAGTGTTTGTACATTTTGGAATATTTGTGGTCATATCTTTTCAAATTTATTTGAAAGCCTTAGAAGTTTTGATTGAGCTGATTCAACTAGTTGACAATGCTTTGCTTTTTCTGGATTTGTTTTATCTGCTTTTTTACAGTTTGCTACTGCTGATTCAGCTGTTGCAATCCATCAATTTAGTGTTGTAGAGTTATCTTCATACCATGTTAATAGGTAATTTTTATATGCTTCAATATCTTCGCTATATATCCATGGAACTTTTATTTGAATCCTTTGTGTCCTAATATTTACAAGTTCTGTATTATTGAATAATTCTTGTAAATCTTTGAAAGGGTTTGCTCCTTCTGCAAGATTTAGTTGTTTTATTTGTTCTTTTGAAATGGTTAAGTCTTTTACAGTTTTCATTGTTTTTTCAATAATTTCTTGTGCCTGTTTATTTCATTTTGCTGCATTTTTTGCTTGTTCTATTTCTTCTTCGTTGTTTTTCTTACTTTCATTTGTTTGATTCTCTATATTTCTTCATCCTATTTTATTTATTTCTGTTGATATATATGAAAGATCAGGGAATGTAAACTCGATTTCAAATCTTAGTAAATTGTTTATTCGGTATTGTACTTGTCTATCTATCCAATCAACTAGCATTTTTTGAATTCACTGTTGGAGACCTCATAATAGTTTGTTTTTTATATCTTTTGCTCATTGTATTTTTACTCAATTGATTTCAATACCAGTATCACCATCACCAAAATTATCAGCATATGATGTTATAGGATCGTAGTTGATGTTAACTAGTCCTCATAAATATGGTCATTCTGCTGGGCTTGTAGGATAGCTATTTGAATTTAAGGTATTTGTTGCTACCATTTTAAATGGAGATTCTTTTTCTTGTGGAGTACAGAGATTTGTATCTCAATATTCTCATACCCAATCTTCATATGTTTCTCCGTTATCTCAATTTCAATCGTCATCATCTGATAATCCTCATCCTCAAGATGGACAAGGTAATCCAACAGCTGTAACTATACAGTTACCTCATATATCAGCTATTGGTGATGGTAGATTTAATCATGCTTGTTGTGGTCATACACATATTGCTATTCAAAGTTGTGCTGTAAGTGTTGGAGCTGCATATATTCTAATCATTGAAGGATATGTTCCTCATGGAGCCCGTAAAAAGTCGTCGGCTCCTGATTTCAATCACCATGGAATTGGTATTGGTCAGAATGGTGTTATCAATGTTCAAGGGAAATGGAACATTGGAAGTCATCTTCATATTGTACGAGTTAATGGTGGTAGAGGAATACATCACATTATGTGATAGTCTCATGGTGCTAGGAATGCTTGGTTAAATGGTACAGGTAATCATTCACAAGTTTGACTTCATCATTCTGTTCAGAATGTGAATCCATGACATAGACTATTTGCAAATTTTTGTAGATTTGTTTCAATTTTTTTTAAGTCTACTCACATGATATTTGTTATATCAACATCAATTGTTCATAGATTTATTCAGTTGTTGCTTAGTATTTTTCACCGAGCATCTTTTAATATGTCGTTTACAGTAAATTTTTCGTTTACGGATTTAAGGATAGTTGATCATTCAGTTCAATTTTTTTCAGCATTTGCTATATCATTATTTATATTATTATTTGCTTCATCATTTTTTGCTTGTGCTCATTGTGCGTATTTGTTTGCTAATTCTTGAAGATCTACTATTTTTGAATTATAAGCTCTGTTTTTATTAATCTTTGCATTTTCTAAGACTTCTTCTTTTTTAATACATCAATCAACTGGTTGTACAATAATACTTGGAAGATTATCTGTTGTTGGATTTCAGTTTAAGTCTTTGTATGTTAGATTGTATTTATATTCAAAAACATATTCATCACCTTCTTTTTTTGGTTCAATTTCTGTGATGTTAAAGTCATATCATTTAATTCAGCTTTTTAATTTTCAGCTTCATTTTGTAATACTAAAATTACTTGGAGTTCATGATTCACGCCATGGTCATTTAATATCTTCTAGAATAGCATTAAGATGTACATGACTTTTTGGTAGAGGAATTCTTACAGTAACTTCAACTGTATCTCAGTTATCAAGGCTTCATCAATTCAAATCTTTATAATTTTTCTCCATAGCGTATACTTCTTTTGAGCTTGTACGGTCTATATATTCTCAAATGTCATTTAAATTGATATATGCTTGTTCTGCATTATTTAATCAGTCATTTATTTTGAATCGTGTTCCGAATGGATTCTTAATTAAAATGTCTTTATTTTTTTCTTCGTATTTTAATCCATTCCAATTTATTATTGTTATATCTTCTTCTTCCGCATTTTTCACTGTTATAGCTGTTTGTGGTTTTTCTCTAACAATTTTTACTCTATAAACAGGATCTTCTAAACGGTATTTCAATGTGTATTTGAATTGTAATGCACCTCATCCTACTATTCAAGAACTTCATTTTCAATTAATAATTCCAAAATCATATCATGCTGTTCATTGTATGATTTCTCAAGTTCAAATTGTGAATTTTAAGTCTTTTGGTGCTCATGTTGCTGGATTACGATCTATTATCCATGGTCATGAGATTTTATCAAAATATTCTGATAGGTGTACTCAGTTCGTTGTTATTGTAACTGTTACTTCTACTTCATCTCAATCTTCAAGGTCTCATCAATTCTTGTCTCTGAATGTTTTTGATGGTTTATTGATCTTTTTTGTATTAGTTAATCCATTATATTTTTCAACATTGTAAGCACTTATAAATGCTATATTTTCATCATTAAGTTTATCAAGGTATTTTCATACAAAAGGATTTTTAACGTATACGCTTGCAGCTTCAGATGCTTTTTGTGCTTGTTCTGTTGTGTTGATCTCGCTTGAAAGTGCTATAATTTTTTCTATTTCACTTTTATCTATATTTCAACTTTTTAATTTTTCTAGGTATGCAGGATCAATATATATTCATTGTTTTTCAAGATCAGTTTGTTGTTTATTAGGGTCTAGTTTTCAATTAATTACTTCATTATTTAATTCATTGTTTCAAGGATAATTTAGTCAATCCCATCTTAGAATACTGTCGTCTGCTATTCATGCTGTATCAAGCTTTATTCAGAATTTTTTTACAATTTTAGTAGATCATTCTTGTCTTTGGTATCGATTTTTATCACAGTCGTAAACATCTTTACTTAGGTAGCTATGTGTTGACTTTGTTCCGTTTCAGTAAACTATTTTAAGATATCATTGTTTATCAAGAGTTATTAAGTCAGATCTTCAGTCATTATCCATGTCTTCAACAAAGAGTTGTATTACTCATGATAAGTCTTCTGGATTAGAACTAGTTTCTCATGATTTTGAATTTGTATTCAAACATACAATATTTCAGTCAACATCGAATACTCAATCTGAATTAGTATATGCTCTTATCTGATTCTTTCAGTTTTTTATAATTATGTCTTCAAAAGTATTTCAGTCTACATCTCAAACAAATATTTCATTGATTTGTTCTGCTGTTAGCATAAGTGTTCATAAGTCTTCGTATTTGCTGTTGTTGTATTGTTTTAGTAAATTTATACTTCAGTCTCTGTATACTACTAATAAGTCTCTTAGTCCGTCTCAATTGTAGTCAATATCAGTTACTTTAAATATTGATTTTGATGGTTCTGAGTATTTAACTTGTCATAATCATCTTTTTGATGCAACTTCATCTCTATTCTTTAATAATGGATCTCATATATTAATTAAGAATTCTGAACCAAATGGAATAGTTGATTCTCATACGCTTTCTCATTCAGCGAATAATGTGATATTTTTGAAGTCAGCTCTAAATCATATGTATTTGTTTAATTCATCACTGTTTTGAATTGAGTCATATCATTGATAACTGTTTTCTAGAGTGTTAATTGTTGATTGAAGAGCCTTAACTTTTGATGATGTTGTTCATCTATCAAAAATTTCTCATAGTTCATATCATATTCCTTCTATTTTTCAATTAATTTTAGAATAATCAATGTTAGCTATTATTGCGCTTGCTAGTATTTGTCATTTATAAGTTACATCCCAAATAGGATTTAATCATAATTTATATTTTGATAGTTCAAATGTTACTCAATTTCTTACATCAGCATATTTTTCTCATCATTCTGTTTTGAATATTCATCATTCGTATGTGTAAGAATCGTTTATATCAAAAAGATATATAACATTTGAAGTATCATTTTTAATTGAGTTTTCTAATCGCTCATTAGATACATCACTTTTTATAGCTGTAATTTTATTTATATTATCGGTTACTGTAAAATCTCAAACATCACCAACATTAATTTTTAGTTGACTATTTCATAGAGTTGCTGTTATGTTTAATCCTCATAAATTTTGTATATTTCATTTTTTTCCAAATATTATTGCTGATTCTCTTATTTTAGAAGGGGAGATTAATTGTGTTGTAACAGCAAGTGTTTTAGATGATTTTTGAATAATATTTTCTGCAAACTTTTTGTTATCGGAATAGTATCACCATTGATTTCATCGGTCATTTCAGAAAATGTTAAGATACATTATATTTAGTCATGATTCAATGGCTCAATTTAAGAAGAAGTTCTTTACTGTAAATCTTTTTGATCCAATGATTTTTCAATCACTTGAGCTGACTGTTATTTTATGAAGTCATGCATCTTCTTCTGTTGTTGGTATTGTGAATTTTCGACTTCCTTTACTTATTGTTGGGTTTTCTGATGGTTGAACTTTATTTTTTGTAGTGGTTTTAGCTATTACTGTTGCTGATTTTTCTACTTTATTTCACCATTCATCAGTTAATTCAACTTCTCATTTAATTGTGTCTTTAGGATATATTGTATCATTTTCAAGGTTGATACCAATCTTTTTCATTTCTCCTGGTTCTATTTTTAGTTTTACTTTTTTATCATCTAATCATGGTACTGTTACTGTAATCTCATCTTCTCAAGCTTTGTATCATGGAACAACATAAACTGTTTTTTCTCAGTTTTCAATCATTAGAGAATTGGTCTCTCTTAATTTTATCTTTTTATTGTTTTGTGCGTCTCTTGTTTCTTCGGCAACCATTATTTTTGCTAGTTTATTTTTTGATCCGAAAGAAGCGTTTGATGTGATTCTTACTATTTGTCATCAATATTTAAGAGATATCTTTAATGGAATAGCTTTTTTTGTGTTTATGCTTCAATCAGCATTGTAATATTTTTCGTTTGATATTTGGTATTTTATGTCTTCTTGATCTTTGTCGTTTAGTTTTATTTCTCAAGGGAAGATGTTAATAGTGTTTTTTCACATAACATTTCATTTTGAATCTTCAACAGTTATAGTTACGGTTCCTTTAGATCATTTTTCTGCTCTATATAACATTGTTAAATTTTGGAAATCATTTACTTCTTGTGTTGTATTTGATGTTCCATTTATATAGAGTGTTCATTTGTTAACTTTTACATAGTATTTTTCTAGAGTCCTTAATATTTCATTTTGTTTACTATCAAGTGCTTTTATTTTTAGTAGAGTATACGCTCAAGCGAGAACTTTATTTTCTGTAGCAGTTTCTATGTTAAATGATTTAACAGGTCAAGGCACTACTGATAAAGCCATATTCCTTACTCAACAGTTATCTGCTGTAGAACATAATGATATATTTGCCATTACATTTCATATTGTTGTTTTTCCAAGAGTATAGTTAACAGAGAATCATTTCTTGTAAGGATTATTGTTTATCACTGCTGGTCAAGAACATGTATTTGTTCAATTAATTATAAGACAGTTATCTCATGTTGATTGAATCTTTACGATAATGTTTCATAAATCTTCAAATGATAGAAAATTAAGACTTCAAGTCCTTCATGATACATTTACTTTTATATCATTCCAAGTAATTTGAGTGTTTGTTAAAATTGCTTGAGTTCTTTGGCTTAAGTTTTCACTGCTTTGTGGTGTGTCTTCAAATCATTCAATCGTTGTTGAAAAACTCTTTTTATAATCATCCCAACTTTGTTCAAGAGGTTCTGTTATACTTGAAATTGTTGGACTTGTTTGGAAATATACTTTTACAGTTACTGGTTTTTTTGCGACAGCTTTAAGCCAGCAGGCGAGTCATTGAAACCATGATCCATCGAATAGTGATAGTGATTCATTTGGGTCATATCAACAATCTTTTTTAATATCTTGAGATGCCTCATCGTCTGATGGGCTATCTTCATATCATATTTCTGATATATCTTCTGTTGCTGTGGCACTTCTTGTTGCAGCTATTCATCCTTTTAATACGGTGTCTATATCATCGTTTTCTGCTGATATATTATCTGCTCAATTTGAATTGATGTATCATACTTCATATCATCAAGTATTATATGAAGGAATAACTAATCAGGCAAAACTCTTTCTTTCTCATTTTATGTTCTTTCATTCTATCTTTTCTCATCTAAGTATTTTATCATTATCTTCTTTTAGATATTCGGTCATGATATATCCAATCTTTTTGTTGATGTCGAATGATTGTCTAGTTTCGTCTATATCTTTTCATATGTTATCGTGGTATTCTCTTGAGTTAATAGCAACACTTTGATAGTAGAGTATTTCTGCTATTGTATATAGCATTTCTTCTCATCATATTGCTTTAATAATTTCATCGTAAGTAAAGTATTTGTATGGACGAATATTTTTATCTGGTGTTGCTAATTTATCTACTCTTCGAATGTATTTGTAGTATTGGTTGTCCATTGATTTAGCACTATTGTATTCATTTCTTAATATCGTGTTGTATTCGTCAACTTTGCTCTCGAAATATTTTTGTAGGGCTTTGTAAATTTCATTTTTACTGTTTTCAGGATCTGTCTTTTTAAGTTTAATATTATTTCATTCTGATTTATAAACTTCTACTTTAAATATATCTGGGTAGATAAGTTTTATAGTATGTTCTCATATTCATTGGAAACTTATGTATCTTGGTGAGTCTATTGGTCTATCTTGTGTTAATAGATTCATTCATGGTTTCTTTTCTTTAGGATTGTTTGGATCTGCATTGAAATATTTTTGGAATACTGTTTTTGATGTTTGTAGTTCTTTAACTAAGTTAGTGATTACATCATCAGCAGATCATTCTCATCAGTTATTTCATTCATTTTCTTCGCAAGAATCTGTTTCTTCTCAGTAATGTATAGTATCATGATCTGCTTCTATGATGTTTCCAAGTACACTGTGATTTGCTGTACATTTTTCAATAATGTTTAATCAGTTTTCTACTCTTGATTCTATTTGTGGCAGTTGTGTTTTTAGTGATTCCCATGCTGATTTTGTAGCTTTTGCTTCTTGTATTATTTTCTTATTTTCATCAATTTTTTCATTGTTTTCTTTGATTTTTTCATCGTTTTCTTTGATTGTATCGTTATTTGCTCTGATTTGATCACTATCTTCTACAGGATCTAAACCTGCATTTTCTATTCTTAATGACATGTTCTCTGATCATAAGTTGCTATTTTCTGTTTCTAAATTTGTATTTTCATTGGTTTTGTCATCTATTATTTTTTGTACTTCATTAATTTTTTCTTCAATTTTATTTTTTACTCTTTCTATGGCACTGAAGATATTGTTATAGCTTTGGAATATCCCTTTTGCGACTGGTCTTTTATTTTCAAGGTCTCTAGCGACTGAATCTATTTTTGAAATTATTTCTATGTACCATTTGCTTCGTATATCTATTGGTTCATCAAGGTTAATTTGATGTTGATGGAATCCTTCAGCATAGTTTTCAACCATTGCTCCGTAATTATTTCAGAAAATTGCATTGAATTTGTTCCAATTATCTTTTTGTCAGTTGGTTTTTTCTGTTATTGTGTTTAATGCAGTTGATAATATTGTATCTAATCATTTTATTCAACTTAAAATTGTTCATATATTCGCTCATATTGAATAATTCGTCGTATTATTAACTTGTTGTCAGAAATTGTAAATTGTATTTTGAACTTCTATCATACTTGAATTTACTTTTTCTGAATATGAATCGTCTGTTGATGCATCAAGTGCTTTCATAATACTTTTATAGTAGCTGTATGTCTCTGATGTCTCGTCATATCTATATCAAGAATGCCCATTTATTTGAAGCTCTGTTGTTGCATCATGTTTTATGATAGATGGTATTATTCTATAGATGTATGTTAATTCTTCATCTGTACTACTTCTTTTTTCTTTTTTAATTGTGAATTGTGAATCACTATTTTTTTTGAAATTTTGATCGTTTATTAATGATGTTGGAAGTCTAAAATATCGGGCGTTAGTATATGCTGTATGATAATCAGTTCTTATTAAATTACCTCATTTATCTGCCATGAGAATTGGTGATATGTATTCTGTTTGTGCTTCGTAACTTGTTGCTTTTGGCTGTGCACTTTTTAGCTTTACAGATCATGCTATATCGAAAATTGGTTTTATTGCATTTTTGTAATTGTATTCTCATGCAAATTGATAAATTTGGTCTTGGTATTTTTTCATGTCTAAGTTTAGAGGAGTACCTCCTCCCCAAACTCTGTTTCCAAAGTCTATAAATGTTTCACAATCTGCTATTTGGCTTGGTTCTTCTGATCATGTTATACATGTTCAGTCTGGTTCCCATACTCTTTCCCTACATCAAAATATTGATATTCAGAACCAATATCTTCAACATTCTTCATTAAGTCTTGCATGTCTTTTTTCATTATTATATGTTTGATATTCAGTTTCCATGTTAAGAATATTGAATCATCTGTTTGCTTCTACTTGTGTTGAAAATAAATCATATGATGATCATATTCATTTTTTAGTAAGGTCAGTACTTTCATATTTTGTTTTTGCTGGGTTTATACTATCATTTATAATTGTTGAATAATTTACAAAATTATTAAGGTTTCTGTATGTTCCTCTATAAATACTGAAATCTTGAGGATCTGATATCGTGCTCGCATTTTTTCAGAAATAATAGAATTCATATGTGTCTTTGTATTCTGGAACATAACGTTTTATAAAAAAGAACCTTTTTCTTTTATCTCTCCATCTTTGATAGTAGATAGGGATAGTTAGCTTCATATCATATTTTTCAGTATATACTTTATTGTCGACATATTGTTCTAATTTATCATTTATACTTTTGAAAATTCAGTTTGCATCTTCATTTCATAGCAATAATTGATCTTTTAGTTGTATTTTTTGATAATGACTGTCGTTTACTGTCCACCTGTCTGAAGCTTTTATGTTATCATCAACTGTTTTGAGAAGCGTTGTACTTATTGCTTCATGATAGTCTTTTAGGAATGATGATAATTTATTCTCAAGTAAAAGGGTAGGAGTAAATTCTGTTTTATTTTTTAATAGATTTTCTTTTGCCGTTTCAACAACGGGAATATGAACATTAACTGCTGCTAGTGTATCTTGTAATTCTCATAGTAAGTCAGCGTTTTCATCTTGTTGATTTAATTGAAGCATGTCGACAAGAAAATTTGTGTAGCGATGATATATTAGGTCTTCTGCAAATATCATCTTGTTCTTGTATAGTTGGTATGTCTCTCATAGAAAATTCTTTCCTAGTGCAATAAAGTCATCATACCATATTTTTTTCTCAACAAATTTTTTAGGATTATTATTGTATTTTTTTAATTTTTCGAAAAAATCATTATATTTTCCTGCATCATCAAGACTTATTATTCAGTGCCAAATTTCTGATTCTCCATTTGATTTGTTTTGAATGAAATATCATTCTGATTCATTCCATATATATTTTTGATCAATGAAGTCTGTATAAGGATAAATTGATGGAAAAATATAGTTTTTGTATTTTACTACTGGAAGTGGTATATCTCACATTACTATTGTTCATATTAGGCGAGATGCACTTCATTTAAGTCAATCAAAGTATACGTTTTCAAGTAATTTTACTATTTCTGGTGCGTTGTATTCATTTGTGTTTAATGAAAATATAACTGCATTACTTCCTGGATATTTTTCTGGAATGTATTCGTCTGTGTATCGTTTGAAATTAGAATTTCAGCTTATTGAGTTATAGGTATTATTATCTATTAGTATTGCTACTAATGGATTTGTTGAATTTCATGATGTGGCTGCTTCAGCAACATTCCGGTTAACATATCCTAGGTGTGATAATATATCCGCTCCAAGATACACTCCGAGAATTATCGATCATAAAATTTTTTTTATTTTCATTTATTTTAGAAATAGTAAAAAATTATGCCTTTGCAATTTCTTGGGTTTATGTTATGTTATTTGTTCTAAAAATAAAGAAAAACTTTGCATATTTATGCTGTTTAATCTGTATTTTTATTAATATTTTATAATGTTGTTGACATTGTTTTATTAACTTATATTTTTTCGCTTTTATAGTACTTTTTTTATAAATCTTCTGAGTTGATTATGTTAATTTTTGCGGAATAGTTTTCAGCTATTTTTTCTAACACATTTCATACTTTATATCTTGGATCTTGTTGTGAGGCGTAGTATCGTTTTTGAGGTTCTATAAGATATATTTCTTTTAAGTTGTTAAAGTCTTGGAAAATTTCTGAGCTTGTTGCATATATTAATGATTCATTTCATGTCTTTATTTTTCGTCGATTTGTGTTTTTAATATTTTGTGTGTCTAGTGAGTAGAGGAATATTCACTGTTTTTTTTCTTCTCAGACAATATTATTATAGCTTCGTATATCTGGAAATACAATTAATGTTTGGCTTTTTCAATCTCATTTTATTTGTATTTTACCTATTTTTATATCAAAACTTTTAGCTTTTTTATTTTGTTTTATTTCTTTTGTAAGAAGTTTTTCTATTTCTGAATCGATAAAAAATTTCATAACATTTTTGTAGCTTGAATATCGTTCATAAACCATTCGATGTATTAGGTTCATTGTTCCTTTTGATATGAGTGCTTTTTTGATTATTGTAAAGTCTTTATCAGAAGAGTAGAGTGTGTTATAAACTTCAGGAAAACTAATATTTTCTCAAAGTACTAAGAAAAAGAATCATTCTTTATTTTGAATGATGTCTCCTTCGGTGAACTTTGAATTCTTTTCATTCAATATGAATACTTTGTCGAATCCTGCATACATATTAAATGCATAAAGATACATTGTTATATATTTTTCTTATAAATTATTTAAGTAGTGAATTGATGATTTTTGGTTCAACTTCATCGTTGATATATCTTTCTATTGGTCTTGCTCCGAATGCAGGATCATAGATTTTATCTATAATTTTTGTTACTTCAGCTTTAGTAAATTTAGGCAATTGTACTTGATTGTTTTCTTTTCGGGCTTCTAAGAATTTCTTAATTTGGTTGTTAAATATTTCTGTTAAGTTTTCTTTGCTTAATGGTCTGAATACAATTTTGTGATCAATTCTGTTTGATAATTCTGGTGTTATGTGGTTTTTTAATTCTTCAAGAACTCTTGTTTTGATGTCGTTAAATTGTTTTGAATCAACATCTTCTTTTGTTCATGTATCAAATCAAATTGTTGTTTTCTTTTTACTAAATTCTTCTGTTCAGATGTTTGATGTCATAACAATTATTGTATTTTTGAAGTCGATTCGTCTTCATTTAGAATCCTTTAATTGTCCTTCATCTAGAATTTGAAGAAGAATATTTAATACATCTGGAGCAGCTTTTTCTATTTCATCTAAAAGAATAACAGAGTATGGTTTTCTTTTTACAGCTTCTGTTAATCATCCTCATTCATCATATCCAACATATCCTGCAGGAGATCAAATTAGTTTTGAAACAGAGAATTTTTCCATGTATTCAGACATGTCAAATCTTATCATTGCTGTTTCATCTCAGAAATAGTTTTTAGCAATTAGTTTTGCTAAATAAGTTTTTCAAACTCATGATGGTCCTAAGAATAGGAATGATCATATTGGTTTGTCTTTTTTTATTACTGATAATCTGCTTCTGATAAGTGTTTTCACTATTGTGTCTACAGCATCGTTTTGTCAGATGATTTCTTTTTTTAATTCGCTATCTAATCTTTTTAGTTTTGTTATTTCATCTTCATTAACTATATTTGTTGGAATTCATGTTTTATCTGCTAGTACGTTTCCAATATCTTCTGGTTCGATAACACTTCTAAGGTGTTGTGGAATATTCTTATTTGATCTAATTTTTTGTAGTTCTTTTTTTAATGCTTGTTCTTCTTCTTTTAGTTCAGCAGCTGAGAAATAATCTTGATTTTCAATAGCTTTTTCTATCTCTTTATTAATTTCTTCAATTCTTGCCTCTTGTTTTTTATATGTGTCATCATTGTCTAGTTTGTGTTGAACAGTTGATTTTCTTGCGCTTGCTTCATCAAGAATATCTAGAGCTTTATCAGGTAGTTGTTTGTTAAGAATATATCTTTTTGATAGGGTAATAGCTTTATCTATAGCTTCATCAGAAATAACAACTCAGTGATAATCTTCGTAAGTTGCTTTTAATCACATAATAATTTTTTTTGTCATTTCTACTGTTGGTTCGTTTACAACAACTTCTTGAAATCTTCTTTTTAGGGCTGCATCCTTTTCGATGTATTTTTGATATTCATCAAAAGTTGTAGCTCATATTAATTTAATCTTTCATCTTGAAAGCAGTGGTTTTAGCATTTGAGCTGCATCGTTTTGGTCTTGTCATCAAGCTCATATTATTGTATGTAGCTCGTCGATAAAGAGGATAATGTTATTTGTTGGGTCCATTGCTTCTTCAAGAATTGATTTCATTCTTGATTCAAATTCACCTCTATATTTAGTTCAAGCTACTAGTGTTCCCATATCTAGTAAAAATACTTTTTTGTTTTGTAGTTTTTCTGGTACTTCTTTTGCATTAATTCTTTGTACTAATCATTCTACTATTGCAGTTTTTCAAACTCAAGCTTCTCATATGAGTAGAGGATTGTTTTTTGTTTTTCTGAGTAATGTATATATCACTTGGTCGATTTCTTTTTCTCTTCAAATAACTGGATCAAGGTATCCATCACGTGCTTCTTTTGTTAAATCTGTTCAGAAGTATTCTATTGTTAGTTTCTTTTCGTCTTTTTTCTTTGGTTTACTAGAATCTGTTTCTAAAGAAATATTATCGTTATCTTCTTTTTCAACGATTTCGCTTTCTAAGTTATCAAGTAAGTTGTTTATTGATCAATTTTTGTTTGTAATGTGCATCTTTTTTATATCTCTATAATCTAAATTGAGTTCGTTGATAAGAGTATCTATAATTTCTAAAAATGCAAGGAAACCAACCTCTTTAAGCATTGGTGAATTTGACAATTCGTGAATTGAGTCTCTGACTGATTTACAATTTATATTATCGAGTTTAAATAGTTGTTTTAATTCTTTTGACATATCACTGAATCATGCTTCTAGAATTTTAATAATATCTCGTTTTTCTCCTTTTTTAATGTCGTATTTATTTAGTACTTTTTCAAATTTTTCGTCGAACTGTATTTTTCATTTTCAGATTCCTAGTTGGTCATAATCTATTTCTATGACTTGTTGATTGATATAATTAATGTAGCTAGATATTTTGCTTCTATTGTTGATTCATAATACTGCAAAAAAGGCATCTGAATGCTCAAAGCTTTCAGCATTATAGAATGTTGCTAGGATAATATCATCTCATTTTACTCCATTTAAATCTTCAAGTACTGAGTATTTCTCAGCATCTCTTAGGATTTTTTGGACGTCTGTTGTACAATTTTTTATCTGTGGTTTCATCTAATCTGTCTGCTTTTATTCTTTAAATTCTAATTTGTTGCTGTTTTTCAAAATATGATTTTTATCTCTTATTTCAAGTTAATATTTAACTCTCATGACTTCATATTTTACTGGGTAGTGCTGAAGGTAGTCTTTAATCATCATTTCATTTCTGTTTAGAATTGATCATCAACTTTTTACTTCTAAGAATATAATTTCTTTTAGTTTTCATTTTGATAATCAATTGAATACTACATAGTCTACACCTTTTCATAAAAATACGAGGTCTTTAGTTTGGTATGGAAAATCTGGAAGTAATGGAAGTACTTTTTCGCTTACCTCTCAGAGTATCGTGTTACGTGATTGATTTACTGATTTCTTTTTTTCGTTTGAAAGTTTATTATTAAAGTGGAGTAGGAGTAGAAGATATGATAATATGCATCAAATGATGAATCATATACCTAATTGAATGTATTGTGCTTCCATGTTTTGTGTTTATTAAATGAATTGTAATTTATGGTATTTTTTGCTTTTAAAAAATCAATATTTTGTCTTTGGGTGACATTTTTTCTAAATAAAATGTTTTACGTATTATTATTGATATTTTATTTGCTTGTCTATTAGTTCTTTGATAAAACTGTCGTAGAAAGCTACATTTACTGCTATTGTTTGTTGTATGTTTGTATCATAATTTTCAGAATTTATTTTGGTTGAATATTTTGAATACAGATATTGTACTGTTGAAACATCGTCATAGTTATAGTTAAGACTTATTTCTTTTGTTATTTCATTTTGTATGAGTGGCGCTTTTTCTAAGGCTTGTTTTATGCTTTCCGTATATGCCTGTATTAATCATCATACTCATAATAATGTTCATCAAAAATATCTTGTGACAACTGCTAATACGTTAAAAATAGGTTTTCAAGTTAGGACAGTTAGTATTGGTTTTCATGCTGTGTTACTAGGTTCTCAATCATCATTTGCTCTGTCTTGATGTGATGTTATATTCCAATTCATAAAAAGATCTTGATTAGCATCAACTCATAATCTTCGGGCATAACAGTTGTGTGTAGCGTCAAAATATTTTTTCTTTATTTTGGTTAATTCTTCATCTATTTCTTCTTTGGAGTTAACAGGAATTAATGTTGCAATAAATCTTGATCCTTTAATTTTAGGAATTTCATATTGGAAACTGTTTGAAAGGGTAGTGTATGTTAATTTTTCCATTGTGTTTGTTTAGTATTAATTACCATCTTTTTCGTGATGGACATGCTTGTTGGATATTTATATGAGAAAATCATTGATGTTGAAGTGCATCTTTTATCGTATCTTTCATTAATTTAAGGTCATTTCATTGAACTGATTTTACAAATGAGCATCATGCAGTTTCAACTAGATTGATTGGATGTAGTGGTGGTAGTGAATTTCATTCTGGTGTTGATTTTGTTTTTACTCCCAGTGGTGTAGTTGCTGATGCTTGTCATGTAGTTAGAGCATAGTTTTCATTATCACACGTTATGTGTAGTATTTGGATATTTCTTCTGGCTGCATGTATGAGGTGTCCTATTCAGATTCAATAGGTGTCTCAGTCTCATGAAAGAGATATAACTGTTAATTTTGGATTTGCTAGTTTAACTCAAATTGCAAATGGAATTCCTCTTCAATGAAGTGTTTCTGCTCAATATCATTCAAGATATTGGCTCATTTTACTATTACATCAAATTCCAGTTACAATAACAGTGTCTTTTAGTGGTATTTCTAGTTCAGTTAGTGCTTGTTTGATTGCTATGTGTACTAAGTAGTTTCAACATCAAGGACATCGTTGAATTTTATTGGTATTATGTCTCATTGGCTTTTTTTAGAACTAAATTATATCTTCATCAAAGATTGGATAGAGGTTGTATTTCCTTTGATGGTTTATTTTAGTATTCCAGTCGTTATATAATTCACATTCTTTTCTTACTAGATCTTCTAATATTCAGCTTTGATTCATTTCTACAAATATTAGTTTTTCTATATTTTCATTGTTGTTATTTAGGAAATCTTTTAGTCTTTTATCAAATGGATAGAAACATTTTATTATGATAAGTCATAGTTCTTTTTTGTCCCTTATGAAATTTTCTATTGGATAACGGTTGATTCCCATTGTGATGTAAAATGTTTTTGCACTTGGATTTATTATTTCGTATCAGTAGAAATTGTCATTGAATTCTTTTCCTATGAATGTGTTTATTTTCCTTAATCTTTTGTCCATCATCTCTTTTTTCGTATTTGGTTCTTCGTTTGTGAATCAGTATTCATCATGTTCGTATGAAGTTGTGATGAATGATGTGTTTTCTGTTCAAGGTATGCTATATGGAGAAATTCAGTTTTCAGTTATTTGATATCTTTTAAAGGTATCTTCTTTTTGATTATTAATGAGGTCTCATCTTTTTATTTCTTCTGATTTAAGTGTTTTTTGATTAATTGATAAATAGCTTTCAGAAAGTTGTTTATCAACTAGCATTATTACAGGATGCTGATATTGATCAGATCGGTTGAGTGCAAGTCCTGTGAAGTTATATGCTTCTTCAAATGTTGATGGGGCAAATACGATTGGTTTTGTATCTCAAAAACTTGCATTTAATGCATAGTTTAGATCTCATTGAGCTGTAAATGTTGGTGTCCCTGTACTTGGTCAATCTCTTTGTGAGAGGATGTATACTCCTCATATTTCTGCTTGATTAGAAAATCAAATTGATTCTGTCATAAGAGCAAATCATCATCAACTTGTTCAACACATAGCTCTTTTTCAAGCAAATTTTGCTCATAGCATTGCCATACTGACTGCTATTTCATCTTCTCATTGATAAAAAGTTACTTTGTCTTCTTTTATTACTTCGTCTATTATTGATGATGCTGGAGTCATTGGATATGCAGCATAGAAATCTAGTCATGCTGCAATTCATCATTTTGCAATGAGTTCATTACCGAACATGAAATGTCTTTTTTCTCAGATGGTTTTGTTGAAATGTATAATCTTACAAGCTTCTCATCAACATTGCATAATATAATCGTATCAATTTTCGAGGTCAGTAAAATTGATATCCATTTTTTCTTTAGTTAGATTTTTCTTTTTGAATTGTTCTTCTAGTACTTGTTTTCATTCCTCTAGTGATATTCAAAAAACTCTTATTGCAGCTCAGAATGCAAAAGTATTTTTGTATGTGCATTTTTCATTTTTAAACATGAATGAGTTTTCTATATCATAGATTTTTTGATTTTTTTCTATTGCGTATTCATCATAAGCAAGGAAGTAATCTATTTTTTTACTAATGAAAATCTCATCTTTATCTGATATATATAGAAAAAAACAGTTATTCTCTCATTTAATTACAGATGCGTATTCTTTGTCCCCGTAAACAGTATATCATTTGTTAGCTAAGACTTCTGCTAGTAAAAGTCATGATGTATTTACTCATGATCATGCTGGTCCTGAAAATCAAATACTTACTTGCATTTTTTAAGTTATGATAAAATATTGTTTAAAGTATAGTAAAATGTTTTTTAAAAAAAAGAGAAAGGCTAGAGAAATTCTCATAGCCTTATTTTCTCATTTATTAATGAGATATTTTTCCAAAATACTTGTGGTATCGGTATCAAGCGGTTTTACCCAGCACTTGTCAAGTGTATCGTAGAGATAGTGATATCCGAGACCGACCCTAATGATGATTTTCCCATAGTTCTTAGGATCTTCGGCAATGGCTTTAGGGATGTGATTTTGTCTTTGTTGCGGCTTCCAGTTGCCTTTTGTGCTAACATTGTTGATGATGATAATGTTGATGTCTTTTTCTTCTGTGTCCAAACTCATTGCTTCTTTTAGTGAATCAACTTCTACAATGTTCTCGTCATAAATTCTTTTTTCTTGCATAGTATTTTGTTTTTTGTTTCGGTATTAGCTACCGTAGCTATCATTATGTTGTATGAATGACATCTATCTTATATTCAAACTTATTCTTAAATTCAAGTTAAGGTTTTGTAATTTTTAAAAAAGCTGAGATTGGAAATCCTATCTCAGCTTGATCTGGGGTATTACTTGAAAGCTTCTTTCAGAAGTTCATTAATGCTCCTTTTCTTCCTTGGAATGTCCAATTTTATGGCCTTACCATTTTTTTGTACCTTGATGGTCAGCCAGGTCGGAGTTGTTTCGAGAAGGATGACATCTTGAGTCCCTTCTGGTTGGCAGACTTTCCATTGGATTGAGTCTGTTCTTTCACGGGTCGCCGGAACTGGAGCAGTTTCTTCTGTGATTCTTAATTTGTAATACTCGCTTTTTGAATGATTTGGGTAGCTATAATTTATAGCTTCTTCCCAATTTTTTAATTCTTTCATGTGTTGTATTTGTTTTTTTGTTTATTTATACATGTCTAATATATCTAAATAACTATTAATGTCAATATTATTTTATAGTATAAATTTTTGTTTTGTGTATTGATTGTTTTTTGTCTAAATATTTTTTAAATTATAGTTTAAGCCCAGATGAATGCATCTGGGCTCTGTCTTTCTGTTTTTAAGCAGCGATTTGTCGGATAATCATCTTCGAAAATTCTGAGAACTTGCGGTGAAACGTGTTGTCAATTGGAATGCTAAGTGTGCATTCTTTCTCAAAGTCGAATACTTTGATTTTGTTGTTTCGGAGTTTGATAACAATCGCATGTTCTTCTTTTGCCTCTTGTTTTAGGTCAAAGGGGAGTGAAGATCCATCACAACCTGGTTTCAAAATACTACCAGCCATCTTTTTGCTGATTTCTGCAAGATTAATCTGGCTCTTGTTTAACAGTTTCAGTAGCACTTCATTTACTTTGTTGAAGGCGACTTTTAGACCACGAAGGTCTTCCCAATCAATACTTGTCCACTGTGGGTGGCTCTCGGCTGTTGCTTCGATCGTTTCTTTTGGACGATCATTTGTCTTTTGATCCATCAATTTTATAGCTTTTTTGGTTATCAGTATTGTATTACTGAGCCTTCTCACTATGAGAAGGCGAGATTTTTTATACTAATGTTAATTGCGATTTCAAATATAAATTAAAAAATCTGGAAATTCTTTTATATATCATTATTAGTTTATAGTGTTTTTATGAGTTTAAGTGTTATTTATTGTGAGCTATCTCTGAATTGTTATTACATTAATTTTGCTTGTTTGGGTTTGGATTTGGTTCTTTAATCGTGCTTTTTCTCATATTGAAAAATCAATTAAGTGGAAGTTTTTATTGTGGTGAGTATTGTTAGTTTTTGTTCTTTTCTTGTACGATTTTTCTTTTGATTATATTTGATTGGATAGAAGTAATTTTTATATTCGTGATGTTTTTAATATTCAGTCGGTATCACTTTTTATCGCATATTGAATTGCTGTTCTTATCTTAATCACCTTGTTGTTTAAAAATATTAAGAATAAAAATCTTATTTTAGAAATTTGAGTTGCTTTATTATCATTAGTTATTCTTTCATTATTCTGATGGGGATTCTGATTTACAGTTCTTATTCTTTATTATATTCTTGCAGCTTTTACTGAAGAAATTTTTAAATTTACTGTATCTAATAATCAGGTTGAGAGTTCATGATTACATAAAATTTCTTTTTTGCTTTTTTTATCTGTTTTGATGTGATTATCTTTTAGTATTGCTGAGAATGTATTTTCTTTTATAATTCAATTTGTTCATTGAGATATTACTGTTTGATTTATTTTGGGTAGGTGAGTAATCGCTTCTTTAATTCATTGTGTTTCAACTTGATTAATTGCTTTGATGTTATTAACTATAAAAAAGTGATGATTAATATTTAAGTATTTTGTGGCTCTTTTATTGTGAGCTTTTGTTCATATTGTGTATAATATTGCTATAGTTAATAATATTACTTGGATTGTTTTTGTATTGGTTATTTTTTCACTTGTAGCATTAAGTTATCTGTTTTTTAATATGGATGAGATTTATGATAATTAATTTTGTATGTAATGAAGTCTTTTAAGGAGTTGGCACGTAAAAATTTTTCTGAGAAATTTCAATGAAATCGTATGCTTTGAACTATAGCTTTAAATGTAGTTAAAGAATTATTTAGTATTGAAACCCCAGATGAGAATATCGTGAGAGAGACTGATGTAATTTCTTGATTTTTGAAATATAATGTTCTTTTTTTAAGAACTAATGATCAAGCATTGAAAATTGCTATTTTTAGAGATAAAAAGAAAGTGATTACCGAAATTAATAATCACTTTCATAATTTATGATATGAACAAGAAGTTTCTGAAATTCGTTTTACTTCTTAGTTAATATAATTTGATATATTAACCATTTGAGAGTAATTATAATGGACCATAAATGATTTATCCCAAAGTCTAGCTCTTACTTGATCATCTTTTTGTAGTGTGTTATTATAGTCTGCGTATTGACAAGGACATTGGTTACAAATTGGATTTATAAACGGACAATCTCAGTTAAGACAAAGAACATCAGGTGGAATAATAGGGCAACATGCGTATTCTCAATTTGGGTCTCATGCAATATCAGGGCATGGATCTGTATTGTCGAAACATCAGTCACAGTCTCTATCTATTGATTTATTACAAATAGTATCGCATTCTCAATTGAGACATTCTGGTTTTTCTATTTTACAATCTTTACAAGTAATGTTTTCTGCATTGTTTGCATTAGGGTCACATTCTTCATAAGGTTCAGTAACTATTCCATCTCAACATCTTGCTTTATTACAAACTTCTGGCATATCTTTTGCGCAGTTTTCACAATCTTCTCATTCATCAATTTCCCCATTTCAGCAGTTTGGATTCTTTGGATCAAATCTTTTACAATCAATTGTACAACTATTTTGGAAATCATTATTTATAAGTTTTCAGTTGTTTTCTCATAAATCACATACTTCTCCTAGTGAAGTTTCAATTTCACGATTTCAACAGTAATGATCTGGGTCAACATTTTTACAATCAGGAGAACATAAAATACCTGTTCAATTATCTGTTCAATTATCATCTCAATTATCGCAGTCTTCTCAAGGTTCAATTATTCTATTTCAACAAGAACCTGAACATTTCTTTGTATCATTAGGACATGTTAAACAATTTTCGTTGCTATCAATTTCCCCATTATTACATGTATCTCAATGGTCAACACATTCATCTAATACGTCTTCAGGACATGATAAACAGTCTTCATCATCTTCTTCTACTCCATTTCAACATCATTTTACGTCCTTACATTCATAAGTACATATTCAGTCAGTACCATTTGCCCCTGTTCAGTTATCACATTGTTCTCAATCTTCAATTGTTTTGTTTCCACAATGTCACATACATTTAACTCATAAATCTTCAGGGCAGTTATTACAATTTTCATCATTTTCTATTTTACCATTTCAACAGTTTGGTCTTGTTACTTTTTTACAATTTAAACTACATTGTTCGTTTATTCCATTTTGTTCTCAATCATCACATTCTTCTCATTCATCCTCATTTATATATCCGTTTCAACAGAGTTTGTTCGGATCTATATTTCTACAATCTTTATCACATAAATTATCTGTTCCGTTTTTATCTGATCAATGGTCGCATTCTTCTGCTATTTCAAGTATACCATTTCAGCATGATCACCAGCACATACCTACATCAACGGAGCAGTTTCAACAATTTTCATCATTATTAACTACTCAGTCTCAACAGTTTGGAAGCTCTGGTTTATATAATGTACATAATTTTGTACATTTTTTATCTGTTCAATTATCTTTACCATGATCACATTCTTCTCATTCTTCTTGAGTTCAGTTTCAACAGATATTTGTTACTTTATTTTTACATTCTGTAGTACATTTTCAGTCTCTTCAATTTTTTGTTCAATTATCACATTGTTCTCGCGGTGTATCTATCTCTCAATTTCAACATTTTGTTTGGCATTTATTACCAAGATCAAGAGCACAGTTCATACATGTTTCTCATAAATCAATTACACCATTACCACATGAAGTAGGCCGAAAGATTTTTGTACATATGTATGAACAAGAGCTTTTTCAGTTATTTTCTCAAGCATCACATTTTTCTCGTTCGGTATTTACTTCTCAATCTCAACAGTATGGTTGATTTTTATTTACTATTATTTCACATTTTTTAGAACATTTTTTATCTTTACCGTTATGATATCAGTGGTCACATTGTTCTCATTCTTCTAGAATTCCATTTCAGCAAGATGAGGTACATTTTCCTACATCCTCAGGACAATTTGAACAAGTTTCTGCTTTTTCAATTATTCAATTTCAACATATTGCTTCACATGGTCAATAATCTAGAGGACATGTTTTACAGTTTTCTCATTTGTCTTTCTTTCAATTTCAACATTTATCAATTTTTTTACATTCTGAATCACAGTTCTTGTTTCTACCATTCTGTCTTCAATCATCACATTCTTCATTTCATTCTAATTTTCAGTTTCAACATACATTATCAGTGATACATTTTTCTCATAAATCTTCAGGACATGTTTGGCAAGTTTCATTTTTTTGAATCTCTCAATCTACACAAGTTCTAACTTTATTACAATCTTTTCAACAGATACTTGTTTTTAATCCATTTCTATTTCATAAATCGCATTCTTCTCAGAATTCTTTTTTACCATTTCAACAAACAGGATTAGTGATTTTTCTACAATATTCATCACATGTATCTCAAGTTCAATTATTTGTTCCTTCATCGCATTGTTCTCATTTTTCCCTAATTTTATTTCAACAAATTGCTGTTGTTTTCTTACAATCAAATCAGCATTTACCATCGAATCAGTTTCTTGTTCAGTTATCACATTCTTCTCGTGGAGTATTTATTTTTCAGTCTCAGCAAGTATGTAGACATTTTGTTCATAAATCAGCAGGGCAGCTATTACATGTTTCTCATAGATCCATAACACCATTTCAACAGTTTGGTTTTAAAGGATCTTTTTTTGTACATGTTAATGTACATATACTTGCAATTGTTCAATTGTTTTCTCAATCATCACATTCTTCAGTCCCTTCTGGTGTGTGGTTTCAACATGTTTGGTTTGGATTTACTGTTTTACAATCTGTTCAACATAATCAATCATATCCATTGTTGTTTGAACCATTATCACATTCTTCTCAAGGTTCTTTAATTCCATTTCAGCATGATCAAGTACATTTTCCTACATCTCTTGTACAAGATTTACAATCTTCAGCAGCTTCAATTTTATTATTTCCGCAGTATGCATTACATTTTCAGACGTCTTTTTCGCATGATTTACAATCTTCATCTTCGTCGGCTATTTTATTTCAACATCATGTTTCGTCTCAATCATCAATACATCTTTCTTTTAAATCTGCCTCACATGTTTCACAGGTTTCTCATATATCAATTTTCCCATTTGGACACTTATGTCTTTCAACACAACTTGTTGTACAATTATAATTACTTTTTCAATTTTTATTTTTTCAAAGGTCACATTCTTCATTTCATTCTTTTACTCCATTTCAACATACAGGTGTTGGAGAGAGGTTGGTTGTACACCTGATTGAACAATTGTTTTTACTGTTTGTAGTTCAATTATCTCATCAGTCATCACAGTCTTCTCAACTTTCAATTGTGCCATTTCAACATATAGATTTTGTTGTTTTACATTCAAAAGAACATTTTCAATCATATCAATTATTTGTTCAATTATCACATTGTTCTCATATTTCTTTAATTCAGTTTCAACATTTTACTATACATTTATCTGCTAAGTCTACAGGGCAGGTTATGCATGTTTCTCAAATATCAACAATTCAATTACCACAACTTGGTTTTGAGGCAATGTATTTAGTACACATTAACGTACATTGACTTCAAGGTTTTCAGTTATTTTCTCATTCATCACATTCTTCATAACCTTCATCTTTTACTCAATCTCAACATTTGTGTTCTGAATCAACTAGTTTACAATCTTCTGAACATATACCATCTAATCAATTTCTTTTTCAGTGATCACATTCTTCTCAAGGTTCTTTTGCGGCGTTTCAGCATGATCATTTACATTTTTTAACATCTTTAGTACAATTTGTACAATTTTCTGCTGGATCTACAACTCAATCTCAACAGAAACTTGTACATTTTTTCAAATCTTTTTCACAATTTTTACAAGTTTCTCAGTCTTCAACAATTCAGTTTCAGCATTCTCATGGTTTTTTTCAGTCGGTTATACAAATTTCTCACAAGTCTGCAGGACAGTTATCACATGTTTCTTTACTATCAATTTTATTATTTGGACAAGAATTTTTTTCTTTACAACTGCTTGTACAATTGTATTTGTTTTTTCAGTTTCTGTTTTTTCATAAATCACATTGTTCTTCTCCTTCTATTATACCATTTCAGCATATTGGAGTAGGTGAAACAACCTTTGTACATTTATCGCTACATTTGTTTGGACTTTCTGTAGTTCAATTTAGTGCTCAATCATCACATTTTTCCTTTCATTCTTTTATTCAATTTCAACATATTGCTGTAGTTTTAGTACATTCGAAAGAACATTTTCAATCATATCAATTGTATGCTCAGTTATCACATTGTTCTCACACTCAAACTTTTCAGTCTCAACATTTAATAGAACATTTTTCTCCTAAATCAACAGGGCAGGTTATGCATGTTTCTCATGGATCAGCAACGCCATTTCAACAGTTAGGGATTATTGGATTATATGTTGTACACATTTTTGTACAGGCACTTCCTTTTATTCAGTTCTTTATTCATAAATCACATTCTTCGTATTCTTTTACTCGGTTTCAATCTCAACAATAATTATTTGAATCGACAAGTTTACAATCATCAGAACATATACCATCTCATCAATTTAATGCACCATTATCACATTCTTCTCAAGGTTCTTTAATTCAGTTACCACATGAACTAGTACAAATTCAGACATCCTTTGGACAGCTACTGCAGTCTTCAGCTTCTTCTACAATTCAGTTTCAGCAAAATCAAGAACATTTTCAGACGTCATCTGAACAGTTGCTACAATTTTCTCATGGTTCAATAATTCTATTTCAACATTCTCATGGTTTTTCTCAATCGTTTATACAAATCTCTTTTAAGTCTTCAGAACAATTATTACATTTTTCTTTATCATCTATTCCGCGGTTTGGACATGTATTTTTTTCTTTACAATCTGTTGTACAATTGTAGTTGTTTTTTCAGTTTTTGTTTGTTCATAGATCGCATTGTTCTTCTCATTCAATAGTACCATTTCAACATGTTGTTTTTGTAGAAATTTTAGTTGTACATCGTTTTGTACAATTACTATTTGTACTTCAGTTTGCATTTCATTCATCACATTCTTCTCATGGTTCTTTTGTATTATTTCAGCATTTTGATGTTGTTATTTTACATTCGAAAGAACATTTTCAATCATATCAATTATTGGTTCAATTATCACATTGTTCTCATGTTTCTTTTATTCAGTTTCAACAAGATGCAGAGCATCTTTCTCATAAATCAATAGGACATGTAGCACAAGTTTCTCATGAATCTATTACTCAGTTTCAACAATTTGGATTTCATGAATCATATGTTGTACATTTTAATGTACATAAGCTTGAAAGTTTTCAGTTATTGGCTCATTTATCACATTGTTCATATTCATCTTGTTTTCAGTCTCAACATTTGTGGTTCTTATCAACTATTTTACAATATTTAGAACATTTACCATCTTGTCAGTTTAATTTTCAATTATCACATTCTTCTCAAGGTTCCTTAGTTCAATTACCACATGAACTAGTACAACTTCCTATATCAGTAGGACAGTTGCTACAGTTTTCACCTGGATCAACTTTCTTATTTCAACAATTTTTTGTTGCATTTTTACATTCTATAGTACAATTATTATTTTCTCAGTTTTGTTCTCAATTGTCACAGTCTTCTCAAACTTCTTTAATTCAGTTTCAACAACTAGTAGTACATTTTTCTCCTAAATCAACAGGACATGTTATACATGTTTCACCTGGATCAATAACTCAGTTTCAGCAATTAGGTTTTATTGGATTGTATCTTGTACACATTTTTGTACATTGGCTACTAATTTTTCCATTATTGCTTCATTTATCACATTGTTCAAATTCATCTTGTTTTCAGTCTCAACATTTATGATTTTTATCAACTATTTCACAGTATTTAGAACATTTACCATCTTGTCAGTTTAATTTTCAACTATCACATTGTTCTCAAGGTTCTTTAGTTCAGTTACCACATGAACTGGTACAGATTCAAATATCTTTTGGACAATTACTACAATTTTCTGCTTCTTCAACAATTCCATTTCAGCAAAAACTTGTACAATCTCAAACATCTTGAGGACAGTTAATACAGTTTTCTCATTTTTCTATTTTATCATTTCAACAAGATGTAAGTCAGTCGTCTAAACAAATGTCGTTTAAATCAACAGGGCAGGTAAGACAGGTTTCTCATTCATCATATTCTCCATTTCAACAATTAGGATTTTTGTAATCGAATATTTTACATGCAATTGTACATTCTTTATCTTTTCAGTTATTATTTCAGTGATCACATTGTTCTCAAGCATCTATACTTCAGTTTCAACACAAACTAGGACATGTTTTCATATCTTGAGGACAGTTTTTGCAGGTTTCTGCAGGTTCTTGTATTCAGTTTCAACAAAAAGCAGTACATGTTCCAACATCTTCTTTACATGTTTTACAATTTTCTCATAGGTCAATTATATTATTTCAACATTCTCAGTTTCATTCACATATGTCTCATATTCCGTTTAAGTTAAGATCAGCTTGATCTGAATTAGGGCGGAAAGGACAATTATCAATACTACATATTCAGAAGTGTTTATCATATATTTTTTGGTCTACATTTTCTCAAACAACTAGTTTACAATCTGCTCTTTCTTTTGTAACGAGTCACAATAAATTAGGTATTCAGTCTCAGTCAATGTCGCTATCATATATATCAGGAATTCAATCTTTATCTAAATCGCATTTTAATCATGAAAATAAAGCATCAACATTTTTAATATTTAATTGTGTTTGGTCTTTTAATCAGAAAGTTATTATTCCATTGTTTTCGAGTGTTAGGCTTCAATGTCTTAGTTTTACACTAACTTTTACAACTCATTGTTTGTTCGCTAATTCTAAAAATGAACTATTTTCTTTAGGTTTATCTAATGTTAATTGTTGTTGTGAATTAATTGTAGCACTTAGTATATCTCAATCTTTGATTGATAATCATTTGTTGTTAAATAGTAATCTAACTGAATTTTTTGTGAACGCAGGAATAACATTATAGGTTTGATTTCAAATTATATTTGGATCTTGAATATTTAGAGTTGAGGTTGCAAACAGATATTCTCAATTACTTAAGTCTAATCTAATTGTAACAATTTTTCTTCATTCTGTTTGAAAGGTATGTTTATTCGATAGTTTTGGGTCCATAAAACTTGTTCAATCTCAGAAATTCCATGAAATATTTTCGATTGTTGGTAGCGCTATATTTAAAGGAACTATTGAAGTTGTGACGCTTGAGTTAATTTGTTTTAAGAGAGGAGTGAACACGTTTGTAAATGTATAAAATTTTCAGTTTTCTTCACGAACATCTGTTGATGCTGTTGCAACAAGCATATCGTTTGCATATCCTTTTAGTGTTATATTATTTCTTACTCATGCTTTTAATGTCGTTGTGAATTTTACTCAAGATTTTAAATGCTTTTTTTCTCAGGTTGCTTTATTTTCTCGTTCTAAATAGTCGTAATTTCATTGTGTTGCTGCTTCAAATGTAGCAGTATCTTTATTAATTGTAGCTCTTTCTATGCTTAAGTTATAGGTTCTATCTGCTGTTTGACCAATATATATTTGGGCAGTTAATATGTGTTTTCTGTTTTGTTTTGTTGTAATTTTTGCTGTAATTGTATATAGACCCTGTCAATTGAAATTGTGAGATATTGTTTTTCAATTTCATTTTCCTAAGTCTCCAAAATCCCATTCGACATTTGTTGGTTCTTCTGGTCATGATATGCTAAATTGTACATTTGATGATGCTGTTTGACTAATTGCATCTACTTTAATAAAATATGCAGTATCTTCTGTTTGATTTCAAAATGGCGTTTTATCAGTTGAACGATATTTTTTTAGTAATCAATAATTTATTGTTCAGTTATCATCAACAAATCATATTGGGTTTTTATCTCAATCTCAATCGATATCATCATCACAAACATCTCAAATATCATCACCATCAAAATCGTTTTGTGATGGATTATATGTTTGAGGACAGTTATCGTTATGGTTTAATATTCAGTCACAGTCATAATCATTATCGAATTCACATCTAATATGGTTGTCATATGTGATTCGCATTTTTTCAACAGCATCGGCTGGCGTAATTGCACTATTAAGAGCATATACATCTTCAGTTGTTATTATTCATGCTCTGATTAGGATATTTGTTTCTGCTATTGGCCAATTACCAGCTGACAGTTCGTTAAATGTTTGAAATCAACATTCTCATGGATTGAAGGTACAGTAAGCAAGGTATGTTGTGAATTCCAGTCTAGATGTTATTTGCTCAGCATTATCTTTTTCCTCTTTTGTTTTTATTAATGCTATTTGTGCAGTGTTTAAATATTTGTATCATGGATCTGTTGTTTTTAGTTTTCTATACCATTTTTTTATTTCTCATCGTTGAGCAGAGTAGTTAAACATATTCCTGTCAATGAGAAAGTTACTTAATGTTTGAAAAAATTCAGCTTTTGTTACATTCCGTTGTCAACAAAACTTTCATCAACAGATTGATGTTCCTCTTGGGTATCAGTTCATTATATCGTTGCTTCATATATTCGCAACACAGTAGTAGTAATTTGTTCAATTATAATTTCATCATAAGTAATCTATATCTTCAAAATATTTTCATGGTAATTGTTGGAATACACTCCAAGATTCTTCATTATATCTTGAAGTCATTGTTTCATCAGGCATGATACAGTCCTGACATTCAATAGCGTTTAAAAGTCTAGTAAAATCATAACGGGTAAGTGTATTTCCTAATAATATATTTGAAATTGGTATATCTAATTGAATAATTTTTTGATAGAAACTTGAATTTTTGAAATCGTCGCTGGTTTGGGCCGTTGAAATGGCTCACAGAAGGAGAATTCAGAGCACGGGTATTAATAATAAAATTTTGTTTCGTTTTTTCATATTTTAGAAGGTCTTTAAATAAACTTTCTTCATATTGTTTTCTAATGGTTTTTTATAGTGAAATGCTTTAATTTTAAAAACAATTTTATTAATTTTCCCCTTGCTTTTTTTCGAAAATATTATTGAGTATTTTTTCATCGCTTATCTGTGAAATATTCTTTCCATTCATCTCGTGGTGTAATATCTTTTTTCTCTTCATCTTGATTTATTTCTACTTCTTGTTTTATTCATCTGAAATCAATTACAGTTTCTCAGTCTTTTAGAATGTTATTTTCATGCGATAAGAAATTTTTTGCATGACTTGAGTCAAGATATTTAAGTTGATAATTATTAATATAGTCTATTTCTTCTTGAACTTTTCAGTTTTGTTTTTTTATGGTTTCTGTATTTTCTATTATTGTAACATAGTTCATATAGATTTGAATTGCCATTAGCATGAATATAATCATGGCTATGAATAATCATCGTTTTAAGATACTATCATGTTCTTTTAAAAATGTTTTTATTTCATCTTTTATGTTGTTCATATGTTTTTAATAAATTGCTTGATAAAATTTTCAAACTAATTATAACGTTCATACTATGATTTTTTGCTAATAAAAAGCAAGTGAGTTTTTAATTCATTTTATTTTTAGATGGGTATCCATAAGTTACCAGATTTTGTTATCAATAGGTTGAAGGCATGAGAGATTGTTCAAAGGCCATCTTCTTTATTGAAAGAATTAGTAGAAAATTCGTTGGATGCTTGATCTACTAAAATAGAGGTTGATATTGTAGATTGATGAAAAACAATGCTCTCTGTTCAGGATAACTGATCGGGTATTGAATTGTCAGATATGGATTTATTGCTTGAAAGGTATGCTACTTCAAAAATAGATTCTGAAAAGGATCTTTATTCTTTAGAATCTTATTGATTTCGTTGAGAAGCATTAGCAAGTATCGCAGAAGTTAGTAAAATTACCGTGTTAACAAAAACAAAATATGCAGAAATTTGAACAAAATTAGTTAGAAGATGAAATGAAAATGTTATAAGGCATACTTGAGTTCCTTTTGATCATTGAACTTTAATTACAGTAGAAGAATTATTTTATAATGTTCCTGCAAGATTAAAATTTTTAAAATCATCTCAAACAGAATTCTATTATTGTTATAATTATTTTGTAGATGTTGCATTATATCATTTTGATAAAGCTTTTGTTTTAAAGAAGAATAATAAGGTTGTATTTGATTTAAAACCTGTGCATGATCTTCATCAGAGAATATTAGATATCTACAAGAAAGATTGGTGAAATAAGATTATTCCATTTGTAAATAAGTGAGAAAATTTTTCTATTTCTTGAGTTCTTTCTGATGCTTCTTTACGTTTTTGATCTGCTGAAAATATAAAAATTTTCGTTAATTGACGTCCAGTGCAAGATAGAATAATTAGAAGGGCTTTATTGGATTCATATACAAGACAGTTGGCTCCTGGTGAATATCCAATGGCTATTATAATGTTTGAGGTTAATCCTTCTTTTGTTGATGTTAATGTCCATCCTTGAAAATTAGAAGTAAAGTTTTCTGATTCTCAGCAAGTTTATCAATTTGTTCATGATAGTATTTATTCTACGTTATCTGAACATAAAATTTGAGCTGTAGGTTCAGAGTTCTTTAATAATCAGCAAAATACTTCAATTAATAGAAATTGATATACTTTTTGAAAAGTTCCTAATTATAATCCATCAAGTAATTTACCTTCAACTAGTTCTTCTAAGCTTGATTTTTCTAATGTAGTTGATTCTGTCTCTTTGTGATGATTATCAAATGATTATCCTTGAAAAGTTGCTCAGCAATGATTAATAGGACTTGATTCAGTTTGATGACAGGTGAGTCATTTTTGATCTTTTGATCAAGTTGATAAGAGTTGAGAATTCCTTTTCCATCCTGATTTATGAGAGTATCAAATCTTATGACAAGCATGGAATAGTTATATTGTTTTACAATCAGATACTGCACTTTATTGGATAGACCAGCATGCATTAGCAGAGAGGATTGCTTTTGAAAAAATGAAATTATCTCAAGATCATTCTCCAGAAGCTTTGTTGCAACCGTTGAAGTTTGAAATTACACAAGTTCCTAATTTGGAAGAAAAAATAGAGGAGTTGAATTGACTTTGATTTGAAATATCAATGTTATCTGATTCTGTTGTAGTTATTTATTCTATCCCAAAAGTATTTGTTCAATATCCTATTGATATGCAGTCTTTATTGAACCATGTCCTTTATTTGGAGAAAATTACTTTTGATCATCTTTTGGATTGAATTTATGCTACAAAGGCTTGTAAGTCTTCAATTAAGGCGTGATATAAGTTATCTTATTCTCAGATGCAACAATTAATTCAAGATTGATTTGAACATATTCCATGAATGTTCGTTTGTCAACATTGAAGACCTTTCTTTGTTAAGATGAATAAAGATGATGTTGATAAATTATTTGATAGATAGTTTTTAGAATATATAAATATTATGTTAATTAGTTCTCCTGAGCAAATGCATGAGTTTTGAAAGTCTTTAGCTTTAAAGAATAAAGTTTTGTTATTAAAATGAGACTTGTGAGCAGGAAAGACAACTTTGATTAAATGATTCGCTGAATGACTTTGAATTGACCCTGAAAAGGTGCAAAGTCCTACGTATGCATATGTGAATATCTATGATGATAAATTATTACATATAGACATGTATAGACTCACAACTTTTGATGAATTGATAGAAAAAGGAATCCTGAACCAGATTTCCGATTTTGACAATGTTGTCATTGAGTGGCCAAAATGGGAAGATAAACTTGATTTAGAGACTCCTTTGGTTGTTAGAATTGATAAAGTATCTGCGTCAGAAAGAGATGTTGTTATTTGATAGATCCTTTTTTATCCTTAGTTTCTCTTTTTGAATAAACTTTTATAAGTATTATCATTGTTATAGAACATATTAATGAAATACTATTGAAAAGTTGCATTTGTCGTGAGTTTAAGTAGGTTCAATAAATAATCCAACAAACTCATCATATTCCTAATATTCGGAACATTCATGTAGATAATCATTTAACATTTTTTGTTTTTATTGTTTGTATAATTTGCGGAATTGATGGAATTGCTGCAGACATTCATGCAATTACTCAAATTATTTCGTAAATAATATCAGGCATCTTTCATAAATATTAATTATAAAATAGTGATTAGTATTCAATTTTATCGTTTTTTTCTTTCCATTCATTGAATACTTTTATTGCTTCTTTTTTATCAATTGTATAGATCGGAAGACTTCTTTCTTCAAGTTCTTTTTTTAATTCTTGGTAAATATAGTCATCATCGAATCATATATCTGCTGCATCTTTTCTTGTATTAGCAAAGTATATTGCTTTAGGTCTTGCTCGATATATTGCTCATAAACACATTGGGCAAGGTTCACATGAAGTGTAGATAATACAATCGTCTAATTGGAATGTTCATAAATTTTTACATGCATCTCTAATTGCAACAATTTCAGCATGTGCTGTTGGATCATTGTCAGATGTAACGTGATTTGCTCATCTTCAAATAATTTCTCAGTCTTTAACAATTACAGCTCAAAATGGTCATCCTTTTCAAGCTCTCATGTTTTCAAGAGATAGCTTAACTGCTTCTTTCATGAAGTATTCGTGATTTTTTTTCATAGTTTTTATTTATATGTAAAAGTTTTATTTATTATAATAATATTTTTTTAAAAAACAAAAAAACAGCTAACCAAGTTAGCTGTTTAAGTATATCCTTTTTTTAGTACATTCCTCACATTCATCCCATACCTCACATTCCTCACATTCATGCATCTGCTGCATGATCATGATGATGTTCTTTTTCTGGTGCATCAACTACAACTGTTTCTGTAGTTAAGAACATTGCAGCTGTAGAAACAGCATTTTCTAATGCAACTCTTAATACTTTTGCAGGGTCAATAATTCAAGCTTCAAAAAGGTCTTTAAATGTTCCTTCTCTTGCATCGAATCCGTAGTTTATATCTTCTGATTCTTTAACCTTTTCAACAACCCAATCTCATTTAAATCATGCATTATTTGCAATTTGTTTTACAGGGTATTGGATAGCATCTCTAACGATGTTTACTGCAACTTGTTCATCAGCATCTTCAAGTTTGAAGTCTTCAAGAACTTTTGATAGTTGTAATAGAACACTTCCTCCTCATGCAACAATTCCTTCTTCAATAGCAGCTCTAGTAGCATTAAGAGCATCTTCAATCTTGTATTTCTTATTTTTCATTTCCATTTCTGTTGCAGCTCATACTTGAATAACAGCAACTCATCCAACTAATTTTGCTAATCTTTCAACTAGTTTTTCTTTATCATAATCTGATGTTGTCATTCAAATTTGTGCTTTAATTTGATCAGCTCTTTCGTTTATTTTTGCTTGATCTCATTTACCGTCAACGATAACAGTATTATCTTTTGTAGAAATAACTTTGTCAGCTTTTCCTAACATATCAATTGTTGCGTCTTCGAGTTTAATTCATAATTCTTCTGTAATAAGTGTGGCTCATGTCACAGTTGCAATATCACGTAACATTTCCTTCTTTCTGTCACCGAATCCTGGTGCTTTTACAGTAAGTACATTTAGCATTCATCTAATTCTATTGAGTACAAGTGATGCTAATGCTTCTCAATCAACATCATCTGCAATAATTACGATGTCTTTTTTACCAGTGCTTGCAATTGCTTCAAGTACTTGAAGTATTTCTTTAATTGAAGATATTTTTTTATCTGTAACAAGGATATATGGTTTTTCTATTACAGCTTCCATTCTTTGTGTATCAGTAACAAAGTATGGACTTGAGTATCATTGATCAAATTGCATACCTGTTTTGATTTCTTTTGTTAATCATAGAGATTTACCTTCTTCTACAGTGATTGTTCAATCTTTACCAATTTCTTCAAAAACATCAGCAATAAGATTTCAAACTTCTTCATCTTGTGCTGAAATAGTAGCAACTTGTCTAATTTTTTCTTTACTATCTCATATTTTTCTTGCTTTCTTTTCTATTTCTTCAACGAGTCTATCAACTGCTTTATGAAGTCATTTTCATAGAGAGAATGGATTTACTCATGATCTGATATATCTTAATCATTCTTTTGACATTGCTTCTGCAAGAACAACAGTTGTTGTAGTTCAATCTCAAGCTTCTTTATTAGTTTTTTCAGCAGCTTCTTTAATCATGCTTGCTCAAATATTTTCAGTTTTTCATTCAAGATCAATTTCTTTTGCTACTGTAACTCCATCATTTGTTACAATTGGTCATGAGAAACCTCTTTCAAGAATAACATTTCTTCATTTTGGTCACATTGTTACTTTTACAGCATCTGCCACCATTTCCATTCAAGAGAATATCTCTTTTCTTGCTTCGTCTCAGTATTTAATTTGTTTTGCCATTTTTTTAAATTATTTAGTAAGTAAAAGTTTTTTTATCTTTCGTCTAGTATTTCAGATAATCTAAGAAGTGCATCATTTGAACTTTTGAAATTTCATAATGAGTTGTATTGTACTGTTCTTGTATCTTTAGTGATTGTTTCAAATGGGTGTTTTGTACTATAAAGAAAGCTTATGAATTCTTCAATTGTGATATATGGTTTTGCATCATCAGTTATATTAGGTACACCATAATATCATAATTCTCTTGCTTGAGTATAGTAGTTATATGCCCAATGTCATTCCTTTTTTTCTTTTTGCTCTCAGTCAATAATTCTCATTACAATAGCTACTGCTTCTTGTTTAGTTAATGTTCTTTTAGGAGCAATTTTTTTGTTAGATCAGCGTATGATTCAAAAGTTACATAATGCTTTTAAGTCATCTCTGTAATATAAATCTGCTGTATCGACATCTTTTGCTTCACATAGGTCTCATCTATATTCTTTTCTAGCTACATTATTGATGTAGTTTATTAATAGAGGAGCCACTGTTTCTCTTGTAAGATAATCGTTTTTTGTCTCTTTAATTCTGAGTGTGGTAATAACCCCTTCATCAAAAGCTCGGTTAAATGCTTCAGAACTTGGAGTACTTGCTAGGCTAAAACATGGTAAAGTGAAGGTGAGTAGTAATGATAGGTTTAGAATTACTTTTTTCATCTTCATAAGTCTAGTGAGATAAATTAGCCTTCTTTGGCCATAATATAGCTTTGTTTCATTACGAGATATGTTTCTTTCTTTCAATCTTCTTCAACTTCTAGTTCATCGATTGAATATTTTGCAAAGTAAACAATATCTCCTACTTTAACATCAATTGGTGCTCTTGTTCCGTTTTCTAATATTTTTCAAGCACCGACTGCAACAACTTCTCATTTACTTGGTTTTTCTTTACTCTCAGGAAGAATTATTCCAGATTTTGTTGTTGTCTCTTGATTGAGTGGTTTCACAACAATGTGGTCTTCCAATGGAATTAATTTTTTCATGTTTGTTTTTATGTATTAGGATATAAAGCTGCATCTTGTGAAATGTATCACATAATTGATTTGGGTGCTATATTGTTATATTCAACTTGTTTAAAAATGCAAGTATTTGTTTATTTAATTAATCATCGCTGTCATCATAGTCATCAATACTTGGCATTTCCTCTAATCATGCTAGCTTTTTTTCATCTGCTTGGAATCCTCGGATTATTAATAACATTCCTAAGAATAGTAATCCAAGTCAAAGTAGAACATTAATAACTAGTAAAGTTAGGAATGCATTTGTTGCAAGGAACAATCAAAAGATAATTGATAATACTCCAAATGCTAATAGCATCCATCGATTACTTATTCAATATTCTTTTGCATGAATTCAATCAATGATCATAAAGACTCATTTAACCATTCATCATATTCAAAGAAGTACAATTGTTATTGATGCTATAATTTCTCATATTTCAGGAATACATAATAGTATGAATCATAAAAGAACTGCTAAGATTGAAATTATAAACAATGTTGTTCTATGGTTATATTCTGGAGTTCTTCGTGTAACAAATAATCCAATTAGTCATGAGATAAGAATTTCAATACTTGATAGAATTATGATGATTCTAAGTGATAAGTTTGGTTGGAAAAATAATAGTAATCAGAATAGTATGAAAATAATTCAATTTATTCGGAAAAATGATTTTATCTTTAACATTTTTGATTATATATAAAATAAATAATATTTAATAATGTAAACATTACCTGTTCTATTTCAATTGATTTCTTTAAAAAAAGAATAGTTATTTTTTATAACTATTCTTATAATGAGTTTTTATAGTATAAATCAGATTCTTTCGTAAACTTCTTTAATCTTTTTTTCAGCAATTTCATTAGCTTTTTTTGAATGTTCTTTAAGAATTTTACTTACTTCATCATCTGAGATTTCATTGAAATTCTTTTTTATTGGATCAAGTGTTTCTTTCATTTTTTCAAATAGGTATTCTTTCGCATATTTATATGATAGTCAACCAGCTTCGTATTTATTTCTTAGTTCTTTATCTTCTTCAGGAGTTAAGAATAATCTTGTTAGATTATAAACGTTACATTCATCTGGATTTTTAGGTTCTTCAATTGCTTTAGCATCTGTTGGTATCTGTTTTACTTTTTTTAACATACTGTTTTCATCTTCTAATAATCCGATGAAATTATTATAAGATTTAGACATTTTTCTTCAGTCTGTTCAAATAACAGTTGCAACTTCAGATTTTATGATTGGTTCTGGTATTCTGAATGTTTCTCAGTAGTTATTATTAAACTTTTGAGCTATGTCTCTTGCATATTCTACGTGTTGTTTTTGATCTTTACCAACAGGGACTTGGTCAGCATCATAAAGAAGAATATCTGCAGCCATTAGAATAGGGTAGCAGAATGTTCAAACACTAATTTCTCATGATTTTCATTTAGCGACTGCATCTTTATATGAATGCATTCTCTCCATAGTTCACATTATTGTTAGACATGTTAGTACCCAATTAAGTTGAGCATGACCTGGTATTTCTGCTGGATTATAGATAAGTGTCTTTTTTAAATCTGCTCAGCAAGCTAGATATAATTTAACAATTGTCATACTATTCCTTTTTAATATTTCTTGATCTTGAGTTTGTGTAAATCAGTGCATATTAGCAAGGAATAGAAAAAATTCAGCATCTGAAATGCTATTTTGCATTTCAACAAATGGTTTTAATGCTCAGAAATAATTTCCTATATGCAATTCTGATCATGTGGGTTTTATTCATGTAAGTATTCTTTTACTCATTTTTTAAGAGCTATATTTTAAATTATTTTATTCTTCTGGAGTTTCTTTTCAGAATGTTTCAAGATTTATTTTTTCTCATTCGATTTCTAGTTGATCGAATTTTTTTTCAATTGCTTCTCAAAGGTATAGCCAAGTATCCATTCAATCAACTTCTTGAAGTTCTAATACATCTGGTGATTGAATAATTCAGATTTTTTTATTTCATTTTTGAATGAGATAATTTAATTTTCAATTCATTCAACGTAATACTTTAATTGACCATCCTCTTACATCATATTCTCAAGGATAATCGATTACTGTTGCTTCTCATTCATTATATCTCATATCTTCACCAATTTCTGATGATAGATTTATGAGAGAATTATGTGCATAAGTATATCAGAAGAAAAGTTCATTTTCGATTTGAAATCATCAATCTTGTTTAATTTGTACTGTCATTTTTAGTGTTTTGAGATAAAATTAAATTGTATGCTTTTTATATGAAGAAGTTTGGATTAATAACTTTAAGTATTACTCATGAAGCTCATAGTAGAGCCATTCATGTTGCAACTCTTTTTAAAAGGTTGATTCATTTTGTGTATTTACTTGTGTCTGCTCAACTCATTGTCATTAGTACTCATGACCAAATAATCATTATAAATGACATGAGAAGGATGATTGTCATTAATAAACTCATTAAAGCTCCGATGAGTTTTGGAAAAGCATTAATAGGCGTTGTAGCATTTTCATCTTTTTCAGTTGGTGAAGCTTTATATGTTTTAATACAGTTCCCAATGAATGGTATATTTGTATTAAGCTTTATTCACATACATGCTGGGGCTGTTACAACAGTTTCTTTTACTGGAGATGCTACACCATCATAGCAGTACCGTCATTCTTGTAATTCTTGTCCTCAACAAGTTTCAGCATTTGTGGAGTGCCCAGTGAACAGTAATAGTGAGATTATAAGGAACAGTAATATTCTTATTTTCTTCATTCCCAAAATTATTAATTAAAGCATACTATTAATAATATCATTTACTAGACTTCAATCTAGTTCACTTCTATGTCAAGCCATAAGTTCTTTCATAAGAAGTCATCTTCCTGTTTTTAAATCAGTGATTCCTTGTTTTTCTATAATTTCTTTAATTAATTTTTCTGTTTGTTCACGATTAAGCATTTGTGGAAGATAGCTTTCAATAATGCTTTTCTTTTCCTGTTCTTCAGCTAATTCTTCTGGTTTATTTGCTTTTTCTAGGAATCCAAGACTTTCATTAAGAGCTTTAACTTCTTTTTTTAATATAGCAATAATTTCATCATCGTTAGGATCTCTTTGAAGTTCAATTTTCTTATTTTTGATTTGAGCAAGTACATAATTTAAAGCAGTCTTTTTTACTTCTTGCTTTTCTTTCATAGCTACTTTATAGTCTTCTAATATTTTTTCATAGAGCATGATATTTATTTTATTGATAAAGTATGTTCTTAATTTATTTTTTATATGAAATCTTGCAAAAAATACAAATGGAAATTGTTGTTATTTTTTATTTTTTCATCAGTAGAGTATTTCCATAGTATTTTGTTTTAATTCTTCGTATCCTATTGCTTGATATTTAGGTATTCGTGTCTGTGCTATTAGGATAATGAGTGTTATTAAAGGTCACTGATCTATTGGTATATTATCGTGATATACTTCTGAAACTTTTCAAAGATATACAATATATTTTTCTAGTGAAGCTCATGCTGTTTTTACTCCTAATTTATCATAAAATGGCATAATTTTTAAATCTTCTGCTTCTTTAAGGAAAAATGGTACAAAAAATCCAATAACAACATAAGTGTTGATATCTTTTCTTAAGTATGTTATTTGATTCCTTTGATCTGTGGTTTTAAAAAATGTAGAAACTATAGCTTTTATTAGCTCTTCATTTTCAATTTTTTGCATTAGTATTCAAAGAAATTTTGCAAGTTGATTGTTTATTGCTTTGTCTTTTTTTATTTGTTGTGCAACTTGTTTTGCTTGTTTACTTTGAGCTTGTACACGTTGTACATCTTCTTCAGTAACTTTGTTACTGTCTTCTCTCACTGGACCAAAATCATCGATTCAGGTTGATATTGATGCCATGTCTGCCATTTTTATTTTTTAGTTTTAAAACTAGTGGAGAATGTAGTTTTTTTATCTTGAAATTCAATTCTATTTAAGTATATACTTGTCAATTATCTTATTTTTTGGTGAGGTGGATGAGAGGCTGAAATCAACTCACTGCTAACGAGTCGTACGGAAACGTACCGTGGGTTCGAATCCCACCCTCACCGATTTGAGATAATTTATTATTAGA
>CAMOEC010000044.1 GCA_946611795.1 uncultured bacterium
ATAGTATAGAATGATTTGCACATTCAGCGAAAGATAATTAAAGCAAATGGAGTACATTTCTCATTACATAGACTGATATTAAAGATCTCTTCAGTTTCATCAGAAGATTACTTATTATTTCCTGATGACGTTATTATTATATTCCAAAAAAAATTATTTTGCAAATTTTTTTATACTTTTTTTGTACTAGTTGAGAACTGGTAAGATTCTTAGTTTATTTTTTTTATATTATTTTTTTAATAATAAAAGATCTAACAGTATACCATTAGATCTTTTAGTTCTTTTTCTATCTTCGGTTCCGAATTCTGTTGATATTCTTTGTGGCTGAGGTAAAGATAGTGAGTGAGAATATTCCAATGATGATTGATATAACAAAGATTCCATTTTTAGAATCTGAATTCAATGATATTGGACGAATGAGTATCGCTATGGCATAGATCAGTAGCGAAAACGATACGCCTCGAATTCTCATGTAATATTCTATCAGAGCGTTTGGATTCCTTGTTCTTTGGTAAAGCGTCACTCCTCCAGCTTTGATGAACTTTGTAAGATAGTAGAAGGAAAAACATTCTACAACCATTCCAAAGATCAGGTTTTTGATAAGCCAATCCTCAGAACATAGACCATTAATACATAGTCCCATAAAATGGGCCGCAACGAGCATTATTATTCCTAGAACAATACTGCCCTCATAAATTGTTTTTGATTTCATAATATTAAGTATTTGTTTTTGATTATTGATTTTGTTTATTTATGTATGGTTATAATAAATAAAAAGATGATGTTTTACAAGTTGTATTAAGAAAATTATGAAAAAAATCTAATTATAATGTTATTCTAAAAGTCTTTAATCTTCTTTATTACCCTATATTGCTTACAATAATTGATTAAGAACAGAGATTCTAGTTATAAATTGCTGTTATTGTATCTATCGTCAATTCATCGTCAATTTTTTTCTATTGATTATAGTTTTAAAGATTCTATATTTTATTTAGTTTATTTGGTATATTCTTCGTTATGTATAATATAAAATTACCTGATTTATCAGTTATATCAGATGAAAGGAAGAAATATTTAGAAAAAAATACTGATGAATTATACAGAAGGTGTAATTTAGGTAAATATCTTGATGATGAATATTATCCTCGAGAAAAATTAAAATATATGGAAATTCCATCTGAATTTAATTCTCCTGAAGAATTGTATTTTACTGTTCATTTTTTAAGAATGAGGTGAAATCTCACTCTTGTTAAAAGTTCAAGTTGAGGATATTTCAGAATGAATGTACCTCCTTTTGTTCAGAAATTATTATCTGATTTGGATCGTAAGTGAATAGAAGCACAGTCAGATATTAATTTTACTAAGAGTGAGAAGAATTATTTTTCTCATGAATGAATATTAGAAGAGGCGATATCGTCTTCTCAAATAGAATGAGCTCAAATTTCTGTTAATGAGGCAAAAGAGATAATAATGAGAAAATGGCAACCTAAGAATAAACATGAGATAATGGTTGTAAATAATTATCAGGCAATGTTGTTTATAACAAATGAGATTAATAATGCTGCTTTATCTAAAGATGTATTATTGGATATACAAGATATAGTAACTAGAAATACGCTTGATGATGAATGGAAAAGCTGAAGATTTAGAACTGATGAAGATAATATTGTTGTAATGAATGCTGCCAGCTGAGAGATATACCATATACCACCAAAAGAGGCAGAAATGTTAAAAGAATTAGATGATTTAATTGACTTTGCAAATGATAAAGATGGGACTTTTATTCATCCTTTTATAAAAGCTATAATTTTGCATTTTTGGATAGGATATCTTCACCCTTTCTGTGATTGAAATTGAAGAATTGCTAGAGCTATCTTTTATCGATATTTAAATAAAAAATGATATAAGGATTTTACTTATATTCCAATATCTAGAGCTATTAAAAATTCTAGAAAACAATATTGAGATGCTTATATATATTCTTCTCAAGAATGATATGATTTAACATTTTTTCTTGTTTATATTGCTCAGAAAACTCAGCAAGCATTTAAAGAGTATAAAGAGTTTATTCTAAAACAAAAAGAAGAAAATGGCTCATTACAGGTAAAAATTTCTTCTTTATATGGTGTCTTATTGAATGAGAGACAATTATCTGTAATTACTTACTTTATTGAAAATCCTAAAAAATATACAAATAATAGTGTGTATCAAAATCAATATAAAGTATCACAGAATACTGCAAAAACAGATCTCTTATGATTAAAGGAGATTTGATTGTTACAGACAAAGAATGAATGAAATTTTATTAATTATTATCCTACTCAAGCTCTATTAGATTTGTGTAAGTAATTATTTTTTATTAGTTATGTCTGAAACTTCTTAATCAAAATTCGAAGATATTGGCGATATTTTGTTTGAGAATCTTTTTGTAAATATTTATTCATTTCTTGAAAAATATTAGTTATTGCGTGATATGTTTTTATAAAAGTATTCGTTTCCATACTGGCATAACGTGGATTTTTTTTCAATCTTTTTCTATCTCGTCGAATTCATTATATGTTAGAATAAATCATTCTTTCAATTTGCACTTTTCTAAAGCTATTTCTAATCACTCGATTTCTCTTTTTTCGTTATGAATGTCTAGAGTTCGTGTTACTTGTATGGCTGATAGAAAGTTACTATTTATCTTATCTTTTATAACAAAATCACATTCTTTTTTATCTTCGATATAGTAGAAATTTTTGCTGTTTCTAAAAAGTTCTATGGCAACGATGTTTTCCAATATTTTTCATTCATTTTTTGAGTAATTGTTTCATAGTTTTATGAATCATGGATCTATAAGATAGTTTTTGTTTGGGTTGATTATTTCTCATTTAGGAGCTCGTGTTAGTTTTTGACATGTGATTTTGAAAAAAGCTTCCTTTAAGTAATCCTCGTATTTTAATAGTGTTGCTTTTGATATATTGATTCACTGTGTTTTTAGATATTGTTCGAATTTTGTTATAGATAGTATTGAACTATACATATTTAATGAATATTTCATGAGGTATTCCATGGCCTTTTTGTCTTGAATATTGTGTCTTTCTAATATATCTCTATAAAATATTGTTTCATAGTATCATTCAAGAAGTTCTCTCTTTTTCTCTTCATCTTCTTCTTTTACAACCAATGGGAATCCTCAAAATTCGATATATTTGTCGAATAGATTAATTATTTTACTTCTTTGTGAAATGTTATGCTCGATATTTTTAGTTTCGATATTATTTTGTGCTACAATTTCTTTAAATGAAAAAGGTAACATAAGTTTTTGTGTATATCTTCATCTTAATTCGGTATTTATTTCGTTCATTAATAGTTTAGATGAACTTCAGGAAATGATGATATTATATCAGTCATCATGAAATGTTCTTATAACATTTCATCGATTTTCAAGTTTTTGTATTTCATCGAAAAAGATATATTTTGGATAATGTCCGTATAATTCGTAGAATATAGTTAATAATTCTCAAACATCTTTTGTTTGTAACTCTAGTAATCTATAATTTTCAAAGTCTATAAATAGTATATCATTTTTTGGAATTCAATTATTTATAAGTTGGTGGATTAATTGATACATAAATGATGTTTTTCATGCACGTCTTGGTCAGATTATTGCCAAGACGTTATACATATTATTTAAGTTGATGTTTGAATCATCTCTAAAATATAGTGATGGAAGTTCTTTGTTTTGCCGCTCAACAATTAATGTTTTAATTGAATCTCTGAGAAATTGTTGCATATTGTTCATTTAATTAAACAAATAAATACTTTTCTGTTTATTATATTAAACAATTTTGTCTTTTTTTCAAATCTTTTATTTAAAAAACAAGAGGAAGTATTCTTTCCTCTTGTAATGATACGATTTAGGCAGTTTTTTTCTTTTCTGCTTTAAGTCTTTTGATGCTTTCAAGATAGAAACCATTTGATGCCTCTATTGTGACACCATCAAGTGCCGGTTCGATCAGGAAACGGATATTCCATTTACCTGAAGATTGAGTTTCGATGATTTCAAATGAGCTACAGAGTACTGCAAACGTCTTTCTAGAACGTCTGGTTTTCTTTGAGTCATTAACACGGATTACCAATACCGCTTCACAATCAAGATCTTGGTGGAGCTTTTTGGCTCTTTGGCAGTAGTTACTGCGTTTAACTTTTAACCTGTATTCTTTATTCATATTTTTATTTTTTTGGGTAGATTTAAGTTAATTATCTTTTTTGTTATTTCAAGAAAAACACTTATTGAAAAATTAATTTATAATCATAGTATTATTTTTGTTTTATCCTCACTACTACCCTCTTATGATTACCTTATATGAAACTCATGATCCAAAGAGATTGAATGTAACAAGAATTTTTGCTAGTAATGCTAAAATAGCTATAGAATGAGAAGAAAAATGAGAAGATATCCTTAATGGATGTTGAGGATCAGATTCTTTAAGTTTTGGAATATGAAGAAATGATTTTGAGAAGTTTGTTAATGCAGCTAAAGAAAAGTATCAAGATTATGTTGAAGATGAAGAAAAATGTAAGGAATTATGGTGAGAAGAATGGAATGAATATAATGAATTAACTAAAAAGATATTAATGGCATTGGTTTGAAATTTTAGTGTAGATATTGCCTATCGTCAGATTTATTGGTTTTGCTCAGATGAAGGAATTAAAATTATTGATGAAAGAGGTTTGGGTGAGGTTGAAGAAAAGGGAGAAGATGATGTTAAGGCGGATCATATTCCTACGATTGAGGAAACTGAGGAATTAGTAAAAGAAAGAATTCAATGATTTAGAAAATGAACTAAAGATGTTCCATGTTATCTTCATTCATTTCATGTAAGAGATCTTTTAAAGAAAAATTGATTTGATGAAACAGTTCAATTAGCTTGATTATTACATGATATTGTTGAGGATTGAGATACTTCTTTTTCTGAACTTACTTCAAGGAGATATTCTAATGAAGTTGTTAGATTAGTTGATTTAGCTACTCATGATATGTCTACAAAAGATTCTTTTCAAAGATGGAAAGATATGATGAAAAGATTAGAATGAGCTTGTGATAGAAATGCTTGGGCTATTAAGTTAGCTGATATTTGTGATAATGTAAATGATTGTCATACTATGCCTAATATTGCTAAGAAAAGAAGATTCTTATTTGAAAAATGTCCTTATTTTGTTGAGCAAGGAAATAAATGGTTCTGATGAACAGAATTTTATATAGAGTTTTTAAGAAGATATCATAGACAACTTGAGAGGTTTGTAGATGAGGAAAAAAGAAGAGCTTATTGAAGGGCTATGTGGTTAATTACATGGATAGCTTTTCTTTGAGCTGCTTGTTTATGAGGATATTGATGGTATGTTAATAATAGCTCTTTTATGAAATTATCATTAGTAGTTATTATTGCTTTAGGAATTTTTATGGGAATAATGCATATTATCTGTTTTAGATTACCTCATAAGAATGATTAGATAGTATTATATAGCTTTTTTATGTCTTTTTTGTTATCATATGGTTTGATGATATGATTGGAGATGATTTGATAGAAGGTGAATACATAAAGATACTTGAGAGAAATATGATCGTTTTTGATTTGATAGATATGGAATACATAAAGATACTTGAACTAGATATGATGTAGAATGAAAAACAAGAGATTATAAATCTGGAGATGAAAGGTTTAATTTCTTAAAGAATGCGAGTAAAGAAGAAATAAAGTATAGAATACGTAAGAAGTTAAATATCCAATAATTTATTTATATTGTAGTTATTTATAATGGAAGAATTAGCTAGGATGATGATACAACAATGATGGAAATTAGAAGATATTGTTGATGCTACTGGTTTAGATGAAGATGAAGTTAAAGAGATTATGAAAAATGAAAAGTCTGAAAAAGATTAATTTTTCTGTTATTTGATACTTATTTGAATTGTTTATTGTTATATTATTTAGTTTTGCTTTATTTGTTATTTATTATAAGTAGGAAAGTGATACTTAGTTATGAAGAAAGAATAGAGAGGAAGAAAGAATCTTATAGAAGATTAGTTATCAAGAAAAGAAGATGAAAAAATTATGATTATAAGATGGCTTTTTTGTGTGGCTTTGTATGTATTTTTTATTTTTATATTTAATGCTTATGAAAGATTGGTTCATAACTGTTAATTCAGTATGTTCCAAAATGGAACATACTGAAATGGTAGTTTTTAGACTACTATTTTGTAATATTGAATAATTTATTGATTTTTTAATTTGGTTTTTTTGTCCTATCTGATTAAGTTTCTTAATTTGACTTTTTGTTATATAAATATATGTATTAAGTATATTTTTATCCATTATATATTGTATTGGATGAATAATCATACTAATAAAATTGTACAAGTTATAGCTTACCTTTTACAGAAAGAAGGTCAAATGGATTATCTTAAGATAATAAAGCTTATATTTTTTGCAGATAAATTACATATAAAAAAATATTGAAGGTTGATTACTGATGATTCGTATTATGCTATGGATAAATGACCTGTTGCTTCACTTACTCTTAATATTATAAAGGAGCCAGAACAATTAGCTGAATGATTGGAATTACCATTCACAAATGATGGATATGACTTAAGAGTTATAAAACCAATAAATGATTTTGATCGTTTATCTGAGGTTGAAAAAGAGACTCTAGATTTGATATATGCTAGATTTAATCAATATGATCAACGACATTTAGTTAGTCTTACTCATAATTATATTGAATGGCAAAATTTGAAACAAGAAGTTGACGTAATGTCAAGAGTGCAAATGGATATTAAAGACTTTTTTCAGGATTCAGAAAATCAAGATCCTATTTTCAATATACCTAAGGAAGAAGTTGATTTAGCTAAAGATTTATATTTAGAGAGAGAACAATACGCAATATAACGATGCTGAGGATTTGCTTGCATCGTTTTCTAGGTGACAAGTATTTTTGTGTCATGGGAAAATTAATACGAAACAGTTTCATTACCAGGTTTTGTTAAACAGTGATTTTTTTGAAACTTGAGAAATGGTATATTTTTATTCATTATGTGTATTGTATGAATTGTTATACAAATAAACTTGTATAAGTTGTAGCTTACTGTGTTATTGTATTATGAGAAAATAAGTTAATATTGGTTTAATAATTAGTTCGTTTGTCTCAGTTATGACGTTCAATGTCTCAGTCTTCATAGATTGTTCAACTTCGATTATGTTTGATAGGAGTTAATTGTTCTCATTTCTTTATTTTATTGATAGTTGTTTTTCGGTTCTTTGTTATTTCTTCTAATGATCAGAAGTAGGTATCAAGTTCTGTGTTTTTCATGTCTTCTTCAAATGTTTTGAGGTTAGAAGGAATCCTATAGAGAAGTTCTTTGTGTATTCGATAATAGTAATTGTTATGTTCTAGTATTTTGCATGACTCATTATTTCGAGAAAAAGTTTTTCAGAAGTAGGTTAGATATTTTTTGAATCTATCAAATAATACTAGTAGGTTCTTATCGTTTAGTTTTTCTATAACAATATAAAAATGAGGGATATCTGGCATTGTTTTAGCATAGGTATAATTACATGAGAATAGTGGCTTAAATCTTCTAATGTCTTTAGTTAATCAATATATTAATTTAGCTCATTTGGGAGTGCTTATATTTTCTTTTGTAATTAGACGTGATAATATTTTTAGTTTTATTACTCGATTTTTAAAATCTCAATTTTGTACATGTCATAATATATTTCAATCACAAAACTTTTCTATGGTAACATTTGCAGATAATATCACAAGAATTTCGTATATTGATAAAGCATCAATTCATTTTTTATGATATTTATCAAATTCATATTTAGGGAAAATTCATGTAAGTTTATCGGTTAAACCTAAATGATATATAGACTCTACAAATTCATCTATTTTATCACTATAGATGTATCCTCATCCTTTATATAATCATTGCTCAGTTGGTTCTACTATCGGAATCTTTCTTATTCTTTTAAGAATTTCAAAAACAGGCATATCATTAAAATAGCTATATTTAGTTGGTTTAATTATTATGCATTCACTATGAACCATTATTTATGATAAAATAAATAGGTGTTTTGGTTTTCTTAGTTTTGTTATGCTGTTTGTAGTTGTTTATCTACTGAGAGTTTTATTTTATTATATAATTCTTTTCCTCAATCTTTTTCTTCTATCTTTACTAGATCATATTTTGATTGTAATTTCATCCATAATTGAGCTGAAGTTCAAAATGCAGCAGATAATCTATATGCCCAATCAGCATTAATGTTTCTTTTTCATGTGATGATATGGTTTACTTCTTGTGGTGTTTTGTGAATTAATTTTGCTAAAAATTTTTGACTTCGTCATCTTTCTTGTAATTCTTCTGCTATATGTTCTCCTGGATGGAATATAAATCATTTTGTCATTTGTGTTTGTTTTGCTGTTAAATGTTGTTTGTGTGCGCTTTTGTATATTTATACTACATGTATTTGTGCTGTATTTACAAGGTTTTTTTGGTGCTTGTTTTTCTCTTGAATTTAAGTAGTTGCTTAATATAATTATATCGGATTTAAGAATGTGGATGGATTTATACCTACTTGCAAACCACTATAAAAAAATGCTAAAGGGCGATCGGAAGAGTTTGATAACTTCACCGCTTATTACATTTCTATATTATAGGTAAGTACTATAAATACTGAATACATTTGAGAATCTAATACAGATTTGGCTAAGTGTATTTTTTGTTTATTAGAGGAAGAATAATTATTTTCTGACTTATTTATCTTGTAATTTAAAAAATATGGTGTATTCAGAAAGGATGAAGAGGTTTGTTAAATGGAAACAAGAATGTTATGATCTATGGCTGAATCAATTTGAATGAAAAAGAAGAAAAGAAATAATTGAATCAGCTATAAAGCAAAAATGTGATGATCGAAAATTAAATGAGATTCTAGAACATTTCTGATATGATAAGTTAACAATAGATGAAGTTGTAGAATATTATTGATTTTACATGTGAACTGATATTAGAAAAAATAGGGCTTATCGATATTCTCGAGCTGATAACTTATCTAGGAATCAGATTATTTTATTAGCAGATAACCTTATGAAAAAATGACCAGATTTTATTAATGATGTTTTAAAATTTAAATGATTAGAACCAATGAAAACTATAAAAATAACTAAAGAATATGAATTAAAGCAAGTTAAAGAAATGGAAATTTGAGATAAATTTGAAGTTGAATTAAAAGAGCCTTATGGAATTCAAATTGCTCATGTTATTAATGTAGATAAATTATGAGGTATAGTAGCTCAAACGATTCGTAAGACTCCTCTATATTTAAAAGATTGATATGTATTAAGAGAATTATGAACTGAGGATTATAGGTTATTAAGTGAGGATGAATTTAAGGAATTAGATTAAAAAGAATCAAAATAATATTATATAAATTTTAGATTATTTATTTATAAAAATACCATGACTACATCTGAAAATATATTCTTACCAGACTATGACGATAATGAAATAATCTATTGGGAAGATGATTGAGTTTATTATAAATTTCCTAATAAAATAACGGAGAAAAATAAGCATAAAGCAGAATGCTTTGATGCATATAATAACTCATTTGTAGATTTCTCTTGAAAAACTGCAGATGAAATTGCTAATTACTGTTTTGAGTATAATTATTCTTTTTGACGTGAGATTTGAATGAGTGAATATGATAATGCAAGAAATGGTGTATTAGAAAGACAAAAACAGAATTCTTAACTTTATATTTTAACATATTATAAATATGGTACTAATTTATAAAAGAGATGATCCTAAATATGCTAATGATACAAGCATTGATTTCTTAGAGAACGGAGATATACGTGTTGATTGATCAGAATATTGAACAATGATAAATGATTATCAATCTCATGATGATGAACTAGCTTTCTCTATTCATAAAGAAGATTTCCCTAAATTAATTGAAGCTATTAAGGAAAAGAAACCTGATTTAAAATTAGATGAAAATAAATGTATGTCATTATTTCCATGAAGTTGGTGAAGATTATCTAAGATACAACATGATATCTTTATGTATCTTTATGCAGCATTTGCAGAAGAATTATGATATCGTCACATTAAATATCTTTGTGATGATGCTTGAATTAAAGTTTACGATGTTGTATTGTATTAGTATTTTAATCTTATTATAAAGATTCAGGTTTATGAAAATATATTAAGAATTGATAATTTTCTTTTTTATTTCTGTAACTTTTGTTAATAAAATATTATAATTTTTTATAAACAAACTTACATAATCATCATCTATAATGAATTTTTCATATCAAAATCTATCTGTTATAGCTTCACGAAAAATATTCCATTCTTTTTTTGTTTTTTCATCTTGTATTTCATTACAAACATATTCAAATTTATTTGCTATATATTTTATTCTAGCTTGTAATATAATTTTAATTTTTGTTCATGTTTTTTTAAATTCATATTCATGTAAGACGGATTCTTCTATTGTTTTTAAAGAATCTTCTATCATTGATACTTCTTCTAATAAGTGAGCTTTATTATCCTTTTTCTTGTCAAGTTTATTTCATGCATAAAAAATTGATAATGTAATAAGTGCTCAAAATAGGGAATTTATTATTTCTCATATTGATATTTTTAACTCAATACATCATTTTATTAGCAAAAACACAATTGTTGTTACAAGTATTCAAGTTATAAAAGATACAACTAACCGAATTTTATTTTTCATCCTTCTTAATTAAATGTTTTATAAAATCAATAAGTGAAGGATCTTCATCAGAGTGTAGTTCTAACTTATTCCATCATTCATCTCAATACTTTTTATAAAAATTTCAAAAAGCTTCAGATAAAAAAGATGATGGATATCAATATGTTCAATCAAGATTTACAATTATTTTTTGATAATCATCAGTTTTATCTAAATAATCTTCAAAAAATTCTTGTCATGAATGATCTCAATCTGTCCTATATCTTGCTCAAGGAAATTCTGTAAAATCTGTTGCTACATTAATAGTCTTTTCTTTCATATAAGAAATTTGTTATATCTATATAAACATGTTGATTATATTGTTTAAGAGATCTATATCAATATTTTAAGGTACTATTTCTCGATAATAAAATGTTCAATGAAAATCAAATTTTAAGCGATAAAAGTGATTATTTTTTACATCATATTTTACATTATTTGTTATTGCAAATGCATTTTGGATATGATCTCATGTGAGGAAATTATATATTTTAGGTAGTCATGTTCATCTTTTTTCTTCTTTAGTTTTTGTTCTTTTATTAACTTTATCGAATTTTCATTTAAATAGACCTCAAAGTATATCAAATGGGTTAAATCAAAATAATTGTTCAAATTTGCTATACATTGTATTTAGTATTCATTCTCATAAATCTAAAAAACATACTTTTGTAATTCTATTTTCTCATTTTTGATAAAACCCCCGCCAATTGCATCACTCTCATGCATGATCGTCAGTATTTTTCATTGCTTCAACCATAAAAGGATGTACTTTAGCTTTCTGTACTGGTTCTTTTTTTCATAAAAATGTATATTCTTGTATTTTCTTGATAATTTTTTCTGATAATTCTAAAGAAAGTTTCTTATCTGTAGCTAATTTTTTATAATTAAACATTCATCATTCTTTCTTTTTATTATCAAATAAGAATCATGAAGATCTAATGTATTCTTTTATCTTATAATTTTTTGGAAAATTTCATTTAACTCATTTTGGAAATATTTTTCTATCTTTTGTAAATGCTAATAACAAGCACAATGAATCAAAAGTTAATTCTTCAATATCTCTTAAATTAAAATCAATACATTTTCATTTCTTTCAAATATCACTTGCTTGATTTAAATGCGCAATAAATTCGTCAGTATTATTAATAAATGAATAATATTTAGGACAATCTATTGTTATTATATTCTCTTTTCTATCTTCTAATTGATCGGAGAATCGTCTTGTATTCTTATTCTTTCTATTAAATTCATTTTCTTTTTGCAATATTTCATTTTGTCTAATCCTCCAATTTTTCTCTCTAATTTTTGCCCTTTTTTGATTATGAAGATATCTTTTCCTCCTATAGTGCTCAATTTTATTTTTATTACTTACAAATATTTTTTTCATTTATAAAATTAAGCTTGTAAAGAAGTCATATAATCAAATGTATAGTTTTCTTTTATGTTTGTGTCAGCGACCATTACATATTTCCAATCTTTTCATTCAGTTTTTTCACTTACGGCTTTACACCACTCTAATGCAAATTGTTTTTTTGCAATAACTTCTGGGTCAGCAATTTTGTTTGCGTTTTTTGATTCAACAATATAATAAAATTTATTTGTTTCTACGATAAAATCTGGTATATATGTTCTACGAATGTTATCAAAATAATAATCGATTCAAAAATCTTTTGGTTTTATTCGTTTTAATACAATAGGATCGTTTTCACATATTACTGCAACTTTTCTTTCTGTGTCTGAATCAAATTTAACGTATTCTTCTGGTGATTTATTAAATCAGTAAAAAACATATTGTTTTATATTTGGTTTATTGAAGTTTGTGTCTGTATAATGAAATGAACATCATGGACTATATGAATAAGTATTGGTAGTTAATTTATATATTCATTTATTTACACGTACTTCTCACTCTTTTATGGTGATTGAATAACAATCTTTTGATAATAATTGTTTTTTAATTTCTCATGTAATGTAATCTTTGAATATATGAACGTGTAATTTATATTCATCATCTGTTTTCTCTCCTAGTGTCCTTTTAAGTTCTTCGTATAAATCATTAGCCATACTGTACATCCATTCAGAATATTTATCATAATCTAGTTCTGGAATGTTCATCATAAGTGTTACTAAATAATCTCTAACATCTCATTTAAAATTTATTTGTTGAGTCATTTTTATTCTTTCGATATCAGAATTAGTTAAGTTCTGAAGTCTAATTGTACTTTCTTGAGAACTAAGCCAAGCTAAGAAATTTGTATTAATTTTAAAATTTGTGTTAAACTTTGGATCTGGATCTGGACGAAAAAAAGTAACTCTTGGAATTAATATTTCGTATTTTGAGAGATCTCTCATTAATTCAAATGTTCTTCATTCAACTAACTTCTTTTTTTGTTCTTCAGAGAGCTTTCCGAAAACTAATTTTGTTTGAATATCTTCTGAAGTATTTATTATATTAAATGCTTCGTTAAAAATCCTTTCTTTTGCATTTGGTAAATCGGTATTCTGTTCATTTTGGATGATTTTCACAATAGTTGCATTAATGATGTTATTTGCATCAACGGCTTCCTGCTCAGTTAATACGTTATTATTTATGAAATCTTTTGTTACATCGCTCGTTTTTACATTGTTTTTTCAATTAATGTATTTTGGTTTTGATTTTATAATATCTAATTTCTTTGTTATTTCGCTATTAGTATCCAAATTGATAACATTTTTTACTAATGAGTCTGGTTTGCTTGCGGCATTAATAACTTCTTGATATTTATCATGAGCTACTATGGTTAATCTATCAACAGATATATCTCAAACTCTTTCTCAATAAGGTAATCTTAATCATCTTCAGATTGTTTGTTCTGTTAATATTTCAGAAGCGCTAGCTCTTAATGGAACAATTGTATAAAGATTATTAACATCCCATCATTCTTTCAACATCATGACTTGTATTACTATTTCAACAGGATTATCTGCTTTTTCTACTTCTAATAGTTTTTGAATATTTTCTTCTTCATCCGCTCATAATCATGAATATATCTTTACAATTTTATCCTTATATTTTCAGTTAAGAACTCTTGTTTTTATAAGCTCTTCTATTTGATCCGCATGTTTCTGATCCATTGCTGAGATCATCATAAAAGGTTTAACATATGGCATATTGTTATTGTCTGCAAATAATTGTAATTCTGTCTTTGTTCTTTCATGAATCATAATTCAATCCGTAATTTTTAGGAAATCTAACTCCTCTTTTGATATTTTATCAATATCAACATTTTCTCTTGTAGCAACCCATGGAGTTTTTACATATCAATCTTGGATAGCGTTTGCTAAATTGTATCTATATAAAACATTTGAAAAATCAGACTTTTTATTTCATTTTACTGTATAAGGAGTTGCAGTAAATTCAAATCAAAGAATTGGTTTTAATTCATTAATAGCTTGCATGGAGCTATCTGCTCTATATCTATGACTTTCATCCATAAGGACTACTAAATCTTTCAAGTTCTGGAGATATTCATAGTAACTTTCTCAAATATATTCAGAGAAGCTTTTCATCTTGGCTGTATCTTTTTTACTGTTGAATTTTGAAATATTAAAAATATTGATGGTAAAATTCTTATCAAAAGAAAATAATCATTGTTTTAGCGATTGATTTACTCCTGTATAGTTATCTCAATCAATAATAATTGGATTAGTTCAATCAACATCACTTAATCATTTGAAAACATATTTTCTACTTCAATATGTAAAATCTTCTCTTAATTTATTATATATTGTAAGATTAGGAGCTACTACAAAGAAATTACGGATTCATTTTACTTTATGAAGATAGTAGATAATGGCTCACATTAATCTTGTTTTTCAAACTCATGTTGCTAAAGCAAAACACATAGAAGGAAAGTCAAAATCATATCATGTAAATCATGAAGCAATCGTTTGGATCTTTTGAAGCAATTGATCTGATGGAATATTTTCCATATCTTCAAATTCTTCAAGTATGTAATGTAAACGATCCAAGCTATCTGCTTGAGGATTACGTAAAGAAAGTCTTGCTTTAATATAGTTTTTAAGTTGTTCTGGTGTTTGGGCCATGGTGATATGTTTATGGTTTAAAAGTATTTTTATGGATTAGTCCTCATCTTTTATGGCTTCTTCAGATATAGGCAATGAATAATTATCCTTATTATACTCGCATTTGTCAAGAATTTCAGTTGGTATTTTCTTTATCTGAATATTATCTGGTAAATCAAGGTTACTTTCAAATGTTTTTGCTACAATAAGCATGGTCTCTCAGCTTTTAAGAGATGTCTCTTGAATGTCTTTAACTATCTCTTGAGTGATATGCCTTGTAGTTACGTGAATAAAATCTTTTTCTGTACTATATCCATGTTTAATATTATCTTCAAAAGCTTTATATGTGAAGTTTTCAATTTTACAAATAGCTTGGACAAGTTCTGATGAATTAAAGTTAGGATTAATGATGTAATTTCAGTATTTATCTTGGAGCAAAACTGATGGTCATAATTCATAGAATTTATATCATCCTCATCATTGCCGGTTTATGATTTTTGAAATTCATCACTGTTCTCAATCTATTACCTTATCAAGTCTTACCTTACAATGAGTATAAGCATGATCTCATAATTCTATTCATATGTATTTTCTCTTCATTTTATGAGCTACCGCAGCAGTTGTTCAACTTCATAAAAATGAATCTAATACATATTCATTTTCATGAGTACACATATCTAAAACTCTTTTTATTAATAATTCAGGTTTCTTTCAGTTAGGGAAACTTGTTCATCCTTCAAGTGATACACTACTCCAACTTAAATCAGACCATAGAGTTCAAATTTTAATTCTTTTATAAATTTTTCATTTTTCTTCAATACATGTGTTTCTTAGGTAACTTACAAGACGTTTAGTTTTTCACATAAATCAAACAGTTGTTAATTGATTTTTATTTTTTCATGATACTGGGAAATATTCAATAGTATAGAAAGTATCATTTTCATCTGTTGCTTTCAATACTCTATCTCTAATTGACGTTTGAGCATTTTCAAGAGTATACACTTTGGAAAAATATTTTTCGATAACTTCTGGAATACTAATTCATTCTTCTTTAGAAATCTGAGAAATTGATTTTATCTGATAATTAGTATGTTTAAATATTTTAATAGGCTCTCATCTTCAATCTGATGTCTCTCAGAAAAATTCTCTGTTTCATTCATTCACTAATACTGATGTATAAGCAAAATTTTTTCACTCTTCGGAAAGTTCTTCTAAATATTTTTTAATTGGAATATCTTGGTATTGATCTTCAAATCTGTCAAAATTTTCGCTTTTACGATAGACTGTGAGAAATTCAACATTCTTTTTGAGTTTTTTATCTTCTCATCCTCCACTAGCTCAGGAACTAGATTTTGTTTTTATGGAAATTGTATTAAGATAATTATTTCTTCAAAAAATTTCATCCATGATAATTTTTAGATATGATTGTTCATTATCATCTAATTGAACAAAAATAACTCCGTCGTCACTTAAAAGATTTTTTAATATAATTAATCTACGATACATTAAATTAAGCCATTCAGTGTGTTCAAGTCAATCGTCATAATACTCAAATGCAGATCATGTATTATAAGGTGGATCAATGTAAATACATTTGATTTTCCCATTATATTGTTGTTCAAGAGCTTTTAATGCTAAAAGATTATCTCAATGAATGAGCATGTTCTCCGTATTTGGATCTCCATAACTAAGCTCAGGTTTTTCTATTAAGATTCTTGGCTCAAGCTCAAATGCTTTGTTTTTACCTGGCCATGTTAGTTCTAATTTTGTTCAGGACATGTAAATATTATTTAAAATTAAATTTATTCTTCATCTATTTCTTCTTTTGTGATAGGTAATGAATAATTATCTTTATTGTATTCACATTTATCAAGAATCTCTGTTGGTATTTTCTTTATCTGAATATTATCTGGTAAATCAAGATTACTTTCAAATGTCTTTGCTACAATAAGCATAGTTTCTCAATTCTTTAATGATGTTTCTTGAATATCTTTTATGATTTCTTGAGTTATATGTCTTGTAGTAACATGGATGAAATCTTTTTCTGTACTATATCCATGTTTTATGCTATCTTCATACGCTTTGTATGTAAAGTTTTCAATCTTGCAAATAGCTTGGACAAGTTCTGAAGAATTGAAATTTGGGTTTATAATATAATTTCAATATTTATCTTGGAGCAAAACTGATGGTCATAGTTCATAAAACTTATATCATCCTCATCATTCTCGTCTTAAAGCTGGAGATATTCCTCCCTGTTCCCCATCTATAACATTATCAAGTCTTACTTTACAGTGAGAGTATGCATGATCTCACAATTCAATTCAAATCCACTTCCTTCACATTTTATGAGCTACTGCAGCAGTTGTTCAACTTCATAAAAATGAATCCAGAACTAAATCTCAAGGATTGGTAGCCAACCTGAGAATTCTCATTAATAATATTTCTGGCTTTTTACTAGCTGGGAAGTTAATTCATCATTCATTTTGTGTATTATTAAAATCAACATCATCCCAAAAATCACAGACTAATTTTGATATTTCTTGAGATATTTCAGTTCTTGATACAACTTCATTAATTGATGATGATAATGGAGATAATCTTCTTCAATTATAAGCAAATTGTCCATTCCCATATGGGACTACTTTGTCTTTATTCTCAGGCTTTAAACTTTCAGCCCTTGCATCTTCAGGCATTGATTTACCTGTTTGAAAAATAGAGTCTGAATTTTCCATGTAAAATGCTTTAAATTTTGGATCTTGTGTATCATAATCATCGGGCTTTATATTTTTATCAAAAATTCATTTTGATATAATTATATCCTTTAATGAACTAAGTTGGAGAGTTTCTTTATTTAGATAATAATTGTAGTGGGAGTCTCGTTTATTAGAAATTGAGTATTGAGGATTTAAATTAAGAGTACCTCATTTTTTGTATACCAATATGAAATCTTTTTGTTTTATGATGGTCTTATTTTTATGAGCCGTTTTTAATCAACTTGGTGTTGATGATTTAATAGCAATTGAACAAATAAAATTATCTCTTCTAAAAATTTCATCCATTATTACTTTACAGTAATGAACTTCTACATCATCTAATTCAACAAAAATGATTCATCAATCTTCTTTCAATAAGTTCCATAATATTTTCATTCTTTGATACATTAGATTTAATCGAATTGTATGTTCAATTCAATCATCATAATATTCAAAAGCTGCTCATGTATTAAAAGGAGGATCAATATAGATACATTTAATTTTTCAAGTATAATTCTGTTCAAGAGCTTTTAATGCTAAAAGATTATCTCAGTGAATGAGCATATTCTCTGTGTTAGGGTCTCCATAACTAAGCTCAGGTTTCTCAATTAATATCCTTGGCTCTAATTCAAATGCTTTGTTCTTACCTGGTCGAGTTAGCTCTAGCTTTGTACCTGCCATAATTAGTTTTGCTTATGAATTAAATTATCTTTCGTCTGATTGTGAATAATCCTTTTACATGAGATTGAGCATCCAATCTCTTTTCAATCTCATCAATTAACAATTCTTTCTTCTCATCTATCTGGTCTTCTAAGTCGTTTATCTCTCTCCTTATTTTGGCTTCCTTCTGTTCCAGATTTTTAATCTTTCTTTGAATGGCAACCTTTTCTTCAAGCTGTTGTGCCATTCTGTATTCCTTTTTCAACTCAGCTATTTCTTGTTTTATTTTTTTTCTATCTCTTTCCAAACTTACTTTCAAGTCTTCTGACCAATGGTCTAACTTATTCATCTCAGTTTCAAAGTATTCTTGATTAGCTTCTCTTGAATCATTTTTGGTCGCTCACAACAACTTTTCTTCAATTGCTTTTAACTTTTCTTTCTCGCTATCTGATACTGTTGTATTGAAATATGTTCATCACAAGTTGAGCATTTTCTCTATTGTTTCTTCGTCTAGCTCATCTCCTCAATCTATAAATCAACTGTTGATTAAATAATCTTCAGTAGCATAAGCATCAATAGTCAGTTTTGAAACTTTTAAACATCCTGATTTTCATTTAAGTTTTTCAAGGATACTAATCTTTGTCTTGTGCTTCGATAGATTAAATTCAATTCATCCATCTTCAAGTTCTCTATCAATAGCTTCATTTATACAGTACAATCACAATCAATCGCTTGTTCATAATAAGTATCCTGGGTGTTTCTTTGTGTCGAAGCTATATACTCATGTTTCAATTCATCTTTCTGGAGAATGTAATAGTTCTATGGCGTTGCTTCAAATATCTTTATACTCTCACTCACATTCAATCTTAACTAAGTTTATCAATCTTTCTTTCATAACTCATAGAATTATTTCAGCATTCTCTTTCTTATCTTTTAATCTTCTGGCAACATCTTCATCAAAACTATCTATAACTTTTGCTTTAGTTTCTTCCATCTTAGAATTAACAGTCTCTGCCATATCGGCTTGTAACTTATCAAAAGCTTTATCTATTTCTTCTTTAGTTCTACAAGTCTGATAAATTTCTAAGATACTTTTTTCAATATCTATTCATGATTCCAATGCTCATAAAATAGTATCACTGGCTCCAAATAGTCATTGGAATAAAGAAAATTTTTCCGTTAAGAGTTCAAATACTCTCTGGTCTGCCCTGTTTGCGGTATTGATTACATTCATTACTATTACATCAAATTCCTGTCCATATCTGTGACATCTTCATATTCTCTGTTCTACTCTTTGTGGATTCCATGGTAAATCATAATTTATTACAAGGCTACAAAATTGCAAGTTTACTCATTCAGCAGCACTTTCAGTAGCAATCATTATCTCAGCATCTGATTTGAAATAATCGACAATTGCAGCTCTTGTATCAGAACTTAACGATCATGAAAAATAATCTGTGTGTTCATATTTAGCTTTCCAGTTACTGTATATTTTCCTGACCATAGGAGAATTATTGTCTCAGTTGAAACAAACTATTTTTCAGGCAAATCAATTATTTTCAAGATATTTGAATAAATAATCCTGGGTTCTTCTAGATTCTGTAAATATTAAAACTTTTTGTCTTGCTCATAGTTTTTGAAGTTCTTCATATGCGGTGTTAATGGCTTTTAAGAGAGCTTCAGCTTTGTTATCATGTTCAATGTTTTCTCACATTGCAATAATTTCATCAATTTGTGTTAATTGAAACTCAAGATCTTTTTCAGTCTCCTCATCAATTTGTTCATCTATTGTATTATCAAGTGATGTATATTTGTCTTCAGCTTTTTCTTCATATAGATTTAAAAAATCCGTATCATCAGTAATTTCTTCTTTCTCTTCTGCTCTTTTTTGATTTTTTATTTCATTAAGTTCTTTTATGATCCTATTTTTGAGTCATTTAAGAGTTCATAATACAGCAGGTACTGAAGAAGCTAATAGTTTCCAATATATTAGTACTACTAAATAATTTGTCTGTCATGCTTTATTTTGGAATAGGCTACTTGTTCTCAAAAATTCAGTAACTTTGTCATAAAACGTAGCCTCTTCTTCCGATCGTTCATATTCTTGAGTTATTGATTTTCTTGCTGTATATTTTATATCACTTGCTATTTGCTTTCTTAATGTTCTATGAAAGTAAGGCTGAATTCTGCTTCTTAAATCAGTAAATTCTTTTTGTCACATTGCTTTGGGATTATATTGATCTTTAAAAGATCATAAATCAGCAAAGCTATATGGATCAAGAAAGTTTAAAAGTCAGAATAATTCTAATAATGAATTTTGTAATGGTGTTGCTGTAAGTAATAATTTTTTATTTTCTTCAAATCTATCAAATAACTTTTTTGATGTTGTCCTTTTCTTCTCTACTTCTTCTTTATCTTCTATTTTACCGACGAATTCATCTAAGTCACTATCAAGGTCTCTGTAAACATTTCTTAGTTTATGAGCTTCATCGAAAACAATTAGATCCCAATTGATGGATTCTATTTCATCTCAAATGTCGAATTTCTCATTATTTTCAGATGCTGCAAAGGAATATGAAGTAACTAAAATAGCATCTTGATTAAATGGATTTTCAATTCATTTATCTTTTAATTTTCTATATAATGGTCAGTCTAATATTTTAGCAGGTAGATGAAATTTTTCTTGAAGTTCTGCAACCCACTGTTTTCTTAAAGATGCAGGAACGACCAATAATATCTTTCTTTTCCTTTCACTTCGTAATTGGCAAAGAACTAATCAGGCTTCTATTGTTTTTCAAAGTCAAACTTCATCTGCTAGCATAACTCATTTATTTAGTGGATTATCGAAAAAAAATAATGCTCAATCAATTTGATGGGGATTTAAGTCAATAGTAGCATTCAATAATGAGCTTCATAACTTTTGAACTCAATGATTTGGCTGGCGTAGAGTTAAAAAATTTGCATAATACTTTGATTGGTATTTTGTCATATTAATGATTTCTCCCATAAATTTACTTTTAATTAATATGAATATTACCTATTTTTTCAATTAGAAAACTTATAATGAGCCAATGTTTTTCTGTTGTTTAGTAATATGTTTTTGGAAAGACTTCTTTTCATAATTGCCATAAATATCTATCTATTTCTTTTAAGCTATATTTTTCTAATCAATAAAAGCTTCTAAATTTATTAAGAATATTTGTAAATTTTCCGTAGTTTTTAAGATCTTCTTTATGAAAATTTTCAAATTTATCTTCTTTTTTGAAATACATTAAACATTTCCCTATGTAATTATCATATATTGGATATTCTAGCGGCTTATGATGTGAGCAATATTTACTTGCGAATGAGTAAAAATTCTTTTCTTTTCAGTTAATGCTTACTTTTGCTATCTCATTAACTATATTTTTGTCTCATTTTTTTAGTTTTCCGTCTATGTCTAATTTTTGTATATGTTTTGCAATAGAATATATAGAAAAAATGTTTGTTGAATAAAAATCATTTAGAGTACTACATTTTATTAGTATGTCTTCTATTTTTTTGTTGCTTGGACAAAGCTCAAAGAATAGTTTATCTAGTGCTTTCTCTTGCATAACATAATTCTCTAACTTATTCCATTTTTCTATGTATTCTTCTACTGAATTTTTGTTTGGCTTTTCTAAATGTATAACTTTTATTATGTTCATATTCCTTTTTAATTTTCTAGTGTCTAAAGTGTGCTGCTGTATATTTTGTAGCATCTTCAACATCTAATCACATTGATGATGCAGCATTTCTTACGTAAAATTCTTTCTTTCAGTTATATTGAAAGTAAACAGGTTCGTTTGATTTATCTACTGTAAATACCATTATTTCTTTCCCTTCTATTACTACTCTTTCTACTTTAATAAATGCTCTTGAGTTTGAAAAATATGTTGTTGTTATGTTATCTATATCTTTAAGTAATGAATCCCATGATTTATCTCAGTAACAGTTTATATCATTTTCTTCTCATAAGATTTCTCAATCGTCTTTTACTCATACAAAAAGTATTCATCAATCTGTATTTAAGAATGCGGCTATTGTCTTAATTACTTGGAACTTTAGATTAGGATTATCTTTGTTTTGATAATAGTCCCATCTTAGTGATGACTTAAATTCTACAGTTCTAGATTCTCCTTCTTTTATTATTGGTAAATAATCTATATCTTTAATTGGTTTATTTAAGTTTGCTATATCTTCATAGTATTCTTTAATTAATTTTAACATTAGATCTCTTCTTGCTTCTAGGAATTGTTCATATTCTAGGTCTGCAAAATTTAGTGGTATACAGTTATCTAATAAATTTTGATTTCGATTAATTGTTCATCATTTAGTGTACTCTTCGTAATATTCTTTTGGTGCTTTCTTTGAAATAAATTTGTTATCTGAGTTATATGTCCATACTTTATTTGCAATTTGATTGATATCATTCTTTTTCATTTCATCTGCTCAGAATGTATCAATTAAGTATTGTTTAGGGAAAATATGATGTGAGTCTATTTCACTCTTTTCTTTTGAGTCAACAAAATATTTGCTAACAGGAATTGATCTGAATAATACTGGTTTATGGAAATATATTTGTGCGGCATTAAATGCTATTGCTAGTGGCGCTCTTGGTGATGATGTTTTGATTTCGTCTCTGAATTTAATGTTCCATGTGTCTGGTGTTAAGTTAATTGCTATCTCGTTATCTAAGAATGCTATATAATCTTCTTTAGTTTTTATATCTTTGATTGTATTAAGATCTTTTTCCAATGCAGTTTCCATAGAATTAACATATTTTCATGTTAAGAACATGGCTACATAATATCTCTTAATAACTGGAGCTAATTCTGTAAATGACAATCAATATTCCTTTAATCCTATTAGGTAGAAAATATAACATGCTATTGCTAATGATCATTGTGATATTAAATCAGGATTTATAAATCATGCATCTTTTAATATTGTTAAATAATCTTCCCAGTAATGGGTGTTTGTTACGTTTGTTATTACTCATTCTAATTTTGTGAATGATTCGTAATTACCTCTTAAAAATTTGTATATTTGATCTAGTCTTGCTCTTTTAAATCATACTCATAATAGCACTCTAATAATATCTGAAGCTGATAGCCGTATAATATCATTTTGTGCTTTTGTTCGTATTGAGAAATCTTCTACGATTTTTCTTCATGCCTCCCAATATACTGACATTAGGGTAAGTATGAAATCAGAATTGTTTAGTTTTATTCATCAACTATTTATTCTTAAGAAGATATCTGATACTACTTCTAAATTAGTATCTTTTAGAATCTCAATAGCTTGTATTTTAATTGAACTTATGTTATTAACTTTTTGTATTCTTCTCATAATCTCATTATCTGGAATTCTTTCTTCTTCAGGAATTCATTGTTCTTCTGCTCTTCTTTTATAATTTGAAATATATTCGTTTGTAAGACTTAGTAAGTTTTCTCATTTTATAACTTCTTTAATATCATATATCCAGTCTCAGGATTTAGTTGAGGCGTCTGCTACTTCAAAGCTTTCTGTAATCGGGTTAAATGATATTATTATTCTTTCTTCTTTTAATTTTGAATTAATTATAGGATTTCCTGTTATAGTGGCGAATAGTGATGTTAGCCTTTGCTGTCAGTCTATTACTGATAGATTTGGAGTTTTTTCAAGATTTCATCATCAAATGGCTTTTACTCCTGCTTCTGTATCATTTTCTAGGAGTATGATAAGTCCTGTTGGATATCATTTATAAAGACTATCAAAAAAATTCCTTACACGTGTTCTTTCCCATACATAAGGTCTTTGTAGATCAGGTAATGCTATTGTTCAGTTTTGAATATTTCAGACTAGCATTGATATTGGGTATGATGTCTCTTTATATATGTTATTATCCATTTTCTTTGTATTAAAATAAATGTTTAATTTATATTTATTATTATTTGGTTATTATTCAAGTTTTTAAAGCAAAAAAAGTAAGAAAATATTTTGATTCACTTATTTATCTTAATCTTTTTTATTATCTCTTTAAATTACATTACTAAATCCTTATATTCATTATTGCTAAACATAAAGTAATAATTTATGAAAAAAACTACAAAGAAAAATCGTAAGTATGTGATGGGTAGTCGAAAGATTACTTCCGTGCGTCAGTTTCAGAGAGTTGCTCAAGCATTTCTGAGAAAACATCCTTTTGCTCAATCTATCAGGGTTTCTTACTGTGGCAAAACTAAGGTTATTATGTTGCAGTAATTTCTTGACCTGAAATGATTCTATGGATGCCTTAGTGATATATAGATAATCTATTCTATTATCCTTAAACTAATCTGCTATTTATCTATAGCAGATTTTTTTGTTTGATATTACGATTAATATAGTTACTTATTCGTTTGAATATTTAATTTAATGTGGATTATTGTCTTTGTTAATCATTAATATTTTTTCATTATTTATTTATCTCTAAACATCGCGTCAATATCTGTTCAGAAAACATTCCATGAGAATATTGATTTCGCTTCTTCTAAACTTATATCGAATTTTAATCATGTATGTCGTGGATTTATGACCCACACTCTTTTTTCTCAAGTATTTTTATCAATGTAACATTTTTCTATGGAATATGCGTGATTTTTGAAAATTTGACAAATTGTTTTTCAATTTTCATCTATTACAAGATCTGGAACAATTTTATTATTTTTTCTGTTTTCTTCTATTTTTTCCAATCAATCACTCGTAAGTTTATATTCACATTCTAAATTATATTGTGCTTTATCAATAATTTTGACATCATGTACTAATACGCTATAATCTTCACCTTCTCAGATAAGTTCGCACTCATCATTCAAATTATTTTCTGTAAAATCATTTATATTATCATGCTGAATTGAAATTTCTATCAAGATACCTCATTTATTAAAATTTTCAAATGCAGCATCTTTTGCTTGTTCGCTTACCCCTAATCTAGGATTTTGTGTTCATCATATAAAATATTTATTTCATTTTGGATTAAACATTTTTTTGACAAATTCTCGTGTTGATCATGATTCAACAAATTTTACCAAATCATCATTATATGATATTTTACCAGTATTTTTGTATTCTGTTTGAGCTTTTTTTATAGCATTATAATCTATACCTTTCATGTTGCATTTCCATTCATCTTGCCAATCTATAGAATCTATTATACATTTTTTTATAAATGCTAATTCTAATATTTTGAATCATATAGATTCTGATTCTGAATTAATACTGACTATACTTATTTCTCAGTTTTCATTTTTTCTTTCAAATTTATAATCAATTTCGTCTTTACTAATTTTTATCCATTCTCAATTTTTGTCACATAAAGGTATTCTAACTTCCCATCATATTCAATCTGAGCTTTCTTTTAAATTAGTTTGAACTATTGCGTCGAAACTATTTGTTTTTTTTAGTATTTCAAATCATGTATATGCATAACAAAGTCAAATAGACATTTGATTTATCTCAGTTTTTCAGTATTTTCAGCTTCATCAGAATAATTCTAAATATTTTTTTCCCGTTATTGTCCTATTTTTTTCTAGATATATTTCTTTTCTTTTTGTATATTCTTTTATTGTTTCTTTGTTCATATTATCTTTCATGCTTAATGCAAACCATATTTCAGTATAGTTTGTTAAATTGTTTTCTTTTATAAATTGAAAGTCTCTATCTTCTAGTCACAAGTTTTTAAATTGATAAATCAAATTTAATAATGGGTTCCCGTCGTCGTATGTAATTTCTACTCATATGTTTTTTAGTTTTTCAAATACTTCTATATTTGATTTATTAATTTTTTCTCTATTAAAACAATTTAATATTCATATGTTTTTCATCCTTAATAGTGTTTCTTTATCTATTTCCCAATCATTTAATTCTTTTATTTGATCTGTTTTTATTTCCATTCATAAATTTATCATATACTCAAGTTTTTCATAATCGATTTCAATCTTTAATATTTCTTCTATTTCATATTGAAATAATTCGTTAAATTTAATTCATATGTTCTTTAATTTCTCAATCTTTTTTAAATCTATTTCCATGTTATTTATTTCATCAGTATTCATTGGATCAACCTCAATTCAAAGCTCTTCTAAACGCTCAGCATTTGTTTTTAATAATTCAATGTTTTCCATTATTCCTTCAGTTTTGCCACAGAATCCAGCTTCTAATAAGAATCTCCTTACATCTTTATCTTTGATTGTTTCTGCTAATATTGTATTTTTATTTCTTAGCTCGTTCATTTTTAGTTCTCATAATTTACCATCTTGTTTATGTGCATCTAGTATTGATGATAGTTGTTCGTTTGTTAAGTTTAGATCTTTTCAGTATAATGTATTTATTCTGTTTTTTAACTCATTAAATTTTTCTTTTTTATTTCATTCATTAATTTCATTTATCAATTTATCCATATATTGGCTATTATCAGTTGCTTGTTTATCTGTTACTTCAAATTTATGAGATTTTCAATTAAAATAGTTTATTCAAAATGCTTCTAATACATTATAATTTCAAACTCATTCTGTACTTGCATGTCATCTTGGTGAATCTTCATTCTCCATTATTTGAAAGTGTAAATGTGATGGCCATTTTCAATTATCTTCTGTAAATGATTCTCATACTTTTCAAATTACTGTTCATTTTGTAACTGGTGTTCATTCTGGAATTAAGTTATCTTTTCATAAATGACCATATAATGAATAAAACTTTTTTCAACCTTCTGTAGTATGTTCTATAATGACTTTATGTCATAATCATCAATCGAGGTGTGATTTAATAACGACTCAATCGTAACTTGCTTTTACTTCAGTTCCTGCTTTTACTTGATAATCTATTCATAGATGGTGTTCTGGTAGTCATTTTGTACTTTTATAATATGGTCTTATGTCTGATGGTAGTATAAATCATTTTTCTAATAATTCTTTATATTTTGGGAGTCCATATATTCTAGGATCTTCGTAATTTCAGTTTTTAATGTTTTCTGCTACATCTTTTAAATTATTTTTTTGTGCAGATTCTATTAACATATTTTTTAACTTTTCAAAAGGAATAATCTTATCAACTCATTCTATTGGTGATTCACATTTTCAATTTATGAATTCTTGGATTTGATTTTTTGTTTCTAATGATTCATTTCATCTATTAGTTTCTATTATTTTTTTGTATTCTTCTACTACTAAATCTCATCTTCTGAATGATTCTTCTTCTACAGGCTGTCATTTATATTCATTATAGTTTATAACTACATTATTATTATCTTTAATTGGTTCTATGTAATTATTATAACTTTCTTCATATACTTTTGCTTTTTTTAAATATTGTTCGTTATCAAAATTATTATTATATTTCATGTATGTGTTTAAAACCATGTTTTTCATTGGTTCTGGCATGTCTTTTGTTATTTCTTCAATCTCTCATGTACTTTCATTTTGAATTTTACTTGAAATTTTAGGAGTTCATCAATCTAATATAATTAAACATGCATCTCTAAATCATTCATTTGATAATATTATTTCTTTAGTTTGAAGATAATGATTTAGTTCATGTACTATACATCAAAAAATTTCAGCTTTATTTCATTTTCATTCAATATGTTTTAATGTGTGTCATGCCCAATCTCTAGATATTGTTATCTGATTTTCTTCAACTGAATATTGGTTATTTTCTTTATTATCTACATCAGATTTACCTATAATTCTTATACTTAATCAATCATCGTCAATTCACATTTCTCATTTAATGAATTCAAATGATTGTCTTATGAATTCATCTATATCTTGTATTTCGTTTAATTCTTTTATTTTTTCTTGGTTTTTTGTCACTATTTCTCTAAAACTTTCATCGGTTTCTGCAAATTTTTCATTTGGAGCTTCTAATTTTGCAGCTGGGATTTTTATTTCTCATTCTGATGTGTTAACCTTTCAACTTAATTCATTTTTTAGATTTTTTAACTTTTGTATATCTATATTTGGTATCTTAACTTTTCATGTTATTGCATTATCTAAAACATTCATTACATCTGCTTGTAATTTTGGATTTGTTTTTATTCATTCTAATAGTTTTACTCTATTCTCTTGATTTCATAATCAAGGTGTTTGCATTGCAAATCATCATCATGCTGTTATTCATGTTGTTAATGTTGTTACAATTGCTGTTGCATAAAAATTGTTAACATTCCAGTCTGCTTCTAGTTTGCTATTTTTTGGTAATTGGTATCTATCGTTTGCCCGATCGTTTATTAGGTTTCATGCTGCTAATTGGATTGATTCTTGGATGTTTTCTTCAACTATTTCTGATCAAACGTTCTTTAGAAATAGTTTTCCTATTTCTTTTAAGTTTTGCTTGGATCATGCCTTTAGAATTTCTTTAACATACGCTTTTGCTAATTTACTTCATGATCATAATAAAAATTCATTAGGGCTAACTAATTCTAGTCATCATTGTATTCATGCGCTTAACATTCAGTATACTAATGCTTGATTTCAGTTCATTCCATGATTGAATCATTCTTGAAATGAATTTCATATTTGTTGTATAAATCATGACTTAAATAATCATACTTTTCATATAACATTCATTCATCTTGCTCATAAATTTATTCCTAGTTTTGTTCATCATTTTGCTATTCATTTTGCTATAGCTCATCATCAAGCTATTAATGTAATCATATTAACGATTGATTCTGCAATTACTCATGGTCAGTTATCCCAATTGAAATTTATTTCTCAATCTTTGTATACTGCTTCTGACTGCTTTTCTGATATTCATATAATGTTTGGAGTCCAATTTCATGATCTTTCTAATACTGCTACCATTTCGTCATCATCATGCCATAGCTTTGATATTGTTGCTCATAATTTTACTCATGTTCACCATGTACTTTGAACTAATGCATTGATTCAACGTGCTCATATATGACATAGTTGATATAGAAATGTACTTTTGTTTTTTAGGTTTTCTCGTCTTCTGTTAATTGCTTCTTGTTCTTTAAGTTGTTGCTCGTAGTTGTTTTTGATTGATGGAATTGGAAAATTGCTATTTGTGTCTTTGAAATTTAAACAGTTTTGTAATGCGTTTAGATTTTCAGTGTGATGCTTGATATCTGCTTCGTTTATTTCTTGAATGTATGTTTCATATTTTTTGATATTAAAATTATTGTTCTTTATGTTTTTGATTTTTTCGTTGTATTCTGAATATTTATTTACTCGTGATTTTATTTCTGAAATTCCGTATTTTTTTACTATATTTCATTTTTCAGTCATATATTTTTCATAATTATCTATTATGTTTCAGTATTTATTTTTAATGCTTTCTTGTTCTGATTGGAATTCAAATAATTTATTCATGTTTTCACAGTATTTTTTTGCATCACTTTCACTTGTTAATTCTTTTGAAAATGATGATTGTATTTCTTTTATTCATAATTCATCGGCTCTTTTATTTAGTTCCTCTCAATATTCCTCGTATTTTTTTTGAGCAACTTCTTCTTTTGTGTTTTTTAAATATTTTTTTCTTGAGGCTTCTAAATCATTTCAATATTTTTTTAAGCTATCCATTATCTTATTTATGTCTGGATATTGTTCGTTTACCTCGTCTATTTCTTGATAGTATTGTTCTGCTAATTTTTTTTGTGCTTTGTATGTTGCCTCATTTCAGTATATTTTTCATATTATTCAATTGTGTTTTTCTTCTACAAGTTGATTATATTTTTGCCATGCAAAATTATATAAATCGAATTTTACATAATCGTTCATTAAATCTCATTTTTCTGAGTTCCTTTTTTGTGATGCTTTTTTTTCTTTTTCGTATTCTTGTGAAAAGCTACTTTTAGCCCAGTCGTCTAGTTTTCAGAACTCTTTTGGTGAAAATGTATTAGATTCTCAAAATACTCAAAAATCTATATTTTTTGGTAGTGCTACATTTCTTTTTTGTGTTTCTATTATACTTGGGTTTTTCTTTGGGTCATTTCAAGCACTGTTTATTAAATTTGGCCATCATTTCCAGAATTCATAACTTTGATTATTGTATTTTGTGCGTATATAGTTTAGTAATGCTTGTCATCCGTATCTTGTATATATATCTCATTCTTTTTTGATGATTATTGGTGCTGATTTTATTCATAACAATGAATTATTTTCAATGATGCTTTGTAGATATAGCATAAATACTTCCTGATCGTTTAATCATTTTTTTGATTTAATTTTTTCTTTTATCTTATTTTGGAATTCTGTGTTATTTAGAGTCGCGTTATTAACAGCATCAAAAAATTTCTGGTTTTTGTTACGATCAAATGCATTCATATTCCATGATTTTTCTAGTTTTTCACCTAGTTCTTTTACGTTTTTATCGCTTTTTAAAAAATCCATAACCTCTTTAGGTTCCATTCAATTTCTTTTATTCGTATCTATCCTCGACTCTAAATCTTCCATTAAAGTATTATAGATTATTAATTAAATTATCTAAGTCTTTATATCCTTCATTATAAGCTTCTTCTTTTCCTCTAATTTTCTTTAAAGTATCTTTTATGTTTTCCATTTTTGATTTGTCCTTTATTCCCTTTATTTCTTTTGTAATCATATCATATATTGCGTTATTTATACTATCATCTTCATTATTTTTAACAATCATTAAAAATCATTCTGCTTGAGCCCAGTAAGGAACTAAGCTTTCTAATACTTTTAATAATGTTTCTTTTTTTGTTGTTTCCATAATTTATTTTAATTTAACTAATTCCTTAAATATTATAGTGATGAATTCATTTTTTTGCAAACTTACCCCTATTTTTTTAATGTCAGTTTTTTTGTTTTATTTTTTATAATATCTTGATATTTGTTAATTAATAATTATCTTATTTGCCTCTTATTACTAATATGGATTTTGGTCATACTGATCCAATATTAACTCTTCCATTATGAATTAAAATGGAAATAGATTGTGATAATAAGAAAATTAGTTATTTAGAGAGTTGATGTTTATAATGTTTTAGACTTATTATTATCATGTTAGAAATTTTTCAGGAAATTTATAATCAGACACCATTAGAATTTTGGATTAGTGTTCTCTTTTTTCTTTGGGCTATTATTTGCTTATGGAGAATTTTTCTTAAAGCTTGAAGAAAATGATGGGAGGCTTTGATTCCTGCTTGGCATATTTATGTTTTATTTAAGATTTCTAAAAGAGTTAATCCTTGGTTTTGGATATTGTTATCTCTTCCTGTTATTTCTTATTGATTAGCTTTTCTATTAGCGATATCAATATTTACGCTTAATTGAGGTCTTTCTGAAATATTATATTGGATTATTAATTTTGTTGGAATATTAGCTGTGGCTATTTATGCTATAATGCTTTATGGATTAACATTAGCTTTTTGAAAAACTAAATGGTTTATGTTATGATTATTTTTCTTTTGACCAATTTTCTTTTGAATATTAGCTTTTGATAAATCTACTTATATTTGAAATAAATAGTTTTTATTCTTTTTTTAATCACTTTTTATTGTTAGCTATTCTGTTTTTTTCAAAAGTATAGTGTTTTGAAATTTTAAGAAATCCTCTGAACTTCATGATGCAATTTTTTTTCAGATTTCAGTATTAAAAAATTTTTCTTTATATCAGCATTCTCGTGATAGGCGTGTTCTATCAGCATCTCGTAGACATGCTGAAACATAATCTGGTGCTATTGTTCCTATTGTGTGATTTTTTATTGCATATTTAACCATTTCTTTTTCTTCTGTTGTGAGAATATCATTAAATTTTTCCATAATCTCTGTTATAATAGGTACTGCATTTGGTCAGTGATATAGATCATCTCAATCTTCTTCTCTTGCTAAATCATGTCATGCACATGCAAAGATTACAGGATAAGGATTTTTATTTAATGAAAGTGCATAATATATTCAGCGAAAAACTACTGATTCAGTATGAGTTAATAATCAGTGATATCAGTAATCTTTTTGTGTAACAGAGGTATTTGATCTTATTACTGGTAAGAGTTTTTCTCTATAGAAGTTAAAGTATTTTAGTAATTTTTTTTCCATATTTTATAGCTGTTAAAATTTATTTCTATTACATTTTTATTTTCTTTATGAAATTGTCTCTCTTTTCTTTAAGTTGTTTATATTCTTCTGAATCTTTTCAGATTTCTTTTCAAGAATATTTTCTTTTTTCTATTTTAGCATGAAGTTCTTCTCCTAAGACTCCTAATATACTTAGTGTTTTTAAATCAAATTCTCAGTTATAGAATTTATTTAATACACTTGTAAAAATATCATTATCTGGTTCTGCTTGTGCAAATAATGTCATACAAGATTGCAACTTCATTGCATCTATTATTCAAAAGATGTCCTCTGAGATGTTTTCTTTTAGATCTAGTAATGCTAAAGACATTTCTATTAAGTGGTCTCTTAGTTCATCATCTTCTAAGTATGCTTTAGCTTCTTCTAATGAAGTAATGGCATATTTTTTGGATAATGTTGATTGTCCTAATCCTTCTATTTGAGGAAACATATACCACATCCAGTGAGTTTCTTTTCTTCAGTTTTTGATTTCTTCTAGTGCTGTTTTATAACTTTTACTTTGAGCTTCTTTAAATCTTTCTAGGTTATAAATATCTTTTCTTCCTTCACCAGTGAAAATCTCTTTAAAGATACTGTAATTATCTTTTGGTCAGAAGTGGTTAGTATAGATTGCAAATTCTATGTTTTCAAAATCATAGTTTGCTAATTCTTCTTTGAATAGCTGTGCTATTATTTCAGGTGGATTTCTAAAGGCTCAGCATCAGAATGCTCAAAGGATTAAACATTCTATATTATTCATATAAGCTATATCGAGTATTCTTTTTATTCTTTGTCTCATAATTTGTTTATAGCTTTTTTCATCATAGCTTATTATTTTAAATAATTCTGGTGCACAAGCTAGGATAATATCTACATTAAATCGTTCTGATTCTGGAATAAGATCTGGAATATCGGAATCTGATTTAAAAACTACGACATCTGGGATATAGATCATATCATCATTTCAATAAACATCTAATTCTCCTCTATCATATTTTTCAATATGGTAGTTATAGTATTTTTCTCGCGTTTCATCAGTTGATATACATGGGAAAAGAGTTGAGGTTCTACACAATGATTCTTCTTGAGCTGATGATGAAAAAGGTGCTCCTCATGGTGAATGAGAATTAGCAAAATCTAGCACTGCAGTTTTCTTTCATCTGTATTTTTTTGCTGCTTGAAATGTTCTATCAGGAGAAAAGATGATGTTTGATTTTCAACTTTTAGGTTGAACGTCTAAATTGTCTTCTTCATAGATTATTTGTGTATGATAGATAGAGTTTGAAATTGCTTTAATGAGTTTGGGGTCTGTTTCACATAGTTCTTTAGTATCTGTCATTACTACTCTGTTAATATCGTGATATCTTCATTCATTATATCGTTTTTCTAACTTTTTCTTATCAAGCATCATTGTATAACATTAATAGTATTTAAATATTGTTTATTATTTTCGTAGTTATCTCTATTGATTTTTCAATAGTATTATTTTCCTTTCTTTTTTGTAAGAAAATGATTATAGTAACTTCGTTAAACAAAAAACAAATACAATGAAAAAGATTAAAAAGAAGTTAAAGTATTTAAAAAGAAAGAAGAGGTCTCTGATTTCTTTTGAGCAGAAGGTTCGTTTGATGATCTATGAAATGTCTCGGAGAAAAAAGATTCATTACGCTTGTTCTTACTAGTGTTTTGTATTCTTTAGAGTCATTCTCTTTATGCATTTAAGCTAATAGGTATTTACTATTAGCTTTTTTGTTAAAATGTGCTTTATTTTTTTATCTAAAATTGTTATAGTTAAGTCGCATAAACAAAAATTATATACTATGGGAAGATCAAAAAAACGATTACAAATGCTTCATGAGAGGCGCAGGAAACATGAACAAAGAAGAAGAGAACAACTTCAGAAAGAACAGTCTCAGAGAGGTGTGGATGCTTTAGAAGTTCTAGAGGCTACTCCAAAGAAATCTTGGTTTAGATTTAAGCTTGATGATCATCCAAAGCTTCGTGAATATTATCATAACTTTCTTCTCTCTCTTCTCGGTATGTTGTTCATTGTTCTTATTTGTTTGCTTATTCTTTTGGTTTGTAAAATCATAGAATTTGTAGGATATTTTCTTCAAGATCTAGGAGTTCTTTCTTAACTCCTAGTTTTTTTAAAAAAGACTAGGAATTCATTTCTTCCTAGTCCATTTCTTTTTAGTGTTAAAAGCCTTAGAATTATAGTTGAATCTATCTTTCTTTGACTTTTTTTCGAATCTTG
>CAMOEC010000045.1 GCA_946611795.1 uncultured bacterium
ATTAAAACAAGAACGCTTATGAAAGAATTAAATGTAAAAACATTGAGTTTTGATTGTCAATGTCCTAACTGTAAAAAGTGGTGGACTTGTGGTAAAGATGATTTGAAAAGTAAAGTAGTGTCTGTTATGATTCCAACTCATCCTGGTAACTTAGGAAGTCCTTCCTACCCTGCTAACAAAACTCGCTATTTTGTGAATTGTGCCGATTGCCAAGCCGAAATTGTTGTTACTGATATTCATCCAGCATTATTGGAGAGTCTGTCAAAATGAAAATGTGTGAAAAAAGGCTAAAAGGCAAATCCTTTAGAAAGATTTCCTGTATTATGGGAATCTTTTTGTTTAAGAAATATTTTTTTCAAGATTTCCATTATCATCATATTGAAATCATTTTTCTAATGCGAAAACATCATATATCTTTTTAGCAATCTCTACTGATAAATGCTTTTTTCATTTATTTGCAGGTATTGTTCTAATTGTTTCATGGTAGTACTTAAAATATGGTGTCTCAATATCTTTTCGCGTCTCATTTATCCATCTATTATTCTCTCATCATTGGATGATGATTTTTGAGATGTTGTATTTTTTTGCTAATTCTTGAACTGTGTTATAAAGAATGTTTTTCCAATCAATATTTTTTATTTCATTAGAATAATGTTTCCCGATAGTCCTTCCATATCTATCATATTCATATTGTACTACTTTTTGAATCTGATTGATAAAGAATTCATTTGAGTTTGAAATGTAAAATCAAATACAGGCAATAGGTTGTCCTTTATGAAATAATGCTACTCATGTTGGGCTATCGATATATTCGTTATATTGTACTCAAGAAGCATCTTTGTGTATTGATTCATGTTCGCGATCTAAAACATATGCTCAAAGAATTTCTTCTCAGTTTTTTCATAGCATTGGTTTGTCTCATTCTAGGTGGATGTTGGTTGGTTTTCAGTTCTTATCTAATCAATAATCTCAGTAGGTAGATTCAAGTCAATATCATAGCTCGCTATTAGTATGAAAGACTCATAGTGAAAGGTTTTCTCAGAGGTTTAGTTTGTTTTCTTTATTGATACTTTCAATATCTCAATCAATGTTTTTTATTAAGTTATATTCAGCAACTATATTGAAAAAGAAGTCGTTTAAGTTTTCTCTTTTTGTATTAGATTTTATGAATTGGTATGCTTGCATAAATTTTTTTGAATCGAATCATGGAAAGTTTTCTCTTATTCTTCGAATTCATGTTTTAAATCATTCGTTATCAATCAGATTGTCTCATCTATAATTATGCCAATAGATCATCCAGATTAATAATGATTTTCACATATTAAAGTTACGATAGAGTTTATTCTCCCCTATTGCATTGATGAAAATATCTGAGATAAGATGTTTCTTTTTATTGTCTAGTTTTTCTAAGAAGTTTATAGTAATTTTGTAATTATTTTCTTTTATGAGTTTTATAACTTCTAAGTATTCTTCTTCATTGCTTTTTAAGTTTTTAAGAGGTTTTTTATAAATTAGAAAAGAGAAGAAGTCTTTCTTAAAATATTTTTCAATTTCGTTAAAAAATTGAGAGTAATCATAATCTGGTTTGTAGTTATCTTGAAATGTTTCAGACCATAGATTTTCTCTACCCCAATGATTCTCTTGAAGAGTTTCTCTTGTTGGATTACTGTTCGGAGTGTTAATCATAGTGTTTATATACTTTAATTAGATAGTTAAATTATAGCTTATTATTCCTTTATTGTCAAATTAAAAAAAAGGAGTCAGAGAAATCTGATCTCCTGTAGTTTGCTTTACTGCTCTTTAGGAAGTCCCATGTAGAACAGGTGAAATGTGTCATCTGTGTATACACAGATACTGTTGTCGTAGGCTGGTGCTACTTGGAAGTAATGCTCCCAACCTGGAGTCGACTCCTCTTCTAGGACTCGATACTCATCAATTTGGCTGATAACGAAGTGGATGTTTCCTCCTCTTACTTTCAGCTCTTTACATATTACTTCAACAGTTACATACACTTTCCCGTCGGCTAAGACAAGATAGAATGGAATTTTAATTTTCATAGAAACCTCCTATTTTTGTTTGGTTGTATATATGTTATAGTATTTAAACCTTTTAAATTCAAGTTAAAATAGCTGTATAAAAAAACTGACCTCGTAAGATACTACGAGGCCAGCAACGCTCATCAAATACTTAAATACTATATGTTCTGTCTTTCGACTAATGAGAGTATAGGTTTTTGACTGTGAAAATCAATAGACATTTAGATTTTCCTTAATTTTTTAACTATTTATGAGATATTTTTTTACAGTATTAGCATTTTTGTCTGGTGCAAATCATAGGATTAATCAATCATTATATGCTTGTTTCCGTTCATCGTATTGATCAATAAGTCTCTTTCAATAGTCAGAAATACAAATTATTTTGCAATTAATCTTTTTCCTTAATAATTTATCTAAAAAGTATGCTCATAGTGGTTCTTCCCATCATTCTCAAGGGAAGTAATTATCTAAAAGGATAATATCATTATCTTTAATTTTATCTGTATAATCTAATGGATTAGTTATATTCTCTCTAATCGGAAAATCTTGTTTAGGAAATATTTTTGATAGTTCCGTATAGATATTTTTTCAGAATTGATCATCCATAATGAAACATTTCATTATTGACTATTTTTAGAGAATAAATTCATGGCTTCAACTGAGGAAAATCATATATTTGTTATATGAATATTTTTATGATTTCTTCTGTATGCTTCAAGTAAATGTCTTCAATCTTCAATAATAAGCTCTTTTGAATCATTCACTCCTATTATGATTCTTCATTCTTTTTTAATTCAAGTTTTTGTTTTTCACGATTCCATTTCTAATAATGACCATGAATCTCAATTAAGTCTGTTTGGTTTTATATTTTCTGGATATTTCTTTAAGGAGTTTGATACTAAATCTGATAGTAATTCACTGTCGATGTAATCTCACTTAGTCATTGTCCTCTATAAATGTTCTAAATTTGTTTTTAAATAATAATTGAAAAAATGGTAAAATCAAGTAATTATTTTGAATATTTATTTAAAAAAAGGGAATATTAACTATTCCCTCCAAAAGCTTTACGTAATTGTTTTTCATGAGCTAACTCTTTTTCTAGTTCATCCATTCTCTTTAATACATCTGCAATGGCATCAATTTCATATTGTGGTCTTGTATTTCATTTTTCTTCTTTGTGAACTGTTTTACGTTCTTCTACATTTTGTCTGAAGATGATATTGATAAGTCTTCTCATAAATGGTTGAACAAAGAACATCTGTGAGAAGAATGCAAATGGAAAATTAATGCATATTAGTTTGAACCAAGATACTAATAGTACAAGGATACTAAATCCTTCAGCATATGGATAATAGAATATTGAAGCTAATAAACTCATAGAAGGACACATTAAACAAATTGTTGAACAGATAATAGCTGATTCAAATAACATAGGATGGTTCTTGTTTGGATCAAATACTCCTCTCGCTAATCTAAAAGCAACTGGTCAATAAAGAATAGCTAATATTAATGCACATATACATTCAATTAAATAAACTGTTCGTATTGGAAGATATTTTCAGAACATAAATAGTCATCAATTATTAGTAACATCATTTCGAGTTACTCATTCTATAACATATGAATTATATAAAATAAAGGCAGCAACAGTAATAATAACTGTGATTAAAGAATAAACAAATCTTTGTAAGTTGTTTCTAGACATATTTTTTTTAAATAAAATAAAAAAGCAAAAGTCTGTTTGGACTTACGCTTTCGCTACACAACATAACTTTTTCAACTGGGTCCTGAGAATATAAATCTCTGATTAAAAATCAATTTAAAATTAAATAAAATTAAGGAAACGTATTTGTTTGTATTTGAGAGTTGAATCATTATATTATCTGTGTGCCGGTATCACGGTGCTGTATTTTTTCTTGAAAATCCCATTATGAGGCTTTCCGTTGTGATAACGCAGAGCCTTTTTCTTTTATTTTGAGTTTGTTTTCTTATAGTAGTGTTTGGTATTTATCTTTTTATTATTTTTTCATGAAAACTTGAAAGAAAGTAGGACTCTCTTGTTTAGCTGTAGTTGTTATTGGCGTTATAGCTTTGGTAGCACGATTTGCTTATGATACAGTAAAAGTTAGAGAGTATTCAACGTATTGTATGGATTCTGTAAGAGCTAAATTATGAGAAGAGTTGGAGAATATTTATATGACTGATGTTATTGAATCTGAATGAGCTTATGTGTTTATGTGATGAGTTCGTTTTGATTGAGTTGATTATGGTTTCTCTTGTAATGTATTTAATAAGGAAAATGTAGATTTAAAGTTAGATATTATTAATCAGAAAGCTTCTGAATATAACCAAGATTCTTGGAAGGATATTATTGCTGATGATTGTATGCATTTTTTTGATGGGTGTAATTCTTGTTGAAAAATGGAAAATTGAGAAGTTGCTTGTACTAGAATGTTCTGTGATGAATATCAGAAGCCCGTTTGTACAGATGATCAAGTTGAAGATTCTTGAAATGTAGAATAATTAGAGTTGATAGTTGCTTTTAAAAATCATGTTTGATTTTGCTCAAATGTGATTTTTTTCTGATAACAAGTTGAAAATTGCTTAAAAATTTCTAAAAGCATGGTATCTTATTTTGCCTTTATATTCTCCATTAATTATGAAAAAAATAATTTTTTTGTGATTACTTTTGTTCCTATTTTCTTTTTCCATTGGCTTATGAATAGATGATGTTAATGCTGCAAATGAGGATGATTATACATTAAAAATTAATTCTAAAGGACTTTCTTCAGATAGAATCTTGATTATGAATTGGGCTTTTTCTGGTGATTATAATGAGTTTGATATTTATTCTTCTATTGATTGAGATCATTATAGGTTTGTTGATACTGTAGAGATAAAAAAATGAACATATACTTATAATCTACCTTGTTGAATTCAATTATTTTGGTTTAAATTTGTCCCTAAGTTAAAAGAAAAAGTTAAGAAAAAAATACAATATACGTATTGAAAAGAATTTGAGTATAAAACAAGTGTTGGTTGAGCTTCATGAAAGTGTAGGCCACTTCCATCTGCAGCTCCGGTTGATAAATTAGATCCATCTTATGTTATTAGTTGAACTTCTGTTGTATTAACATGGACTGCTACAAGTTGATCAAGTGATGTTGAAGTGAAAGTTGCAAAGAATTGATCTGATACTTTTTCTTCTATTGCTATTGTTCCAATGACTGGTGAGAAGTTTATTTATGATACAGAACTATTTGATAGAGGTTTAATATTTGCATTAGTACCAAGAAACTTATATTGAGAAGCTTTTGTTTATAGTTGAAGTATTTTTTGTTTTAATCGTAATTGTTGACCTCAAGAGAATCTATCTACAGTGATATTTTGAGTTTTACAACATACTGTTGATACACAAAAGAATCAGATTACTTTTCAACGGGAAAATAAATTAGCTTGAGTTAATCTTAATATTGAACTGTTCACTAATTGAAAATTTAGAAAAGTTGATACGATTAAGTTAATGAATTGAACATATAATTATAAGTATTGATGTTGAGATAAAGAATTAGTCTTTAAATTTTCTTTAGAAGATGCTGAGTGAATTGAATATCTTTATCGTGTTGAGGTTGATTCTAGTAATTTAAATTGTACTAATACTTGAGCTACTGTTTTTGATACGAAAGGATTAAATTCTGGTTGGTATTGGTTTGTTTGAGGCGATCAATCTGCTATTGTTAATAATTGATTGACAAGAGAATTGGATAATGCTTTAAAATTTGCTCAACATTATCAGTTAACAAGTGCTGCATCAGTTAGGGATGCTAACTTAAATTGAAATATTACCAGAGCTGCAATGGCTAAAATGATTTCTAATTTTGCTAAAAATGCATTAGGTGTTCAGCCTGATGTGACAAGAAGTTGTAGCTTTCCTGATGTTCCAACAAGTTTAGATAGAGAGTTTGGTAATTGAATTACTGAGGCTTGTCAGCTTTGAATTATGTGAGTATGAATTAGTAATTTTAAACCTTATGAGACTGTTCTTAGGGCAGAATTTTGAACTATTCTTTCAAGATTAATTTTCTGAAATAAAGATTGAGATCCTTATTATCAACCTCATTTGAATGCATTAAAGTCTGCTAATATTATTAAAGATTGAGATCCATTTAAAATAGAAAAGAGGTGAAATGTTTTATTAATGCTTATGAGGTCTGCACAAAAGATTTGAGTTTCTGATTGAAGTTATTCAAAAGATATTTTATTACCAAGTGAAAGGTATACTGCTAAAAAGACAGTTGAGAAAGCTTTGTTTACTATCGTTGAATTAGTTGATGATTCGTTATTAGATTTTGCGAAGAGTGTGCGTGAGTTTGATTGGAGTAGTGAAAATTATCAATGAGGATGAGCTGATATGTCTAATGCTAATGTATGTGTTTCTAATAAGACTTGAGATAATACGTTATCTTTTTACCGAGATCCGGTTATTTTATCAGATGATGTTGAAGTAAGACTTTATGATGATAAAGGTAAATATCAAACATTAGGAACTGTCCCTATGCTCTATTGAAATTTTAAGTATAGTTATACAGGAAAAGATTCAGAGTTATTATTTGCTTTTACTCCAAGAAATGCTAAGTGAGCTACCTTTAGATATGAGCTAGATTATCATGCAGGAAGTTGATATGATACTTGTAAATGAGATAGAGTTGATATTAGTGATGAAGTAATAGAGGTTATTAATAAACTTTGAAAAGATGCTAATGTTTTATGATTATTACTTCCTTCTATTAGAGAAAAAGATCAACAAGTAATAAAGAATCTGAAAAATCTAATGATTTCTTATAAGGAAAGTGATGATGAATATAATCATAATGTTGGAGTATATTTGTGATATTTGTTGTGAAATAATTAGTTCTCCTCTGCTTCATTGTTTCCTTCGTCTTCTTTGTCTGATAGCAATTCAATTCTCTTGATAATAAAATAATAATTATTGTTATTTAGTAATTGGCTCAAATGTTGCGTCTACTATTTTGCGAAAGTCTTCTATACTTATTTCTACTTGATATCCTACTTTTCATCAACTAAATATAATGGATTGGTTGTCTAAGGCTGAGATATCTACAATTGTTTTGAAATGTTTTTTCATTCAGATTGGTGAACATCATCAATGAACATATCCTGTTAATCATAGAAGTTGTTTTTGTAAAATCATTTCAACGTATTTTTCTCATAGTACTGTTGCACATTTTTTTAGATCAAGTTCTTTTGCAACAGGTATCATAAAAACATAATGATTTCATGATTTTCAGACAGTTACTAATGTTTTAAAGACGAGATTTTCATCTTCTCACATTTCTTTTGCGATTTCTACTCAATTTTGAGCAGATGTATCTCAATAATAATACTCTTTGAATGGTATCTTTTTTTGTTGAATAACTCTCATTACATTTGTCTTTTCCATTGTGTTGTGGCTATTATTTTTCTGTTAAATATTAAAGTATTGATAGTAAAAGAATTTGAAATATCAATTAAAAAGTGTTTGAATAATGCTTTTTTATGTAAATAGTCTTTATTTTTATAGAGATTTTTATAGAGTTTGGTTGAGAACAATATATTTATATTTTCTTCTCAATTTTATTTTCTTATTTTAAAGAATGAAAAGACTAACAGCTTTATTTGTTATGACTTTAGCTTTTTTAGTTATTTCTTGATGCTGAAATGTTAAAGACACAGAGACTATTAATCAGGTTTCTTTATTACAATGATTAACACTTGGTGATTATTATGGATCTAAAAGTATTAAAGAATTAAAAGAATTATGAAATATCTGATTAGGTACTTTTGATGGACTTAATGGTGAATTGATTATGTTAGATTGAGTTGTTTATAGAGGTAATGATAAATTAGAAATTGAAGTTCCTTCTGATGATGAATTAATTCCTTTTGCTAATGTTACTTTCTTTGATAATGATTTAGAATATGAATTAAGTGATATTGATAGTATTGAAGAACTAAAAGAAGAATTAGATGATAAAGTATCTGAATTAGGAGAAAATAGATTCTATTTTGTGGCTCTTTCTTGAGAATTTAATTCAATTCATATAAGAAGTGAAAGAAAACAAGAAGAAGTTTATAAACCATTAGCTGAAGTATTAAGAGTAGATCAAACTGAGAAGAAATTAGATAGTGTTGAATGAACTATTGTTGCATTCTTTACTCCTGCATATATGGCTGATTTAAATGCTGCATGATGGCATTTCCACTTTGTTAGTAAAGATAGAAAAACTTGAGGACATGTTCTTGATTTAAGTATTAAAGATGCATCTGTAATTTTGGATTGAACTGATAATTTTAAATTATATTTACCTGATTGAGAATTCTTTAAAGGACTTGATTTAACTGTAGATCAAAGCGCTGATATTAAAGAGGTAGAGCAAGGTAAATAGTAAAATATGCTAAAATTTTTAAGATGGGACTTGAAATAAGGTAGTATATTGAGTATAGTAAAGTCAAGAAAGATTTTTTTCCGATTATTTTGGCATATGTGAGCCCACTTCGTTGTGATAACGTGGTGGGTTTTTGTTTGTTTTTTTAATTGCAATGAAAAAACTTTGAATTTCGGTTGTGACTTCAAAATGATTATGATTCTTTTCTTTTAAGACATTCAGAAAAGAATAATGTTTTCGATAGAATTAAATCTAAAATTGATTGTTTAGAAAAAAGGTGCTAAATCTTAGCACCTTCTGTAACTTCTTCAGGGAAATTGAGGAATATTCTTATCTTTTGACTTGAGACTTGAAGTGCTCCACCTTCTGATACATGAATTGTGAAGTACTTTTCCCAATCAAGAGAAGATTTCTTCTTGATGACTTCGTATTTCTTGTTGATGAATAGAGCGAAGTCACCGCCTTGAATGTAAAGATAGCCGTTGGGACAATCCGTCTCAGGCCATTGTGCTGGAGTAAGTTTTAGTGTTAGATATTTCTCTTCACCGTCTGCATTACCCCAAAATCTGAATAAAAATTCTTTTTGTTTCATATTAGTATCGTTTTTTGGTTTTTTATCTTCGGTTTATGTTATATGGTTTTTGCGTTTTAAAATCAAAGAAAAATTTCTTGTAATTTTTCTTTCGATTAGTATTATATTTTTGCTGTGTATTACGGCAATGACTAGTTTTTTCATTTTTACCCGGTTTTCGCTGAGATAGTGTGAACCGGTTTTTTCTTTATATCAGAGAAATGATTATTCAAATGATAAGTGCGTGTAATGGATAGAATGATACATAGAACCATTTAAATCGTTTTTCATGATATCATAGTTTTCAGTTTGAGAAGCTTAGAATTAATGCTGCTAGAACGTGTCAGATGATCCATGGATAATAGTTTTGAATTTGTTCAAGCCATTGTGATAAACTTCAGAAATTACTTCTTACCCGGAAATAGATTGTTAGGTAGATAGCAAATATTAATAGGAGTGTAAGAAAACGTTTTCACCAGCTTCGTTTATTTGCTGTTTTATCAGTATTCCTTGCATATCTAATATACCAATAGAATGCAATAACAAGTAATGGTCAAACCATATTGAAATTTGCTCACATTTTATAATTTGTGAATGCTATAAGAAGATAAGTGCATGAGAGTACTACAATGTCCTTTATTTTTATTTTTGATCCATAAGGAACTAAACTTTCAGTTAATGTTATTCATAAAAATCATAGCAATAAGGTTATGATAACACTTTGTGATTCCATAAAATTTGTTGTGATATTTTTTCAAAATTCTAGTAGATCATAACATGGTTCTGCAATGATGGCTAGTATAATAAGCATTGAAAGATATTTAAGATATCTTCTTTTTTCTTTAAAAACAAAGAAGAAGCTTTCTGCTATAAGGAAGGCATAAATAGGAAATGCTATTCTTCAAAGCCATGTTAATAACATAGGATTATCTATAAAATTCCAACCAATATGATCTAGTAGCATTGTTGACATTGCTATGATACGAAGGATGAAGCCTGTCATTGTTTTTATGTAATGTAAAAGGTTCTCCTCTGTTATATATGAATAATAACGTAAAAATCCAGTAGTTAATATTTGTTTTAGTATTTTTTTAATAATAAACTCCCCTTTTATGAGTTCTTTATTGTAATAATAAGGATTAGTTATATATGAAATATTTATTGATTTTAGTAGTGATAACTTCTTGTTATATTTAGTTTAAAATAATAGTTGTCGACTGCATTTTTTTGTTATTTTGATGCTTTTTAAATTCTTTGTTGATTTTTGTTTGTGATCTGTTTTTTTACTTTATGCTATTTTAATTGTTAAAAGTGATTATTTTTTCTGATTTTAAGTAAAAATCGGCTTGTTAACTTTAATATAAAGAGATAGTTAGCATTGATAATCGTGTGAATTCTATTTATATATCAATTAATAATACTAATTCTGAATTGAGTTTATTGTTTTATTTTAGTCTTTGTCCTAATTATCGACCTAACTGTCAAATGTATGTAACTCAAGACACTGCTCTATTTTATTTTGATCAGGTAAATTAAAGTTTAAGTGTACAGCTTTTTAGTGGTGCATTTTTATTTTTTTAATGGAAATTTTATAGTGGATGAGTATAAGTATTTATCTTCAAATCTTGATGTGTATATCACATTAAGGATGTGCTAACGGAGTTCTTCGTTGTGATAACGAGGAACTATTTTGAAAATTAAAAAAAAGAGATAGAAAATAAATCTACCTCAATCTCCCGTAAGAAATCAAGTCTATGTAGATGCCTTATGAAGGAACAGATAGCTATTAACAAATCTGTTTATCTCATGCATTAGGCAATCCTAAAGTTTAAGAATTCATGAGATAACAAATTCAACTAAATTTTATCTATACGAATTTAAATTCAATATAGAGTGGGATATAGATTCAAGTAAGGACCAAACTTACTGAAAGCTAGGGATATATCCAACAATAGAAGAATTGAAATGTCTGATACATTATTTACTAAGTATTGCTCATTAATGTCTTAAGACTACATAATATGATTAAGTTGATATTAGTTGGTGAATAATATGCATAAGCTATTTTAAAACGAAGCGCTTAAGAATAAGAAGATTAATGAGGTAAATAGTATTGATTATCCGTTAAACTTATAATCATTTAAACTATAAGCCAGAAGGGAACATCTTAAAATGAAGAACTTCAGGGATAATTTCAACCTTAATTATCGCTCCTCTACTTTATTGCTAAAGCAAAGAAATTAATTAACTAAGTTAGAGTCTTAATTAATAGTATAGAATGATTTGCACATTCAGCGAAAGATAATTAAAGCAAATGGAGTACATTTCTCATTACATAGACTGATATTAAAGATCTCTTCAGTTTCATCAGAAGATTACTTATTATTTCCTGATGACGTTATTATTATA
>CAMOEC010000046.1 GCA_946611795.1 uncultured bacterium
AAAAAACACAAGATTTTTTAGAAAAGAATATTAGTTCTTTTTGAAAGATAGAAATAAGTAAACGTGTTTTATCTTATCAGTCAAAGAATGTTCTTGATCTTTTTGAAAAATGGAGCCAAAGTCCAGAAGTGATAGATTTAAGTGATCCTGAAGATAAAAAAGTTTATTATGATATTTTGTTGTTGGTTAAGATAAATAATCCTCAAATTGAAAATGTTAGTCTGGATGATATGAAAAAAGCCTTTAATGATTTAAAACAAACTGAATGGGAGAAAAAATATAGGACAAGATCAAGAGATTTTAAGAATAAGAATCCTTTAAGTTTGAAAATACCAGGTAAACAATATAAACATGATTGAGCATATGTTGTTTATCCTTCATTTCATGAATGATGGGCTGCTTGATTTAGGATGATAGAGAAATGGAAAAATGGTGAAAGTAGAATTTACAAACCACATTTTTCTTTGACTCAGGTTAATGCTAAATATGCTTCAAATCCTGGTCGAGCGTGAGAAGTTGCAATGAATTTGTGAATGCCTTTGTCGACTAAAATTCGTGATATACCAACAGAAAAACTTGTTGCTGCTATAGCAGCAGTAGAGGATGGTGAGTGTTATAAATTATGAGTTGATGAAGGGTATATTCCAAGTCTTCCGTGAGTTTGAAAAAGAAAAAATTATTTAAAGAAAAAATAGATATTAGATTATCGTATTTTAATCGCTTCTGTTATAATATATCCTCATAGGATTATACACAGAGCGATTTTTATTATTCAACTCATTGCTATTCAAATAAAACTTCATAGAGCAGGTTTAATACTTTTTTTAATTGAATTCCTTTTTATGAATTCACCAATTAATGCTCAGGCAAAAGGTCCAAGAATAATTCATCGGATTCATCAAAATAGTCAAATTACCGTTCATATTCATGCTCACCAAGTTCAGTATTTACTTCATCCTAATTTTTTTGTAGCAAGAACAGGAAGAAAGTTATCAATTACAATAACGGCAACAATGATTATAAACCAGAGAATAAGAAAAAGTGTGGAGAATGGTCTACCACACATAAAATGAAAAACAAGGATTCCTAAATATGCTAATTGTGGTCATGGAAGAACTGGTGCGACACATCATATTATTCAGCATATAACAAGGAGAATAGCAATTATTATTCAAGTAGTTGTCATATATTATCTTCCTTTTTAGGTAAAGTATTCTCTTCAGCTATTTTTTTGATTGATGCTTTGAATAAATCTCCTTTTTCTTCAAAGTTTTTCCATACGCTATAGCTTGGTGATGCTGTTGATAGTAGACAAATTTTGTCTTTTTCTGTATTTACAAAAGCAAATGCTACAGCATCTTCCATTCTATCAGTATAAAGGATTTTACCTTTGAAATTGTTTAGAAATTTTGCCATGATGTTTCCTGATGGTGGGAAAAATACGATATTTTGTATCTCGTATTCTTGTACCATTTCCATGAGTTTTCTAAAGTCGTATCATCTATTTGTTCCTCATAAAAAAATTGTTCAAACTCTTTTTCAGAATGATTTTAATGCTTCCATTGTTGATTCTGGCGTTGTAGAAATTGCGTCATCACAGAATGTTATTCAATTATATTCTCAGACGAGTTCTAGTCTGTGTGGAAGTCCTCTGAAATTTTTAACTGTTTCGTGAATAATGTCGATAGGTACTCCTAATTTTAATGCAATGGCGATGGCTAATGATATATTTTGTGTATTGTGTTCTCATATTAATAACTTATCTTCTGTAGGAAAGAGTTCTTGATTATCATGAATAAAATATCCGTTTGCTCGTGATGTCTTTCATCATATTCAATAGGTTTCGATATTGTCGTATTGATCAAATAATTCGTATTCTTCTGCAGTTTTTTGGAGTACGAAGTTATATTCAGCTCATTTTAAATTATTGAGTTTTGCATGTACATAATTTTCAAATCAACCATGCCAATCCATATGTTCTGGAAATATGTTTCATAGAACTGAGATGTAATTTTTTTTATTTAGGCGTTCAAGCATGTAACTTGATAATTCACAAACAACGTAGTCGTATTCTTCGTTAAAATCTATTTCATCTAACACAGGAGTTCATATGTTACCAACAAGTTTTGTATTAAAACCTGCATTTTTTAAGATGGTGTAGACAATAGATGTCATTGTTGATTTTCACTTACTTGCTGTAATTGTTATTACTTTCCCTTTATAATTATCAAAGAAAAATTGTACTTGTGTAAGTATTCTGTCTTCAAAAGGTTTTAATTCGTTTGAATATGGAACTCCAGCTGATTTGAAAATTACATCAAATTGGTTGAGATGTTCAAGATAGTGCTCTCCTGTTTCTACTCCAACTCAGAATCCTTCTAATCATGGTTGGTCTTTCATATCAAGCACGGACAGCTTTTTGAAGGCGAAATTATTGTTGAGTAGGAAATTCAAGGTGGATTTACCTTCTAATCAGAATCCAAGAATGGCAATGTTTTTTCCTTCAAATTGTTTTGTGTCCATGGGTTATGAAGTTAAGAAATAAAATTTTTATTTCTTTTTGCTTGAGGCTCTTTTCTTTGTTGTTTTCTTCTCGCTTTTTCAAATTCCAATAAGAGTAAGACAATCATCAAGAGTTAAATCTGTAGCATCTTTTCATCCTTTTGGAATTTTAAAGTTCTTTTTAGCGTATTTGATATATGGTCCATATGGTCCATTTAGAATTTGAATTTTTTCTTTTTCATACTCAAATTCTTTTATATATTTATTCTTTTCAAGTTCTAGTTTTTCTTGAATAAGTGGAATGGCTTCTTCAAGTGTAATTGTTAGTGGATCTAGTCAAGAATCTTTTTTTATAGAAACAAATAGATTCTTATATTTTATATAAGGTCAAAATCTACCATTTGAGGCAATTATTTCTTCATTTTCTCGTTTTCATATTGTTCTAGGAAGTGCAAAAGCAGCGAGCGCTTCTTCAAGTGTAATTGTTTCGATTGTTTTCCCAGTTGGTATTGATGCATATTTTTTATCTTGATCATCTTGATCTCCAATCTGGATCATTGGTCCATATCTTCACATTCTTGCAATTATTTTCTTTCCTGTGCTTGGATGAACTCATAAATCTCTTTCTGTATTCACTCTTTCTTTTCCTGTTGTTTCTTCAACTTGATTATGGAAAGGTCCATAGAATTTTTCAATCATTTTAACCCATTCCATTTTTCATTCTGCAATTTCATCAAATTCTTGTTCTACGTCAGCAGTAAAACCATAATTCATGATGTCAGAAAAATTCTTTTCAAGAAAATCTGTTACTATTATTCAAATGTCGGTTGGAAACATTTTTTGTTTTTCAACACCTGTCATTTGTTCTCTTTCTTCTCTTTTAATTTCTCCTTTTTTGAAGGTAAGTTCAATATAATTTCTTTTATTTCAAGGGCGATCTTCTTTGACAACATATTCTCTTTTAAGAATTGTTGAAATAGTTGGAGCATAAGTAGATGGTCTACCGATTCCTTGCTCTTCAAGTTTTTTAACAAGAGAAGCTTCAGTATACCTTGGTGGATGTTGTTTAAATTTTTCAGTTGCATAAATAGTATCATCTGAAACTTTATCTCATTTGTTTAATATTGGTAGCATTCCTTTTACTTCTTCATCTTCTTCATTATCAGTTGATTCAATGTAAAGTTTAAGGAATCCATCAAATTTAAGTACTTCTCAGTTTGCGATAAATTTAAATTTGTCAGTGGTTGATATTTTTATAGTAGCTTTTGTTTTTTCTAATTCAGCTGGTGCCATTTGAGAAGCTATTGTTCTTTTCCATATTAGTTGATAGAGTTTTTTTTCGCTTGGATCAGAACCAGCTATTTTATTTTCCATATGTGTAGGTCTAATACATTCATGGGCTTCTTGAGCACCTTTAGATTTTGTTGTATATCTTGTTGGTTTAGAATATTTCTCTCAGTATTCATTACATATTTCAGTTTTTGCAGCATTTATGGCAAAATCAGAAAGATTTACAGCATCAGTTCTCATATATGTAATATGTCCAGCTTCATAGAGCTTTTGGGCAACTTGCATTGTCCTAGATACTGAGAATCCTAACTTTCTACTTGCTTCTTGTTGAAGTGTAGATGTTGTAAATGGTGCAGATGGAGCTTTTTTTCAAGGCTTTACTTCGACATCTTCTATTTCATATTCAGCACCTTTTAATAATTCGAAGAATTTAAGTGTTTCATTCTCAGATTTTAGTTGTTTATTTAGTTCAGCAGAAAAACTTTTATTTTCTTTATTTAGAAAATCTCAGGAAACTTTAAAAAAGGAAGCTGACTCAAATGCTTGTATTTCTCTTTCTCTTTCTACGATTAGTTTTACAGCTACTGATTGTACTCTTCATGCAGAAAGTCCTGTTTTTATTTTTTTCCGTAGAACAGGTGAAAGTTCAAATCATACTAGTCTATCAAGAACTCTTCTGGCTTGTTGTGCATTAACTAGTGCCATATCTATAGTTCTTGGATTTTGGATTGCATGGTCGATTGCTGTTTTTGTTATTTCGTGGAATACGATTCTAGGTGTTGTTTTAACGTCTAGTTTTAGTTGATTGGCTAAATGCCATCCTATAGCTTCTCCTTCACGGTCCTCATCGGTTGCGATCCATGTTTTTTCAGCTGATTCTGAAAGTCTTTTTAATTCTGCCAATACTTTTCTTTTGTCTGGAGAAACAACATATTTTGGTTCAAAATTATGTTCAACATCAATTCATAGTTCTTTTACAGGAAGGTCTACGGTGTGTCAATATGAGGCTTTTACTTCATAATCTGGTCCCAAAAACTTTTTTATTGTCTGTGATTTTGCAGGTGACTCTACGATAACAAGATTTTTAGGCATTTTTTCATATATAGTAAAAGATGTTTTTTTCGTTTCTTGTATAGGGAATTTATTTAAGACTTCAAGTTATTGTTTGATTTCTCGTTCAATAGCTTTTAGAAACTGTAGGAACAAACCATTCTTTTTTCAGTTTTCATATTCTCATGGCATTTTCTCTAGAAAATATTTTGGATTTGCAGGTCATATATCTCAATAAACTGTTCATCAACTTAATCAGTTGTAAAGTCATGCAAATTTATAAAGATCTTCATAAGTGAAATATTTGTATCATAGACGAATTGGTGTATCTGGATTTTTTCAATTATATCGATTTATTTTATTCCATGAGAATTCAAGGAAGTCTTTTATTGTTTGTTCAAAAATTTCTTTAGTTATTTCTCAGTTTCAATAGTCTTTATTAACAATTTGGAATGGTCAGTCTCAGTTCTTTGGAAGATAATATCAACAACTGCTTTCTCTGTATCGAACAGCTATTGTTAGAGCAGTTGGAAAATCATAAGCATAGCTTAAATTATCTAGAGTATTATATCGTCAGTAACAATTTTCAGAAAACTCTTCTGCTTGATTGAGTCAAGAATTTTGCCAAGTGTTTAACATTGATTCTTTTAAAGTTAAGCTTTCTGCTTTAGCTGCGTCTTTCCTTGTGTTGTATTTTGATAAAGCATAATCTCTTATTTGTGTGATTACATATGATGTTTTTTCATCTTTTATGTATTGAAGAATATCTCTAGCTTGTTCATAAAGATCAAAAAGAGTTCTATTGTCGTCTTCACTTAGTGTTGTGATTTGGACTTTTAGATTAGAAATTTCTTCTTTTGTTTCGGTATCTGGTGTATATGCAATACATTGTCATAAAAGTCATAATGTAGCGAATAGACCGAATAATGTTTTTTTCATGTTGTATATTTTAGGTTAAAGATTAACGACCTTTGAAGATTACTCCAAATGTTCCTATGATAACATAGATGTCTAATCGGAGAGATCGGTTTTGAATATAGTATAGATCTAATTTTGCTTCTTGATCAAAGCTGAGAGAATCTCTTCAGAATACTTGTGCATATCCAGTAATTCATGGTTTAATACTAAGTAGTCTTTTTTGCCATGGTTCATATTTTTCAACCTCGTTTTCAAGGTGAGGTCTTGGTCCTACAAGCGACATTGTACCAATAAAAACAGAGAAGAGTTGAGGTAATTCATCAAGCGAAGTCTTACGTAAGAATTTTCATAGTTTTGTAACTCTTGGATCATTTTCTATTTTAGGTAAAACTCATTCTCTTTTATTAGCATCAGAATTAATAAGTTTTTTATATAATTCTTCAGCTTTTTCTCAACCATATCATACACTTAAGTGTGTATACATTGTACGGAATTTAAGGAATGTGAATAATTTTCAGCCTGTTCATACTCTTTTTGATTTATATATGATTGGTCCTTTTGAGTCTATTTTTATTGCTATTGCTATTAGTAATAATAGAGGAGAAAGTATGATTATTCATAATGTTGAACCTATAAGATCAAATATTCTTTTAACAATTATTGACCATCAATCTAATTTTGAGTGTTTATATTCGAGAGCAATAATATTTTGAATTATTTCTGGTTTATAAACTACGTCTTCAAGGAAAAATCCTTCACTAATGTGGAAGAATCTTGTATCATGAAATCTTGTTTTTTCGAAGATATCTTGAAGTTTGTCTTTTTTGAAGTTTCATACAACTACACACATTTCATATTTTCAAAAATCTGTATCATCGATATCTTTCGAAGTAATAAATTCTGTTGGAAGTGAAAAATTGTCTTTGATAGTTCTTAATACATTATAAGAATCCATTGTTTCATCTGATATGATGAGAATCTTTTTTCATGATTTTTTCTGTTGTCTATATTCTAGAGCTCTTCGTGCTTGATCAAAGAAAAAAATAACAATATAACTAAGAATTCAGGCAAAAATTATAATGAATCTTGAGATTCAAAAAAAGAATATAAATCATTGTCAGAAATATGAAAGAAAAGCAATACTAATAAACCAGTAGATTCGGGTTTTAGAGAGTGTTTGAAAGTGATTAACAACCCTTCTGTTTAAACAATAAAAATCTTTTACAATTCATATTATTATAAATCAGATGCTTGAAATAAGAGAAAATACAGCAAGCTCTTGTGCGTTTATTAGAGGAATAGGAAGTTGAACTCATGGTATAAGATCAGTCCGCATTCTGATTTTATACATTAGAAAAAAGAGTCCGTTTATGATAAGAAAGTGAAAAAATGGTCTAATAAGACGAAGATGAAACATCTTTTTTTGTTAAATAAATTAAGTCTTATTCATTATAGAATTTTTGTATTCCTTTTCAACTTGTTAATTTCAATTAGGATAGGTTTTTTGATCTAGATAGTCTTTAACGACTTCACTCATTGCTTCAACTAGTACATTAAATCTATCATTATCTTCTGAAAGATCTTTTTCAACTTTTTGTTTTTCTTTTGAGAGGAATTCTTCTTTTAACATCATGAGTTTCCTTACTTGTTTTTTAGGCTGAGAAACATCGTTAAAAGGGAATTCTGTATCAAATTCTAGTTTAATAAGAATATCTCATTTTCAAAATATTTTATCTCGGAATCAGATTTGATTTCGTGAGATTGTGTTTATTTTGTTTCGAGAAAAAACTTCTGTTTTATATTCAAGTAATCATTCTCGTAGAAAGAAGGTAATGTTATCTTTTGAAAGAATTAAACAATCAAGATAGAGATTAAGAAAATCAATAACCCATTTAACAAATAAAGCAAGTCCTGCTCATCAGAAAATCCATTTCCAATATTCAGCAGGAGAACTTTGATTAAGTAATGCAAAAATTACATAAAGAAGAAAAAGAAGAACAATTGTTATAATTGCCTTCTTTATATAAACCACAGAACTGTGTCCGATTATTCGTTGTGTATCCTTGGTATCTATATATTTTTTAATAAGTACATTTCTAAGCATGTAGCAAATATTCTATATGATAAAACCCAAGAATAGTAAAATGAAATCCTATTTCTTTTGTTGAGCAGCCTCAATTCTCTTTTGTTTTTCTAAGTATTTTTCCATCATACCTTTGATAGGCTTTTTAACAACTCTATCCTTATTAAAAACAGGATGACATTGATAACAAGTTTCCACTTTAATTGGACCTGGTACAGTAGTATTGATCTTGAAGTTAGCTCCACAAATGCAGTTAACTTCTACATCTTTGTAGTACTGAGCATGAATTCCTTTTTTCATAATCCACACATTTAGAAAATATAAATTTTTTCCGAATAGTCAGAGTATAGCTATTTGCTAATAAGTATCAAGTGAAATAATTAGTTTTTTCTTAATTAAAGTGTATACGATATTTTTCTATTAGTGATGGGAGGTTTGTAATCTCATCATCTGTTGCTCTTTTGTTTCGATGTGTTTTTCAACATTTTGTGCATGTGAATAATATCCTATAATCTCAATTTTTCATTTCATATGCTGTTGGATACATTTTTCAGTGACATTGTGTTGATCTATCTCATGGTATATCTCAATCAACATGCATTGATGTAAAACAAAAAGGGCAGTGGTTTCTGCAGGTTTTTTCTGCTTTTTTTATTTCTTTTCAGCATTCAATACATGTGAAATCTTCATTAATTGTTTTCATTTTTATAAAGTTGTGCTAAAAGTTTAATTCTCGCGCTTTTTTATTGATAATTCAATAAAGTATACTTTATTTTTTGTGCAACTTTGCTGATTTTTATAAACTACACTTTATTTTTTTATAAAAAATCAACTAAATTTAAAATGTAATTTATATTAATGAATAATTTATACTTATAAAAAAAATCACAATTGACATCCTTTGGGGTAGCTGGGGATCGAACCCAGGACCACCAGCTTAAAAGGCTGTTGCTCTACCGACTGAGCTACTACCCCACAAAAAGATGCTTTTGTGACTCTTTTTCAATGAAAGAAATATATCTTTTTACTATGTATTTTCAAGATATTTTACCTTAAAATTACATAAATCCTTTGAACTTTTTATAAAGTCTTGAATTGATTTTTACTTTAATCTTGCTTCAGTCTTCAAGTCTAACCCATTTATCAATCAAATTAACTTTGAACTGTCTTTTCCCAGCTCTCATTGAGTGAGATCTAGTTTGTCCTGATCTAGACTTTCTACCTGTAAAATAACATATTCTAGCCATGATTATTAATAACACAATAAAGATAAAAGTAGTACTTTACTATTCAGCTGCAGGAGCATCTCAAGCAGCAGCTTCTCCTTCTGAAGCAGGTGTTTCTTCTTCAACATCGTCTGATAATTCAACAACAGTTACGATTGGTTGTTCAGCATCATCAACGATTCTAACTTTATCTGAGATTTCGATATCTTTAACGAAGATAACATCATTAGTAGATTCAATCTTAGAAATATCGATTTCAATATTATGAGGAAGATCTTGAGGGAATGCTTCAACTTCGATTTCATCTTTAACAAGTTGAACTTTTCCTTCATTTAATTTTTCAATCTTAGATTCTCCTATAAGAATAACTGGAACAATTGTCTTAACCTTTTCATTTTGATTTACAGCTAAGAAATCAACTGAAAGAACTTCATCAGTAACAGGATCTAATTGCATATCTTGTAATAATACAAGGTGCTTTACAGCTCCAGCAAGTTCAAATGGAGTTGAATATCAAGCTTCTCTATATACTTTAATGAAATCGTTCTTTAAACAACTTAGAAGTACAGGGTTTTCTAATGATTTTCCGTATACAATACCAGGAAGTTGTCATTCCTTTCTTAACCCTTTTACCGCTTTACCAGTTGCAGTACGAGCCTGAACATTAAGTTTCATAACGACATATGACAAAATCTAAAAATTATTTCAACAAATCTGTATCTCTTTTATCTGCTGCAATTTGAGACTTCATTCTAGCAGCCTTTCCAATCTTTTCTCTAATATAGTAGAGCTTTGATCTTCTAGTTTTATATTCATCAAGAAGAAGAACTTTTTCAAATTTAGGGAAAGAAAGAGGATAAACTTTTTCAATAGTTTGACCAGCAGCTAAACCTCTAATAGTAAAAGTTCCATCTGCACATCCTGGTTTCTTAACCTTGATTACAAGTCCTTTAAACTTCCAAATTCTTTCTGTAGATCATTCTCCAACTTTTTCGTGAAGTTCAATCTGCATTCCTGCTTTTACAGGCAAAATTTTATATCCATTGGTATCAGAGAGATACTTCAATCTTTCATGATTCATTGTGTACTATCTATCAAGAATAAAATTATTTGCTTCCTTTGCTATTCATCACTTTAGCTTTCCATTTTCTTTGTTGCTCAAGCATTTTTCTTACATCCATAACTACTACTTTTTCAACTCTAGTAAGTGCTTTATTGAGCTTTCTCTTTGCATTAGTCCTAAGTCTTGCCATGGAATTATGATATTTTAGATGATAAATGAGAAAGTCCTCTTCTTTCAAGAACTTCTTGAATTTGATGCTGTCAGATACCGTATTTCTTTAGTTTGGCAGCAGCTTTCATTTTAGCGTTTTTTACCCAAGCAGTTTGTCCTTCTTTTTCTTCTTTCTTTAGAACATTGATGAAGCTATCAACTGCCTTTTCATTTTTAAGCCCAGTCTTTTTTCTATGCAAATTTAATGCTTTAAGAAAGTGCTTAATTTTTCTTCCGTTAGTATCTCACATTTTTTATTAAGGGAACAAAAATAAAGTTTCAAACAAATTAGTTAATATATTTTGCCATATAAGCGAATGCTTTGTTGGCTTCAGCCATTCTATGAGCTTCTTCCTTCTTTTTAACAGCAGCTCCTTGATTAGAGTATGCAGCTAAAAGTTCTTCAGATAATCTTTTATACATAGGTTTTCCACTCTTTGCTCTTGCAGCATCAAGAATCCATTTTGTAGCAAAGAAGAATCTTTTATCAGCTTTTACTTCTACAGGAACTTGATATACAGCTCCTCAAATTCTCTTTGATTTAATCATTATTGTTGGAGAAGCATTTTCGATTGCAGTTCTTACAACAACAGATGGATTCATATGTCAACTTGCTTTAATATCTTTTAATGTGTCTGCATAAATCTTTTTAGCAACACTTTTTTTACCATGCTTCATAATGAAGTTAATAAGCTTTTCTTCATAATCAAATGTATCCAAAGCTTTATTTTTAATTACTGCCATAGGGAATAACAAAATACAAAATTAAAAAATACTATTTAGCATCTTTAGGTCTCTTAGCACCGTACAATGATCTACTTTGCTTTCTGTTAGCAACAGCATTAGCATCGTATTTTCCTCTTACGATATGGTATCTTACTCATGGTAAATCCTTTACTCTTCATCCTCTTACAAGTACAACGCTGTGCTCTTGTAATGAGTGAGCTTCTCCAGGAATATATGCCAAAACTTCCGCACCATTTGAAAGTCTTACTTTAGCAAATTTTCTCTGAGCTGAATTAGGTTTTTTAGGACCCATAACTGATACTTTAAGGCAAACACCTCTCTTGAATGGAGCAGGTTGAGCTACCCTTTTATTTCCTTTAAGTTTGTTTACTCCAAATTGTAATACAGGAGCTTTTGACTTAAAAGTTTTCTTTGTCCTTCACTTTTTAATAAGTTGATTAATCGTTGGCATTATTTTCCAAGAAAACTAAATAATAAAAACACAGTGAATGAATATATAT
>CAMOEC010000047.1 GCA_946611795.1 uncultured bacterium
CATTTACTCTTTCATTTACTCTTTCATTTACTCTTTCATTTACTCTTTCATTTACTCTTTCATTTACTCTTTCATTTACTCTTTCATTTACTCTCTCATTTCAAAATATTTCATATTTCGTCAAAACATACTTAAATTTAAGTACATTATAACGAAATTATAAAAAAATCAATTGTCACTCTCCTCATCATATTGATTTTAAGCATAAAAATCTTAGTATGCTAATATTTATTCCCCTATCTCTTTATGAAGAAAAAAAAGCCAGATTATTGACTCATTTTTAGTTATCTAGAAGAACTCTTTCCTAACGCAGATACAGAGCTTCATTTCCAAACACCTTTTCAACTCTTAGTAGCTGTTATCCTTTCAGCTCAAACAACAGATAAACAAGTAAACAAAGTAACTGATAAACTCTATAAAACCATAAAACAACCAGAAGACATTCTTAAAATGTGACATAAAAAATTCGAAGAATCCATAAAATCAATCTGACTTTATAAATGAAAAGCTAAACACATTTATGAAACTTCTAAAATTCTTGTAGAAAATTGATGAAAAATACCTAATACAGAAAAAGAATTAATAAAACTACCATGAGTAGGAGAAAAAACTGCTAAAGTAGTCCTCTATGTTCTCTATAAAGCACCAGTTATAGCAGTAGATACCCATGTTCATAGAATCTGTAATAGACTATGAATTGTAAAAACAAAAACAGCACTTCAAACATCAAAATTACTTGAAACAGAAATCCCAAATCAATATAGAACAATTGCACATCATTGTATGATTCTTTTCTGAAGATATTATTGCACAGCAAGGAATCCTAAATGTGAAAATTGTAAACTTCAAAATAATTGCCTTTATTTCAAAAAGAACAAATAACTAATGTTTAAAATTACTATGGTTGAACCTCGTCGATGATATGATTTTCTCCTCTACCTTGTAAAACTATGAGAAGATTATCCTCGACTATGAAACTTTTATCCAATAGGTGCAGATGTATTTGTTTTCATATACCCTGTTTTTCTTATTGCTCTCTATCTTTACTGAATGATAAAAGGGAAAATAGAACAGAAAAAAGAGGCAATTTTTATCTTTATTTCATGTTTTTTCTCTGTTGCAGCAAATATTCTTTCTCAACAATTTTTTGATAAAAAAAGACCAATATACGAATTGTGAATACAAGATTTTGATGAAACGATCCTTCATAATTTTCTTCCATCAACCTCATTCCCATCAGATCATGCCGTTGTAACATTCTCTGTAGCAATGTGAACATGGCTAATTGCACATAAGCATAAAAATAAAAAATTAATGCGACGAGGATATTTCCTTTTCTTAATAGCTATAATAACTGTATTATGTAGAATTTGAACAAAAGTACATCGAACAACAGATATCTTAGCATGAACAATCATGGGATTACTTGTTCCTATTGTTCTTACAATTCCATTCTGCTATAATCTTATTGATAAACGAATTTTCACACCTATAATTAACTTTGAAGAGCGAATAATTAAAAAATTTTTTAAAAGCTATAAAAAAAGTTCATAAGTAAGACCTAATAAAACGTCCTCAACTTGACTTTATTCACCAATATCATTATATTCTCACACGTTTGGCCTTTACTTTTCATATTTAATATGGAACCCAAAAAAATTCTTATTACTGGAGGTTTATGATATATCGGATCTCATACTGCAGTACTATTTTCTCAAGCAGGATACGATATTGTTCTTCTAGATAATCTTTCTAACACCCATAAAGATGAAGTGTTATCCTCATTAAAAATCCTAACCAACAAAGATATCCCTTTTGTTGAAGGAGATGTTAGAGACTATGATTTTCTAGACCAACTCTTTGAAAAAGAACAATTTGATTGAGTAATACATTTTGCAGCAAAAAAAGCTGTTGGTGAAAGTTGTTCTGATCCTTTCTTATACTATGATAATAATATTTCTTGAACAATCACACTTCTAGAAATAATGGATAAGCACAACGTAAAGAACCTTATTTTCTCATCAAGTGCAACAGTATATGATGCTGAAAAAAATATCCCACCATTTACTGAAACAGATCGCTTAAATACAACAAATCCATACGGAACAACAAAACTTGTTATGGAATTCTTACTTAAAGATATGGCTCAACATAGAAATTTTGAAGTTATCTGTCTTAGATATTTTAATCCAATCGGAGCTCACCATTCTGGACTTTTAGGAGAGAATCCAAAAGGAATTCCAACAAATCTCCTTCCTTTCATCCTTAGAGTAGCTAAAAAAGAAATCGAAAAAATTACTGTATTCTGAGATGACTACCCTACACCAGATTGAACATGTATAAGAGATTACATTCATATTGAAGATCTTGCACAAGCTCATCTTCAAAGTTATGAATATCTTTATCATAAAAAAGAAATTAAAGCAAACTCAGAAGAAGAAATTACAACACCTTCTTTTGAAGTATTCAATATCTGAACTTGAAACTGAAAATCAGTAAAAGAAATGCTTAGTATAGCTGAAACAGTAGTAGGAGAACCAATTAATTTTGAAATCGGAGAAAGAAGAGATTGAGATGTTGCCTCATCTGTTGCTAATCCAATCAAAGCAAAACAAGTATTAGGATGGGAACCTAAAAAAACTATTGTTGAAGCTGTTGAAGATGCATGGAATTTCTATAATAACCATAAAGAAGAAAACAAATAAAAAAGCTTTTATTTAGCTTTAATCTTTATATAATCCCAAAAAAATAAGCCCCAAAATCGCTAAAATCGATAATATTTTTAAGCTATAATAAATTTTGCATATGAAATACGAAATAAAAAACATTGCAGGAATCGATTGTATCTTTGCTCCAATGAACGAATGAAATTCTATTACAATTGATATCTGAGTAAAAGCTGGTTCAGCTTATGAAACAAAAGAAGAAGCTTGAATCTCACATGTCTTAGAACATATGTTTTTTAAAGGTTGAAAAAAACGAAAAACGCCTAAAGAGGTTGCTACTGCTATGGATAAAATAGGAGCTATTTTCAATGCATGAACAGGAGAACATACGACTAATTACTTCGTAAAATCAGCACCTCAATTTGCTGAATATTGATTAGAAGTTCTTGCAGATATGCTCATGGATGCTCAATTTGCAGAATGAGAATTCCAAAGAGAAAAAGGAGTTATTATTCAAGAACTAAAAATGTATGAAGATAGTCCAATCTCAGTAGTATGGAATAAATGGCAAACTTATTTTTTATGAGACAATTCATACTGAAGACCAACAATCTGATTTGAAGAGAATATTAGAAACTTTACTCGTGATGATCTTTTCAATTATAAAAAAACTTTCTATGCTAAAGACAATCTCATCATAACTATCGCTTGAAAAATCCTAGATCAAGCAGCTCTAGAAAAGAATATTGAAAAACTCTTCAAAGACTTACCAGAAAAATGTTCAAGAAAAAAGCCAGAATTTAAACGAAATCTTCCAAAAAATCATAAAGATTTCTTTAAAAAAGATACTGAACAAAATCATATTATCATCTCAATGAAAGGATTAAATAATTTTGATGATAGAAGATATGCTGCTAGTCTTCTTTGTTCTATGCTTTGATGAAATATGTCTTCAAGACTATTCCAAGAAATCAGAGAAAAACTCTGAATATGTTATTATATTAGTGCAGGACATTGAGGATGTAATGAATATTGAATTTTCTCAGTTAGAGCATGATTAGATAAAACAAAATTCGAATTCTGAGTAAAAAAAATAAATGAAGTAATAGACAACTTCTTAGATAAATGATTCACAGACGAAGAATTTTCTAATGCTAAAAACTGTATTAAATGAGGCATTCAAATGGGAATAGAAAGTTCTGATGAAATGGCATGATACTTATGAAACCAATACATCATGAAAAATGAAATTCATACCCTTGATGAAGTTCTAGAAAAATATGAAGCCCTAAAAAAAGAAGATATCATTGAATTATTTCCAATGTTAAAAGAAGAAAATAGATATAGATTTCATATCGAATAATAAACAAAATGACAGACTACAAACCAGCACTATTTAATGAATGAGAACTCACAAAACGAGCAAAAGAAAGGAAGCTTCAACCTTTTAGATTAAAGCAAATCTTTTTTGAACTCTATAAAAATCAGAACACTGAACGAGATACCCTTACAACCATCTCAAAAGACTTAAGAGAAGAACTAAAAGAAAGTTTTGATATTCTTTCAATAGAAGTAGTCGATACCGTAGAGGCTGAAGATACTACAAAATTTGCATTCAAAACAAGAGATGGTCATATCATTGAAGCTATTCTAATGTATCACCGACAAAATGAGAAATATGTTAAAGATGATAAACCAAAACTAAATCGTATTACACTATGTATCTCTTCTCAAGTTGGATGCGCAATGAACTGTCTTTTTTGTGTAACTTGAAAACTATGATTTAAAAGAGATCTTACTCGAGAAGAAATCATTTCTCAAATTCTTTATGCTAACACTTATATCAAAAAAAGATTCTGAAAAAAAGAAGATTGAACTAATCATTGAATTAGAAACGTCGTATTTATGGGAATGGGAGAACCTTTACTTAATTATGAGAACCTAAGAAAATCATTAGAAATAATGCTTCAACAAGATAGATTATCACTATGAAAAAGACATATCACTATCTCAACTTGTTGAGTTGTTCCTTGAATCGAAAAATTAATCAAAGATAATATCGATGTTAAATTAGCGATTTCTCTTCATGCTCCAAATCAAGAGCTAAGAAATAAAATCATGCCAATTGCAAAAGCTTATCCTCTTGAAGACTTAATGACAGCAATCGATAAATATGTAAAAGCTACAGATAATAGAATCTTTTATGAATATATCATGATAAAAGATTTAACTGACAAACCAGAACTTGCTCATCAACTTGTTAAACTTCTCCAAAAAAGATTAGCACATATAAACCTTATTCCATACAACGAAAATCCAGCTATAGACTTAAAAGAAAGTCCTTCTAACAGTATCCAAAATTTCAAAAAAATCCTCGAAGATTGAGGAATAACCGTTACTGTTCGTGATAGTATGTGAAGAGAAGCTAAAGGTGCTTGCTGACAACTTGGTTATGAAAAAGTAAAAGAACATCAAAAGAATTAATCCCATTCAGGTGCAAAAGGTGGATTATTATAACGATAATTTTTTGGTAAGTTATCCATTTTTTCTATCACTTCATCTTCTAATTCAATACTTAAAGCCTCAAAATTTTCTTTTAAATGCTCTTTGCTAGAAGCTTTAGGGATAACAATCAATCCCTTTTTTAAAAGATATGCCAAACAAAGTTGAGAAACATTAATTCATAAGGCTTTAGAAATTAAAATAAGCTCATTATTTTTTAAGAGATGTTGATGTCATAATGGAGAATAAGCTATTCACTGAATTCATTTTTCTCTCATATACTTCTCTAGTAAATCAGGCTCCAAAAAAGCATGACGCTCGTATTGATGATATGCTATTTCATCTCAAAACCTTTCCACCATTTTTTCTAAAGCATGTTTTGGAAAATTAGAAACTCATAAATAACGGATTCTTCATTCTTTTTTATAGTTTAACAGTTTTTCAAAAACATAAGCATCATTGTCAGAACTTGTTGGCCAGTGCAAAAAAACTAAATCTAAATACTCTGTTCTTAATGCTTTAAACGAAGCATTTAATCTTTCATCTAACTTTGTATACAAAAAATCTTGATCTACAAATTCATGTTTTTGATAATTAGGAACATAATCAAACCAAACTTTTGTTGATATTCGGAAGCTCCCCCTTTCAGACCTTAAAGAAGATAATCCTTCTCACACTCATTCTTCATTTCAATAAATCCAAGCAGTATCAAAAAGACGATACCCTACCTCATAAGCTAAAGGAAGTATCTGCTTTAATTGTTCAGAAGTTATTTTCCAAGTTCAAAGCCCTAATTTAGGAATATCCATTAAAAATTATCAATTGTAAAAAGATAGATGAGAACTTGATTATATAACCATTTTTTATCAGCTGGCAAACTATCATTCATCATACCACGGATAATTCTAATAAATGGCCATCTATACTTACTCTTTCAATATTTTTTATAAATCAAATCAATAACATCTTTCACATTCTTCAAACGTTTCTCATCAGATGCTGTTGGTTGATATCCTTCAACTTTAGGAATAGACTTTTCTGCTGGTGTTATTCAAGTTAGCTTAATATACTGTTCTCTATCTAGAACAACAAAAGCATCCATTACTTTTTTTCTTGATCATCTATCTAAAGTATGACCATCATACACCATAGCAGTACTTGCTCATGCATCTAAGAATAATGCATTATAACATCAAAATTGTTCTTTCAAATAAGCAGGTAAATTCCATACACTACTTGATCAAACAACTCACATATAAATAGTAGTATTATCTTCAGTTGAACAAATAAAATTTCTATTTGCTAATCATGTTAACTTATTATCAATATAATGACTAAATGCATGAACTACATCTTCTCATTCCATTAATAAAACTGGCCAATTTCAGATTCAAAAATATAAATCATCTAATTTATCTTTATTCAAATTACTCCATAATCAAAGATCTGCTTCTCATGAATTCTTTTGAACAAATAAAGGAGTTCACTCTTTATCAAATCAGAATATCATTCTGATAGAAGTATCTCACCAATACATACTCCATTTAGCTCCTTCTCAAAGATAAACTCTTTCAGAAACAGTATGAGTAATCCTTTTTCAATTTAACCTACAAGTAGAATAATCAGCAGGGCAAAAGAAAGCTCAATTAATAGCAGTATCTCATCAAACATTCTTTGCTAACTGTTCTGTAGTTGCTCATCAATTTTCTGCAGGAGAAGCAACAACAAAATGTTCTCAATCAAGAACAACTTTAATAACTCTTATTGGTCTTCCTCCTCTATTCTCAATCAAAAGTTCTTTATAAGCAAATGCAGAGTTGCTAACAAAGAATCATATAATCAAAAACATAAATCAATAAAGTAATTTCTTCATATATCCAAAACCTAAAATAATAAATACTAATAAATTCACTTTATAAAGTTATGCAATATTTTCAAGAAAATAAAAATAAATTCTGATAACAAAATGATAGCAAAAAAGTAGGAAAAATTTCCTACTTTCTAATTCATATTTTAAATAACAATATTCTAGTAATTGAATGATGCAATTTCAAAATATGCTTGAGGATGAGCACATGCAGGACAAACTTCAGGAGCTGTTGTTCCTTCATGAATATATCAACAATTTCTACATTTCCAAATAATCTTATCTCAAGCTTTAAATACTTTTCCAGCTTCTAGATTTTCATATAATTTTCTATATCTTGCTTCATGAGCCTTTTCAGCAACAGCAATCATTCTAAATACTGAAGCAATTTCAATAAATCATTCTTCTTCAGCTATTCTTGCAAATTCAGGATAAGCTTCTTCCCATTCTTCTTTTTCTCAATCAGCAGCAGCCTTTAAATTTTCTAATGTAGTTCAAATTTTTCCAGCAGGATAAGTTGCTGTTATTTCTACCATTCTTCCTTCTAAAAACTTGAAGAATCTTTTAGCATGTTCTTTTTCATTTAAAGAAGTTTCTTCAAAGAAACCAGCAATTTGTTCTAATCCTTCTTTCTTTGCTTGTTTAGCAAAATAATCATATCTCATTCTTGCCTGAGATTCCCCAGCAAAAGCCTTTAATAAGTTTTTTTCTGTTTGAGATCATTCTAATTGTGGCATAGTATCAATTTCATAGAAAAATAAAATTTACACTTTCAGAGTAGTAAACAGAAAACCAAAATCAAGGAAAATTAACTATTATTAATTTTCTATTGATTGTATAAATACAATATACATATTTAAACTAAATTTATGAATAATACCATGCTATGACAATGAAAGAATGAATTATTTATATTCCTTACTGAGGAAAAAAATATCCATTAATAATACAAGATACTTGAAAAATCGACCAAGATAATTGAGAAATAGTTCATATTAGTTGCGAAATCATCAATCTAAATCAAGACTATCTTAAAGAAGATTTACCAAGTCTCTTAATGGATATTGAATGAATGATTAAAGAAGAACTAAGTCAAAAAGCAACCAAGGAATTAAAGCATTCAGAAAACTGAATAAAAAATTCTTTATCAAATGCTGAAGAACACTTCTCTTTTGATTTTTGAGAAGAAGGAATTGATGCTGATGTTATTTTAGAATATTTCAAAAATAAGGAATCAAAAAAAGAATAATATACCCTTTTTTCACAAGATATTAATCACCACCACAGCTAAAAATCTCACCTTGAAAAACAACATATCTTTTCTATCATAATAGTACTTTATCCTCTATACTAAAAATAATGGCAAAACAAGATTTTTTTAGTAGACAACAAAACAAAGGTACATTTTCTTGAGGTACAATAAGACAACAACCACAAAAAAGTAAAAGTAGCCATACAGGACTTTGGCTAACTATTTTTTTATTAATCATATTAGTTATCCTAGCAGTAGTCTATAAAAATGATATTTTCAATCAACCAATTGAACCAGTAGTAAATGAAAGCATTTATGAAATCGGAACAGATATTGAAGTCGAATGAAAACTAGCATCTGATTGAGATATCTTAAATTATACTCACTCTCTAACAACAACAGATTGAGAAATCTATCTTCTAAAAAGTAAAACAATATCTCTAAATAATATTTCAAATCTTTCTTGAACCTATGCTATAGAAGGAACAATTGAATCTCTTCTTAACTGAAAACCTCTTGTAGAAGTTAGATTAGTAACAAATAAGACACAAGAATGAGATCAATGATGAGATGCTACTCCAGTTGAAGACAATACTCCACAATGAATTTATGTTTCTGAAGCAGGAGTTGGACTAACAGCTGAATTCTTTGACAACTACGCATTAGTAGATGAACAAAACAAATGAAATATCACAGTGAAAAATCTAGATAATAATGAAACAACAACTATTAGTTATTTCACTTGTACAGATGCATGAGATACTAATTGTAAACAATTAACTAAAACATTTGAATCAAACGCAGTTAAAAAAATAACAACAATTAATTGAGATACTTTCTATAAATTGCCAGATGTTCAAAGTTGGTACTTTCAGAACAATAATCGACGAGGATATTTCATAAATAATGCAAGTGATGCAGAAGTAGAAAAGCTAAAAGATTTTATCATCATCCCTAATGATGAAATCATAAAAAATATCGTTACTCGCTACGGTATAAAAACATGTTTCTGAGAAGATAAAGCCTTAAATACAATCAAATCTCATACTGTTGAAAAAATAGGCAATGATATTCTTATTACAATGCAATGAGAATGAGAGAAACTCTTTACTTGTCAAGCAGTATTAAATCTTGGACTTGCTACAAAACTCGACTTCGTCGATATTAAAGTTGAAGAGAAATCAGAAACCGAAGAAGCTAAAGAAGAGGTAAAAGAAGAACAAAAACAAGAAGAAGTTAAAGAAGAAAAGAAAGAAGAAGCAACAAACGAGAATAAAGAAACGGCAAAAGAAACAGTTTCTGTAGAAACTCCAGCAACTAAACAATTTGCTATTAATCCTTCTAAACCTATGACTTACGAATCAAGATGAGAATATTCTATGATATTCCCTTCATCTAATATCTCATTTAGTGCGGATTCATCATCTGAAGACTTTAATCAAGTTGGAGTACGTTGTTCAAAAGCAGTAAAAGTTATTCAATATAAGAACAAAGAACAACTTCAAGAAAGTCCAGCTACAGTTGTTTATGACTGTACTGCTAAAAACTGAATAGAACTTCCTTGAAAAAACTATATTTTAAAAGAACTTGGAAATAAGAAATTTGTTATCCAAATTAATGACCCAGCATGGTATGATTTTGCTAAAAATATTACAATAGAAGCCCTATAATTCTTTATTGATAATATTCAAAAAAAATGAGAGAAATCAAAATCCACGGTGTCTATAAACACTTCAAATGAGATTGTTATATCATTGAAGATATAGCAATTCATTCTGAAACAAAAGAAAAATATGTTGTATATAGATGATTATACTGAAATAACGAGGTCTATATTAGACCTCTTGAAATGTTTCTTAGTGAAGTAGATCACGAAAAATATCCAAATGTCCAACAGAAATACAGATTTGAACTACAAGAAATAGAAAGTCTCAATAAATAAAAAACTAATCTATCAAATCTTCAAAATCATCTTCTTTATTCTCTCAACGATATTTATAAATCGCATTTTTTACTCATAATAAAGCAATAACTGCTGCTCTTTTTCTTCTTGGAGAAACTTCAAATCATTTCTCTAAAAACGTATCATAATTCCAAGACAAAACAGTATCTAAGCTTTCTCAAATAATAAACTCAGACAAAAAACTTGCTGCTGCTAAACTAATATTACTTGGATTTCAATCATAAGAAAATTCAACAATCTTATCATCTTTAATTTTCAAATATACAGTTACATCATCTCAACAAATAAAATTTCCTTCATGTCTTGTAACATCAGCATCTTTCATCTCATAGTTACATAAGGGATTCTTTTCATATTCTTTAATCATAAGTTCAGATTCAACAGACATCAGAAAAAACAGCAGAATATAAAACAATAAAAAAGTATAAATATCAACTTAAAAATCTCAATCAATTTTTGATTTTTTAATGATTTCAAATACAATTATATAGAGATTTTATAAATAAAAACAAAAAAATCTATGTCTTTCGAAGAAGAAGCACCAAAATTATGACTTCAATATAGTGAAAACAATGATTTCTTCCCTGAAACCATGGATTTTTTGCAAAAAA
>CAMOEC010000048.1 GCA_946611795.1 uncultured bacterium
CACTCAAAGGTGTAGCTCTCATCTTCATGAAACAATAAATTTTCCATCCTTGTTTGTTACTTTTAATCAAACATTAGTTTCAACTTCTTTTTCCAATCTTTCAGCCATATTTCTTGTTGTCATATATTTTCATTCTTTACCCGCAAAAGGTGAATCATTTACCAAGAATTCCATACTTAATGTTGGTTCATCAATTGCAATACTAGGTAATGGTTCAAAATCTCAAATTCAAACAGTCTCTCAAACAAAAATATTTGGAATTCAACTAATAGTGATAATATCTCAACATTGAGCTTCTTGTGTTTCGATTCTTTGAAGTCAAAGTGTAGTGAATACCTTTGCTATTTTTCAATTTCTTTTTACTCAATCATTTCAAATAACAGTCACCTGAGTACCTTCTTTAACCGTTCCTTCATAAACACGTCAAATTCATAATCTTCAAAGATAATCATCATATCAAAGATTTGCTATTTGCATACGGAATGGTTTATCTGAGTAGTCTTTTGCTTCTGGAACAAAAGATAATATTTCATCAAATAATGGAGTTAAATCTTTTTTTTCATCTTCCAAATTTTTAACAGCATATCCTTGTTTAGCACTAGCATATATTACAGGGAAATCTGCTTGTTCATCTGTAGCTCACAAAAGAATAAATAAATCAAAAAGCTGGTCTATTACCCAATTAGGTCTAGCTGCAGGTTTATCTATTTTATTAATAACAACCATTGGTTTTATTCCTAATTCCAATGCTTTTTTAAGAACAAATTTTGTTTGAGGCATTGGTCATTCATAGGCATCAACAACAAGAATAACACTATCAACCATTCTCAAAACTCTTTCAACTTCACTTCAGAAGTCAGCATGTCCCGGAGTATCTACGATATTAATTCTTTCTCCTTTATACTCGATAGCAGTATTTTTAGAATAAATAGTAATTCCTCTTTCTCTTTCTTGATCATTACTATCCATAATTAAATCTTGATCTTCCATTTTTTTAAGAGTTCAAGATTGTTTAAGAAGTTGATCTACTAATGATGTTTTTCCGTGATCAACGTGTGCAATGATAGCAATATTTCTAATAGCCATAGCCAATAATTTCTGAATAAAACAAAAAAGCTACAAATGTAGCTTAAGCGATTAACATTGCATTTAACAAGCTAATAACTATAGTTGCGTAAGCTATGGGCGGGGTGGGATTCGAACCCACGACCTTATCCTTAAGAGGGATCTGCTCTACCAACTAAGCTACACGCCCTCCCTATAACAAGAGCAACGAGAAGTAGTATAGTAATTTTACCTAAGATTTCAATACAAAAATATGATTTTTAAGTTTTGAGAGTTAAAAATATTAAAAAAACATTTCCATTTTTTAAAAAGTAAAATTAATACTTCGGATTTTTTCCTAGTTGGTTGATCTATAAGGGACATTTTGCTCTGATTAACTACAAGTCCTGAAGATATCGATTTTACTATGTCTTGAAACCCAATAGAACTTTATGAATCAATCAATAAAGAAGGACTTTCTTATTTTATGACTGAAAAATTTTGAACAATAACCCTTATTCCTCAAAATCAAAATAATTGAAATCTCAAATATGAATTAACTCCTCTACGCGCAGAAACAGGATATTGAGATTTTCGTCATCCTGAAGAAATATTTTGGAGCGATGATTTATTATTAGATTATCAAAGGAGAGATTTTACTATTAATGCCATATATTATTCTTCACAAAAGCTTAGGACACCTAAATATGAGACAGAAAAGACTGTTTCAGATGAGGATATCTTAAAAATTTTAAAGAAAGAATGATTTATCTATCTTAAAAATACTGAAACTCTTATTATTCAAGATAAGAATTTTTTACAACAGACTTTCCCTAAAGCTACCTGTGATACTGATTACTTATATTATCTTTTAGATATACAAAAAGAAGGATATCTTTATTGAGAGGAAACAGTTTGAGATTATGATTATACTGATGTTAATATCATCATAGATCCTGCTCTTGGTATTCAAGATATGATAAATAAAAAATTACAGACTGTATGAAACCCAGACACAAGATTTCAAGAAGATGCTTTGAGACTTTTAAGGGCTTTAAGATTTGTAAATGTAATTAACGAAGAATTACAAAAACAAAATAAATGAATAAATCAAGATCCTACAAATAAATTAAAAATCTTTGATTTCGACGTTGAAACTCGAAAGTCTATAAAAAGGAATCATGATTTATTAAAAAATATTGCTAAAGAAAGGATTAGAGAAGAACTTGTAAAAGCATTTACCAAATGAAATCCTTTTGCCTTAGTAGGACTATTAGATGAAGCAGAAATGCTTCCTATCATATTCCCTGCATTGTCACTAACAAAGCATGTTGATCAACCAATCAGATATCATCCTTTTGATGTATATACCCACATTCTCTTAGCTGTTTACCATTTACAACAGATAAATACTAACTATTTGGTAAGATTTTCTATGTTATATCATGATGTATGAAAAGTTGGACAATATGCAGAATATAAAAAAGATTTATCAAGAGAACAAGTTAGAGAATTATTAGCATGACCTTTAAATCATAGAATATCATCAGCTGTCCTTGCCAAAAGAGATTTCTGAAAACTTGGATTCTCACATAAAGAAATTGAAGAAATTGAGTGGTATATCAAAGAACATCATACCCCTTGAGAAATACTTCAAGCACACCCTCAAAATCGAGAAAAAAAGCTTAGAAAAATGTTATCTGAAAACTGATTTGAAAGAGTAAATAATTTATTAGACATCAATATTGCTGATAGACTATGAATGTATAATCCATTACAAAATGCTAGCGATTTAAGCGACTCTTGGTTCTTAAAAGATTTGTTGGTAAAGATAAATGAAGAAGAGGGACAATTTACAGCAAAAGATTTAGCCATAAATGGAAAAGATATTATTGATCACTTTAATCTAAAACCTTGAAAAATTGTCTGAGAATTACTTCAAGTTGCTATGGATTGGGTATTGTGAGATGTTAAAGAAAGAAACAAACCAAAACTTATTTACAAAAATCTTGAGAATCATCTAAAGAATATTGAATCAAAAAATCCTAGTGAATAATATAAGCCACTAGGATTTTTAATAAAAAATTTTTTTAATTTGCAAATATGTTGTTAGCTTCCTGTCTTTCAGCGTTAGACAATCAGTTTCATTCTGAAGCATTATTTTGTTTATTTTGTTCAGTAATACCTGTACATTTATAATTTTCACATGCTATTTTTACTGGAGGCATACATCTATATGCACACTGATTTTCTTGATGATTTCTGAAGTTCTCAGCTATTTTTGTTGCAATATCTTTATATTCTTTGTTAATTGGTTTTGAACATCCTAAAGGACATCATGGATAAAAATCTATACAATCTGCATCTGTTTCACAGTAATCATAACGTCAAAGAAGTTCTTCAACCTCCTCTTTTGTAGGATAAGAAACAAGACTTAGACTATCAATGGCTGCAACCTCATAATAGTGTGTTCCTGCTGCTGCATCTATAGATTCAACTTCTCATTTAAATGCAATAGTATTTCCTGGAAGAGAATCATTCTCATTTTCAAAATAAGACTCCCATGTTCATTTAGGGAATACAACAACATCTGAATGATCTTCATATGTTATTCTAGTTGATAATGATCATTCATCAAATTCTCATCATAAAGTTGTAGATGAGACAACTCATCATATGATAAGATTATTTTCATAAGCTTCATGTTGATTGATATTTTCTTCAGGTGTTTCAACATCTGTCTTATTACATCAAGAAAGAATCACTCATCACACCAAAAACATTCATAACAATGCTAATTTTTTCATACTATTATTACAATAAAATAAAACCAAGGAAATGATAGTATTTTACCATAAAGTTTCAAGTTGTTTCAATTAAAAATATTTGTTTGCATAATTCTAAAAAAAAATTATAATTTTTGTGTTATGATTTCCCTTTTTCACGAGAAGGTGGATTAAATCAAAAGAAAGTTATATATTCTCTATTGATTTAATCTATCTCGTAAAAGTGTTAAGGGAAGTCTTTAATGCTTTTATTTTTTTACAAAAAAACAATGATTGTAAAAAGAGATGTAAAAACAGATCGTTTATCAACTACATGGCAAGGAAGAGATATCTCTTTCGAAATGTGAAAGTTAGCCGTACAAGCTGATGCGAGTATTAGAATGCAATTTGGAGAAAACGTAATTCTCTATTCTACAGTAATGGAAAAAAATCCTAAAGAAGGTACTGATTTCCTTCCTCTTATGATTGATATGAGAGAAAGTTACTCAGCTGCATGAAGAATTGGTGGGGCTGTATACAGAAGAAGAGAATGAAAGCCTTCTGATCAAGCAATCCTTTATGCTAGATTAACAGATAGAGCATTAAGACCTATGTTCCCTAAAGGAATGATTAATGATGTTGTTATTAGTGTAACACCATTAGCTCTAGATCATACTATTGGATTAGGAGTTATGGATATTATCTGAGCTTCTGTTTCAATTATGGCTGCTGGTCTTCCTTTTGATTGACCTGTAGGAGCTGCTCAAATTGGATATATTGATTGAAATTTCATCATTAATCCAACAAATGAACAATTAGAAAAATCTCAATTAAACCTTCTTGTTGCAGGTAAAAGAGATTCTATTAACATGATTGAATGTGAAGGTCTTGAATTCCCAGATGATTTAATGAAAGAAGCTTTCACATTAGGACAAAAAATTATTAATGAAGCATGTGATCTTCAATTAGAATTCTTAAAAACATTAGATATTCAACAAAAAGAAGTTACTTTCAACAAACCAACAGATAAAACTATCGCATTCGTTGAAAGTATCTTAACAGAGGAAAAACTTGCAGCTATGGCTGGACATACAAAAGTTCCTTTCAATGATTTATTCTCTCAATATGAAAAAGAATGTCTTGAAGCTGCTGCTGAAAAAGCAGAAACTGAAGAAGCTGAAGACTTTACAGAGAGTAAAGTTAAGATGGGAGTATTTAATGTTGTTAAACACTTCATTAGAGAAAGAACTCTTTCAACAGGTAAGAGAGTTGATGATAGAGAAATTAAAGATATTAGACCTTTATACTGTGAAATAAATAATCTTCCTAGAGTTCATGGTTCTGGATTATTCTGGAGATGAGATACTCAAGTATTATCTACTGTAACACTTTGAGGACCTACTGAATACTTAGTATTAGATGACATGGAACATGATGATGTTCAAAGAAGATATTTCCACCACTACAACTTCCCTCCATTCTCAACAGGTGAAGCTAAAGCTATGAGAAGTACAGGAAGAAGAGAAATCGGACACGGAAGATTAGCAGAAAAAGCTCTTGAAAATATGATTCCTTCAAAAGAAGAATTCCCATATACAATTAGAGTTGTTTCTGAATGTTTAGGATCTGGAGGTTCTACTTCTATGGGATCTGTTTGTGGTTCAACATTAGCTCTTATGGATGCATGAGTACCTATTAAAAAGCCAGTTGCTGGTATTGCTATGGGACTTATGACTGAATCAGATGAAGCTGGTAATATCACAAAACACTTAGTTCTTAATGATCTTATGGCTACTGAAGACTTTACATGAGATATGGATTTCAAAGTAGCAGGTACAAAAGATGGTATTACAGCTATCCAATTAGATACTAAATTAAAGGGATTACCAATCAATATTGTTCATGAAACTATTGATAGAGCTTCTGAAGGATATAAAGAAATTATGTGATTTATGCTTGAAACCATTCCTGCTCCAAGAAATTGAGTTAAAGAATATGCTCCAAAGATTCATGTATTCAAAATCAATCCTGAAAAAATTAAAGAAGTTATTGGTAAAGGATGAGAAAATATTGATAAAATTATTGAACAATGTGATAATATTAAAATTGATTTCGAAGATGATGGAACTTGTTTCTTGACTCATGAAAAACAAGAAATTATTGAAAAAGCAAAGAATCTTATTCTTGAAATTGCAACTGATCTTGAAGTTGGACAATCATTCAATGCTAAAGTTGTTAGAGTTGAAAACTATGGATTATTTGTTCAATTACCTAAAGGAAAACAATGACTTTGTCATGTATCAAATCTAGGTCAAAAATATACTGATGGATTAGAAAAGCATTTCAAAGTTGGAGATGAAATCCATGTTATTATTTCACAAATTGGACACGATGGAAAAATTGCTGTTAAAAGAAAGTTATCTTAATATTGTTTAAATAATAGAAAAAAGCTTCCGAACTTAGATTCCGGAGGCTTTTTCTTTTTTAGAGAGTTTTACATAGACTTAATTATTTTTTTTACCACACCAATTACTTTAGTATCATCATAAGGACTTATTTCAACATTATCAAAGAAACGATTAATAGATTCTAACATATATTTACCATCTTGTTTGATAATCCTTTTTAACTTAGGTAGTTGGTTATGAAGAACTAAGACATAATCAGATTCATCATAACTTTGCTGTTGACGAATAAGCACCAAGTCTCCATCTTGGATTTTTGGTTCCATGCTATTTCACTTTGCTCTTACAAAGAAGGCATTTGTTAAATCTGTTCAAACAAATGCTGCTGTTACTGGAATAGTTTCTTGAGAATATTCCTCAATAACTCTTTTTCATTTGTTTCAACATTGAGCAAAGCCATAGATTGGCAATTGGACAACATCATCAGTTCTACTTCAAAACTCTTCCCTAATCAATCTGTAGCCATGATTATCCTTTACAAAATACCCCTTAAAAACCAATTGGTTTAATTTGTTGAGAACTGTTTGAGGATGATTAGCTCAGACCTGATTAGCGATCTCTCTTAATGTGAGGCCTTCCTGATCTTTGTTTTGTTTGAAAAACGCAATCAACCTCTTCTGTAAATCATCAAGCTTTTGGCTTTTCATATTATCAGAAATAAGATATAAAACATATTACATTTTTGTTGTATAATAAAATCTTTGACAATGTCAAATCTTTTTTGACAAAATTGTTGTTTTTTTTGACAGTCAAATTTTTTTGTATAAAAATTGACTTGATTTTTAATTTTTTTTCATTAAACACCACCTCAGTCATATGAGATGATAAAAAAAGTTTTATAACTTATACTTAATATATTATGGCAAATGCGACAAATTCACAAGCTTTAAAAGAAGCATTTATGAACATTGAAAAACAGTTTTGAAAATGAGCTGTTATGAAAATGTGAGACAATGCTAATGTTTGATTAGTTAATACTGCTCACAGTGGTTCATATGTATTAGATCTAATCCTATGATGAGGATTCCCTGAGGGAAGAGTTATCGAAATCTATGGACCTGAATCATCATGAAAAACTACTATAGCACTTCACGCTATTGCAGAAATTCAAAAAAGAGGTGAAACTGCAGCATTTATAGATGCAGAACATGCACTAGATCCTCATTATGCTAAAAAATTATGAGTTGATACTGAGAATCTTATTCTCTCTCAACCAGATTATGGAGAACAAGCTCTTCAAATTGCTGAAGAATTAGCAAAGACTTGAGCTGTTAAAATGATTGTAATCGACTCTGTTGCTGCTCTTGTTCCTAGAGCAGAAGTTGAAGGAGATATGTGAGATTCATATATGGGATTACAAGCTAGAATGATGTCTCAAGGATTGAGAAAATTAACATCTGTTTTAGCTAAAAGTGGTACTATTTGTGTTTTCATCAACCAAATTAGAATGAAAATTGGTATCATGTTCTGAAATCCTGAAACAACAACTTGAGGTAATGCTCTAAAATTCTTTGCTTCTCAGAGAATCGAAATTAGAAAAGGAGATAAAATTATGGAAGACAAAGAACAAGTTGGTTATTATGCAAAAATTAAAGTTGCTAAAAATAAGATTTTTGCTCCATTTAAGACTGCTGAACTTCCTGTAAAATGGAGTATGGGATATGATAGAGTAAGTGATATTATTGAAGCTGCACTTATTCTAAAGCTTATTACTAAGGCTTGAGCTTTCTATACATTATGAAATGAAAAATTCCAATGAAAGGAAAAATTATGTAAATATTTAGAAGGAGATGAAAAAGCTCGCACTACTATCGAAAAAGAAATTCAAAATAAAATCAAGGACATGAGATTAGGTAAAAAAGTTCTTGATGATGAAGCTTTGGATAATATGGGAGCAATTATCGAAGAAGAAACTCAATCTATTGAAGACTAATAATTACTGTTAATAACTAAGAATCTGGAGTATTTACTACTTCAGATTTTTTATGTTTGCATAAAAAGTTATTTTATTCTTGTAAAAAATTTGCAAAATAAAAAATTATTACTATACTTAGGTATCAAATTGAGATAGTATTCTCAAAAAAACCTTTTAAACTTTATTATTTTAAAAAGCATGAAAACAAAATTACTAGCAGTTATGATGATGTGATTAGCTGCATTTGGAAGTATTAGTGGCATCACACTTGCTGATGATGCTTGGTGAACAACAGCTTGATTTTGAAAAGCTAATGGTGTAGCTTGAGTTTGAGTCTCATGAACTGCAAACGCTGCTACAGAAGGAGCATCAAGTTCAAGTTTACTTGATACAATTACTAATGCTGTAAACTGGATTTTAGGTATGTTAGCTCTTATTGCTCTTATTATTTGTCTTTGGGGTGGTTTCCAAATGGTTACTGCTGCTGGAGATGATGGTAAATATAAGAAAGGTATGGGTATCCTTAAACAAGC
>CAMOEC010000049.1 GCA_946611795.1 uncultured bacterium
ATAGAAAGTATACCAACAAAAACGGTAACTTGAAGAAAAATTAATGTTTTAAAAACATTAAATAGTGTAACAATACCTCCATTAGCTAGTCCTAACTGATTAAGATCAAGTTGGAATTGAAAATTAGCGTGGAATCCAATTGTAGAAGAATGAGAAATAACATACCATTATGAGGTATTTGATGATAATGCAAAGAGTGTTGCTTCTTGAACAACTCAATCAACTTGAGTTCAAATAAGTAATTATAGTGAATGAAATTATAGCTGGGTATTAAAAGCGAGTGAATGAGAAAGAAAATCAGAAATTGTTACATGATATATTTGTAAAAAGCCTGAATTAACTCCAGTAACATTTACTTCAGATGAATGTGTTGGAATATCTTGAGCAATAAATTTACCTAAGGATAACTGTTCTTTAGATTATACATTAAATTGGGTTGATGAAAATAATAACCAAGTAGATAAGTATGCAATATCAAATACCCCATGAGAATTAGTTAAAAAAGTATATCTTGAGAATTCATTTTGAGAAAAAACGGAAAGTATTGATATAAAATATATTTGGAATAATAGTCCTTTGAGATTTGATAATCAAAGTGTTGTTGGATTCTGATGAAAAACAATAACATCAACTTCTCAACAAAGTATTTGAAATGCTATAAATATATTCTGAGTTACTGATTGACTTTGTTGATCTTGAACAGTCAATACTTATTCGGTCTCTTGTAATGCGTGAGAATGAATATTAAAAGGTAACGAGTTATCAATAAAAGCACCATCATCTGGAAATTGAAAAGTTACATGTATTGTTAAATTTAAGGATGATGAATGACAGTTATCAAATGCTACTTTTACATATTCATATAATACAAAGACTACAAACACAACAAACAATAGCTCAAACAATTCATCATCAAATAATTCTTCATCAAATAATAGTTCAAGTAACAATTCGAATAATAGTTCTAATAATAATTCAAATAAGAGTTCAAATAATAGCTCAAATAATAGCTCAAATAATAATTCATCATCAAATAATACCTCTTCTCCAAACACATCAAAGGAAATAATTAATACAACACCTTCAAAGAATGAAAATTATTCAAATGATTTTGTGGAAATCCAAGAACCATGAAATATTGAATTATTTTCAGCTCCTAATACAAATGATATAGATTTCTCATGGTATAATTATAATGATCCTAAAGAAGTTCTTCCGAATAATTACACTGTAGAAATGAATAATGCATATGAATTTGCTCATAGACTATGAATAACTACTACTGATTCTATTGAAAATGCTAATATGGAAGGGGAGTTAACAAGAATAGCAATGGCTAAAATGCTTTCACAATATGCTATAAATGTTTTATGATTAAGACCTAATTTATTAAAGAAGATGTCTTTTTCAGATGTTGATGAAGAATTAAATGAAAAATATGGTAATTGAGTGAGCTTATCATATCAATTATGAATAATGTGAGTTTGAATTAAAAACTTTAGACCATATGATACTGTAACAAGAGCGGAATTTGCTACAGCTCTTTCAAGAATGTTATATTGATTAAAAGATTGAGCTGATAATTATTATTCGACTCATATTGAGAAATTAAATAAAGAATGAATTATTTGAAATACAGATCCTGATTTACAAGAATTGAGAGGATATGTAATGTTAATGTTAATGAGAAGTGTAATAAAATAATATTGAAAGATACTATTCTAATGTAAATAATTTCAAAAATAGTCATATTTCTCGTGGGTAATAAACATTATACTTTTCTGAAATAAAAATGATTGATAAAAAACTCCGATTTTTTTATCAGTGAAGTAATAAAAAAGTATAAAAATTTAGCAATTATTGTGAGTTTGAATTCATTAATAAAATAACTAGAAAAAAAATAAATCATTATAATATAAAAAAGAACCCATTGGGTTCTTTTTTTGAAAACATAAACATTATTAGTCAGCATCAATAACTTCACCATCAGGTTGAGAATTGTTATCTCAACTATTATTATCTGTTTGTGGTTGATCAGGAGTTGGTTGAACTTGATACTTTTGGAATAAATCTTGGAATTCCTTTTGAATTCTATCAATTTCAGCATCAACATGTGCTTTTTCAACATCTTCTTTATCTTTAACAGCTTTACCATCAGCGATAAGCTTTTGAATCTTTTCTTTATCTTCATCAGATATCTTATCTTTTTGTTCATTCATTAGATTCTCAATTTGATATACTAATGATTCAAGCTTATTCTTTGATTCAACAACTTCTTTTCTCTTTCTATCTTCTTCTGCAAACTTTTCTGCATCAGCTTTTGCTTGAGCAATATCTTCGTCAGAAATGTTAGTAGATCATTGAATAGTAACTTCTTGTGATTTACCAGTAGATTTTTCTTGTGCTGTTACTTTAAGAATACCATTAGCATCAATATCGAATGTTACTTCAATTTGAGGTTGTCATCTTCTCATTGGAGGAATTCCTTCAAGATTGAACATTCATAATGATTTATTATCTCTAGAAAATTGTCTTTCTCACTGTGTAACATGAACAGTTACTGCATTTTGATTATCAGTTGCTGTAG
>CAMOEC010000050.1 GCA_946611795.1 uncultured bacterium
ACACTCATAAAACGGAAAAACAAACATCAAGAACATTGTACCAAATGCCATAAATAATTAACATTTTAAAATATAATATAACTCAAATGAACTACCTCTACTGAGTATTAGCAGTACTTATTATCAGTCTTGTATCTCTTATAGGAGTTTTCACAATTAGCTATCCTCTAGCAAAACTAAAAAAAATACTAGTATGTTTTATAGCATTCTCTGTATGAATTCTACTATGAGATGCCTTTTTACATCTTCTCCCTGAAGCAGTAGAAGAATACTGATTTACTCCAACTATATCACGATGAATAATCTGATGAATATTCATTTGATTCATCATAGAAAAGATTTTTATAATAAAACATGATCCAGAAAAAGAACATGATGTAAAAACATTTGCATGGATGAATCTTGTATGAGATATGGTTCATAACAGTATAGATTGAATAATTATCTGAAGTGCATTTATAGTTGATGTTCATCTATGAATAGCAACATCTCTTGCTGTAATTCTTCATGAAATTCCTCAAGAAATTTGAGATTATTGTGTATTAGTGCACTGATGAATCCAAAGAAAAAAAGCACTACTATATAATTTCCTAACAGCACTTACAGCATTTGTATGACTTTGAATTGCTTATCTTTTAAGCGCATATGTTGAATGAATAACACAAATCTTAATGCCAGTATCTGCTTGATTATTCATCTACATTGCAGCATCTGATATGATACCAGAACTTCATAAAGAGAGTCATATAGATCATTCAATTCACCAAATTATATTCTTAGCAATAGGATTTGTAGTAATGTATTGATTAACATTAAGTGAAGGACAAGAACACGGACATGACCATGACCACGATCATTGAGAAGAACACCATATCGAACATAGTATAGAAAATGACTAAAAGAACATAATCTATAATCTAAAAAAAAACTGTAAAATATCAGTAAATCTATCAATTTGGATATATTCGGATATATTTGGATATATAAAATATATCCGAATTTTTTATTTAAAAAATATATACTCCCCTACTTAAAAGAATTACTAATTGAAAAATAGGTATTTTTAAATATATTACCATCAATATTTATAGGAAAACAACCATGATTAGACCATCAGATTATATTTCAATCTCAGATCTTAAAAACAATACAGCAACTATTGTTAGAGAATTACCTATTTGAAAAAAAATAATCCTTTCGAAGAATAAACCAATAGCCGTTATAATGAGCATTAATGAATACAACATGATGTTAAAATTATGATACAAAACAGCTAAAGCCACAAAAGAAGAAATAAAAGCCTATAAAGAAAGTACTCATTGAAAAGAATGAGTTGAAGCTTTCTCATTTTTAAATACTCTAAAATAAAAATATTAAGCTACAAAAAAGGTATGGAAATTTATCCCATACCTATCTCTTTAAATGTCCTTTCTTTTCCAAAGAATCACAAACCTTTCTAGCAATAAAGATGCCAAAGAAATGCGTTACTGCAATAATAAGAATCGAAATCCATCCATGCTTAGCAATCATTACAACCACTGTAGCATAGAAAATCGAAGTAACAGTTCCAATTAAAGCAGCTTTCAATGCAGTAGACTTAATCACAAAGATATTCTTCATGTTCTGCAAGAAAACATTGATAAGTGATACCGTGAAAAAGACAAGATAATCCGTTAAAGGACTAAACGAAAAAATCGCTAACTCATTACCCATAATATATTTGTTTTACTTTCAATGAAATCTTAGGCTTCATTGACTACCCTTTTATTTACAATAAAAAAATAATTATTTAACATAAGAAAAACAAGATATTTTCATTTGATTTTTTCTAACCTAATTTTATTATTAAATAAACGTTTAAAAATATTTTACCATATAAACAAAAAATCTCATGCCAGCAACCGTATATTTCACAAAAGAAATCACCCCTGAATCACTTATAAAAATCTATGAAAAACTATGAGTAGAATTAACATGAAAAGTAGGTGTTAAAGTTTCAACATGAGAAAAATGATCTAAAGGATATCTAAAAGCAGACCTTATTGCTCCCCTTGTAAAAAAGCTTAACTGAACAATTATCGAATGTAATACTGCATATCCTTGAGCAAGAAACAAAGCAGAAGACCACATGCAAGTAGCAAAAGAACACGGATTCACATCATTTGCAGATGTAGATATCATGGATGCTAATTGAGAGTTTAAAATTCCAGTAAAAAACTGAAAACACTTAAAATACGATATTATTTGAGAAAACTTTAAAAACTATGATAGTATTCTAAATCTTGCACATTGAAAATGACATGCAATGTGATGATTCTGAGCAAACCTCAAAAACCAATCAATAGGAATAGCTTCTCGTAACTGAAAAGCATATATCCACTCATGCGGACAAACAGAAGACCCAGATGAATGTTGGACAGTTAAATTTGAACAATGAGATTTTATTGAATCAATGGCTGAAGCTGCAACTGCAATAGCTGATTATCTCAAAGAAAATAATAAACCAATTCTTTATATAACAGTTGCTAATGCAATTAGTCTTGACTGTGATTGTGATGCTCATCAATGAGATCCAGTTATAGCTGATATCTGAATCTTTGCTAGTTTAGATCCTGTAGCTAACGACCAAGCATTCATTGATGCAATATGGGCAACACATGAAGAATGAACACCATCAATCCAAGAAAGAATAGATACAAGAAAAGGAAGACATATCACAGAATACGCAGAAAGCTTATGATTATGAACAACTAAATACGAATTAATTGAATTATAAAAATATTTCACAGAGGCCTAGAATTACTATTTTCTAGGCTTTTTTTTGTTAAAAAAATTTTTTTAATATAATAAATAAAAAGTTTTATACATAAAAATAAAATCCATGAAAATCGCAATTAAAAGTGTTAAATGAACATTTCATGAAGTAGCAGCAAAAAAATATTTTCCTAATGAACAACGAATTGATATCATTGAAGAAAAGAATATCGATTCACTAATAAATTGTATTAAAAGTTGAAAAGCTGATTATTGAGTAATAGAAATTGAAAACACTATTACATGAACAATATATAATCATCTTAATCATTTAATTGATGACGAAATAACAATCCAGTGAGAAACCTATATTAATGTAGAAAAGAATCTTGCAGCTCTTCCATGAGCAACACTTGATGGAATAAAATATGCTTGTTGAGAACATACAGCTATTGAACAAACACGTAAATTCTTTGAAAAATATCCAAACATAACACTCGTAGAAGTTTGAGATCTTTCACTTGCAGGACGTGATATCAAGAATAAAAATATAACAAACGTAGGATTAATCTGATGAAAATTAGCAGCTAAATTATACTGACTAAACATCTTAATTGATAAAATAGATACAGAAAACAAAAACTACACAAGATTTTTCATCATTAAAAAGAAAACAGAAGAAACAGAAGAAAAGTTTAACAAAGCAACTATACATATGCATCTACCAAACCAAGTAGGAAGCCTCATGAAAACACTATGAGTAATCACTGCATATGGAATAAATATTACAAAAATTGAATCAGTTCCTATTCCAGGAGAACCATTCCATTATAGTTTCTTTATTGATATTACCTTTCCACATCCACAATATTTCTACGACATGATGACTGCTATAAAACCATTATTAAAAGATGTGAATATTCTTTGAAAATATATGAATAACGATAAAATATTGTGAGATAATTAAAAAGGAAAATAAAATATGAAAGGCTAACGAAAGTTAGTCTTTTTTTAATTTTAGCAGTTTTAAAGCTTTATCTTCAAAACATAAGCAATATTTCAATTAAAAAATAATTATATAAATTTTTTAATTAAAAACTCTTGAAATTTAAAAAAAGATTCTTAATTTAATATCGTATTTAAATCTTTATTCGGTACTGAATGATAACAGATCAATGTGTATCAGTGACAGATCTCAAGAAAGATATGAATGCTATCATTAAAAATCTAAAAAGAGAAAAAATTATTTTCGTGAATAACACTCCAGTAGCAGTACTTATGGATGTTAGGAAATATGAGAAAATAGTTTGAGAAAAAGATATCATTAATATCACAATTGAGCCAAAGTTCCCCAAAAAATTAGAAAAAAAATCCAAATAATTGAGAGTCAGATTTTTTTAGATTATTCGTAATATTACTTATGAAAAATTATGTATCATTACAAGAAATCATGGAAATCTATTGTTTATCGCAACAAACATCAATCGAAATTATTAAAAACTACTGTAAGGATAAGTACAGGGATGAGACAGGTATATATGTTAAATTCTCAGAATTTCATAACATATATACAAATAAATTCAATCCTTCTCTTTTCCCTTGAGAAAACAAAGAAGCTAATATGCTAGCTGAAATCTTTTCAGAGCCAGTAAGCTGTAAGCAAAAAAGATTAAAAAGATTAAGTATGATACACTCAAAATAAAAAGATCAAAAAATACTATCTACTAATACTATCTAGCCTAAGCATTATACTCATCAAACAATGGAGTTCATGCGATATATCACAATTCAGGTATTTCAGGATTAAACTCTAACAATGCTTGATATCATTTAGGAGCTACATTACCTCATCAACAATATAACAAAACTGGACGTCATTGAGGAATTTCTTCAATACGTTTTACTAACTGATTATATGGAATTTCAAGAGATCAAACAAAACCGTTTGGTTTTTTTTCTAAATCACGCACATCAATAAGAACCAAATCCTTAGTATTCTTCATATATTCTAAAGCATCTTCAGGACTTAATCATCAAAGAATCTTTCAAATATTTACAGCCTTTTCTTCTAAACTTTGAAAATCAATATCCTCCTCGATATCACACTTAGAACAAGAATATTCTTCAACTTCTCAAATTTCATTCTGAAAATCCCCTGTACTATCATCTATTAAAAAACAGTCTCAATCATCTATTGCAGCTAAAGGACAATCCTTTCAATCACTAAAAATACAAGCTTTATTTCAATAATTATCTTCAGCTAATGTTCAACTATTATCTAAACATACTTGTTCAGAAAGAGAATACTCTTTAATTCATCCACATCCTGTAACAATAAGACAACTAAACATAACAAGCATTAATACCGTATTTCTCATACTACTATCATTAAGTATAAAAATAATATCAATAGTCTTATACTTTTATAATTAAAATTATCAAACAAAAAAATAGCGACCTTAAACAGGCCGCTACTTCTCTTGGTTGGTTTCTCCCTCTCGAGTGAATGAGTAATCATACTGTGACTTGTTCTGAATAGTAATTTCAATCATACCATTGTCGGAGACTTCACTCACAGTAAAGTACTTCTCCCAATCCTTACCAGAACGAATCAGATCAATCTTAAAGGAATCACCATAAAGTTTCATATATCCCTTACCAATGGCTATAGTTGATTCATAGCCATCTTCACTCTGAACTCCGAGTTTTACACGGAGAAGTGAATTAAGCCGCCTCCCGACATTACCTTCGCCTGGGATAATGACTGAAAATGCATAATTAAAGTACCTCATAGTTGTATTTGTTTTTTTGGTTTACAATAATATATTATAAATATTATACACAAATGTCAATAGAAAGATATGGCTATATATTGCCTTTTTTAAAAAATTATAATTATTATTTTAAACATAACATCAACAAAAGAACAAAAATATACAAAGCTGATGAATATTTAGTCAGTTTTTTCTTTAATTTTATATCAATATTTATATACTAAATCTATTATTTATTAAAAAATAAAAAAATCATGAAAAAATTCTGACTTCTTCTATGTTGATTAATAATATTATCACTCTATGGATGTGGTTGATCAGATTGTTATAATGAGAAATGAGAAATAAATAAAAATCCTCATATAGAAAATTGAGAAGTCGTTGATTGTTACAATAAAAAATGAGAAAAAGAATGAAAACGATATGCATATCATCAAAATTGAGGAGTACGAATGATTGAAAATTACCTCCACTGAAAAAGAGACGGATTTCAAATACTTTACTATGAAAACTGAGCCCTATTCTCAACGAGTTTCTTTGTAAATTGAGCAGAAAATTGAAACCGATTAACCTATTTCCCAGATTGAAAAATAATGGCAGAAGAAAACTATAAAAGCTGAAAACTTAATTGAAAAAGAACAATATACTATGAAGATTGAAAAGTAAAAGAAGAAAGTAATTATATAAATTGAGAAAGAGACTGAAAATACATAACATACTCAAAAACTTGAGCGGTAGAAATAGAAGTAACTTATAAAAGTTGAACAGTTATTTGAAAATAATACGTTTAATTAAATAAATCTCATGAGAACATTAGCAATAGAAACAAGTTGTGATGATACATCACTAGCAATAGTTAACAACAATAATTGAAGTTTCGAAGTAGAAAAAATTTTAGCATATTCACAAATTTCAGAACATCAAAAATTCTGATGAGTAGTACCAGAATTAGCCTCAAGATTACATAGTGAAAAAATTATTGCGCTATTACAAACAATCGGATTAGATGAAATTCCTAATGTTGATTTCATTTCAGTTACAACACAACCTGGACTTCCATGATCACTTGTAGTATGAAAAACCGTTTGATATGAATTATGAGCATTCTATAATAAAGAAGTAGTACCAATTCATCATATTTTATGACATATGTTTTCTATTCTACTTGAAAGAAAACTAGAAGACATTGAATTCCCTCTCGTAATATTAACAGCATCTTGATGACATAATGATATCTACGTTGTAGAAGAAGAAAATAATAAAATAAACACCTTCCCTGCAGAATTCCCTAACTTCTCCTTTGCAGGATTCTCTGTAACAAAAGTATGACACACCTTAGATGATGCTGCTTGAGAATGTTTTGATAAAGTCTCAAGAATGCTTGGTTGACCATACCCATGAGGAGTTTGGATTTCACAAAAAGCTGCACAATGAAAAGCCAATCCAAATGTAAACTTCAAAAGAATCTTCTTATCTCACGATAAATTTGAATTTAGTTTCTCTTGAATGAAAAGCCAAGTAACATTTTTACTTGAAAAACTAAATAAAGAAAATATTCCATTAGATGAACAAATGGTTTGTGATATTGCATATGACTTTCAAGAAGCTGTTGTTGAAGTTATGGCTAAAAAACTTCTTCATGCTTGAGAAGTTTATTGAGCAAAAACACTTTGATTAGCATGATGAGTTTCTGCCAATAATAGACTCTGTGAATATATTCAACAGTTACTTGAAAAAAAGCACATAAAAACGCCGTTCTTAACACCAATAAAAAAAGTATATTCTACAGATAATTGAGCAATGATAGGACTAGTATGATTACTAAGTAAAAGAAATTAAAAATATTTAACTTCTTAAACTTCCACATGGATAACAAACAAAAATACATTAAATACTGAAGCTTAGCAGTAATCTGAATCGTAGTAATCTGATGCTTAGTTTATTTTTTGCTTCCTAAAAATAATACCGAAGAACCACAACAAGAACCAGAAGAAGTAATCACAGAGAACAACAATAACGATGAATTATGTAAGGCTCAATACTGAGTAAATTCAATTGAATGAGATCCATGACATTGCACCTGTAAAGAATGATATGAACGAAATAACTGAAGAACAAGATGTGTTAAATCAAGAAACACTGATAATACAATAGCAAAAAACAATTGAATACAAAACAAATATAATCAAAACGAAGGTAATACTTTCTATTGAGAATGATTTGAAGGAGAAGACGATGTTATTCTATTACCACATGATAATAATAAATGAAAAAAATTTGAAGAAAACAGTTATGAATTTGATACACCACCTGATTACATTTATGCTTCATGAGAAGAAATCATTGAAATGGTTAATAATACAAACAAAATTAGAGCTATTCGTGACGAAGAAGATGAAGACTATCTTTGAGGTATTATCGATGATATCAACTCAAAGAAAAAAATTACAGAAAAAAATCAAAATACAGAAACAACCAATAACTCAAATGCAAGTATCATAAATTGAGGAACACCACTCATCGAAACATTCATCTGATCAATTGAATCAAAACAAACTAATGAATGAATGGTATATTACTATACTTTTACAGACCCAAGTTTTTGAACTACACCTGTAAGAATAGGATTTACTTCAAAAATAAAAATATCAAATACTGATATTTCAACAGATATATGATGAAATGGAGTTAATATAAACAAATTAAAATTCCATGGTTGAATAACCAACGCTGAAGTAACAAAAGATTTCTGAATAACACGTTGTTGGCCTTTCGAACCAGAAGGATATGTCTTTAATCCTTGATTAAATAAATTCTCACTTAAAGGATCTTCAGAAGAAGGATTTACCTATGTAAATTACTTTAAATCAAAAATATATCCTGTATTCGCATTCCCACGATCAGAACTTTCACAATGAAATAAAAATTGTATGGTTGAAATAGGAAGAAAAGAAAATTTCGCAGCATTCCCATTTGAATTAAAATGAAGTTTTGAAAATGCTGTAGTAGCAGTAACAAAGAATAAAGATTCTAATTCTAACTGCCCTGCTCTATTGTGAAATCATGATAACACAATCGTTATCTATAACGAAGAACTTGCATGTGAAATATGGTATAATAATTGAACATCTTTAAGAGAAATAACTACAAAATAATGGAAATATATATGGATGAAGCTGGAAGATGACCACTCTACTGACCTCTTCACATTTGACTTGTATCTAATAAAATATCAGAAAAACAGCTTAAAAAGCATGAACTCTTTAAAGATAGTAAACAATTAACTCCTAAAAAAAGAGAAAAAGCTTTTGAAGAAATTTTGAAGTTAGCCGATAAATCTGACATCATCTATGAGATATGAACAATATCATCTGAATTTATAGATACCTATTGAATAACAAGAGCAATAAATACAGCCATTTCTAAAGCTCTATATAGAATGCTTTCAAAACTTCTTAACCAAAAGATTAAAAAAACAATTAAAAGAGCTGATATTCTAAAACTAATTGATAACTATGAAAACAAAACAAAAGATACTATCACGCTAATAATAGACTGAAAAAATGATTTTTGAATTTCTAAAGAACTCAATATCAAAACAAAAACTATAGTTCATTGAGATGCAGAAAAAGTGCAAATATCAATGGCATCAATACTTGCAAAAGTTAGTAGAGATAAAATATTAGATAAAACAGCACTAAAATATCCTGAATATAATTTCGAAAAACATAAAGGATACTGAACAAAACTGCATTATAAAGCAATAGAAGAACATTGAGTCCTTCCTGAACATAGAAAATTATTTTTAAAAAAGATCTTCCCTGATTGGAAGATCCTTAAGTTTAATGATTCAATATCTTTCGATTCTAATTAAAGATTTCATTAGCTTCTCTTACTTCTGCAGCAGTTAATCATCTAACAGCCTTAACAGGAGTAATTTTTGCATCTGTTGTAGTTGTCTTTGTAGTAGTTGTTTTAGAAGTATTTTTAGGATTACTCTTTAAATATACTACTTCATTTTCTTCCTCCTTCTTAGTTTTTTCTGACGCCTTAGTTCCAGTCTTTACTGTTGTTTCTTTCTTCTCTGTTTTTTCTGTAGCTCAAGTAGTTGTAGTAACTTTTTCTACTTTCTTAACTGCTTCTTTTTCAGTTTCTTTAACTTCTTCTTTTTTAGAAATATCTCAACTTCAATTTCAAACTTTAGCAACAGAATCAACTATCTTTTCTCAATCAGAAGTAATGGTTTCTATAATAACTTCTCAGTTTTCTGAAAGTCTTACATCAACACCTTCATGTCTCTTTTCAACAAATTGTTTAGCACCTCAGGTTGTTTCGTTACTATTTTCAATATTTTTATCATCAACAGTTTCAACGACTACTTGTTTACCTTCAACAGCTTCATCATCTTTAAATAATTTTGAAAGCCAAGAGTAACGAGGTTTTTCTTCCTCTTTTACAGTAATTTCAACATTTCATTCTGAATCAAGAGTTTCAGAACTAACTTCACCAGACAAAGCATCAATTCATTCTTCAATTTTATCACTAACAGTTTCTACTGGATTATGTAAAGGAAGAATAATATCTTTATTCAAAATTTCAGTATTAACATAATTAGTTGCTCTTACTGGCAAATCTTGCATCCAACGAAGGAATCAATCAGCAGTAGAAGGAGAGATCCATCTCCAAATAAGTAACAATAATCCTAATACAACACAAATAATAATTACTCTTCAAATAAATCTTCTAATAAACCAAATAACATAAAGTAATACTATTAAGATCGCAATCCAAAACCATAATGTAGAAGTCATATTTAACCGTATAGAAAGATAAAATTATATTTACATCAACAATATTATAAAGAAAAAACAAAAATTGTCAACTTAAACTAAACATTTTATTGCAAAGATTTTTGATTTTTATTTTTTGTGGAGTATACTTTAGTTAACATAATCACTTAAGACAAGGTCTACTACACACCCTTGCAAAATAGGTGACTATGTTGGTGGTATTCCACCTTAAACAGCTCTCCAGACCCACTACCCAATACGGTCGGACAGCACTATACCAGAGGTCTTGACTTTTGTTTTGATATCTTCGGTACAAAGTGATTGAAAACATTAATTACTTTCTACCGATTGTATGAAATCGGGGTCAGGGCTTCTGGCAAGAAGCTCTAGATGGTATTTCCTCTAGAGTTTTTTTATAAAAAATATATTTACTTTTTATAGAAAATAATTAAATAGATAATACACAAATAAAAATAATACTAATAATAACAAAAAAACATTAAGCGTATGGCAAAAAAAACAGAAGAAAAAAAGATTTTCGTATTGGATACAAATATCCCAATGCAAGATCCCAATTGTCTGATTGGGTTCAAGGAGCATGATATTGCTATTCCAATCACAGTAATCGAAGAGTTGGACAAGTTCAAAAAAGGAACTGGTACAATCAACCTTAACACGAGATCATTTCTAAGACTGCTCGACAAGTACATTAACAATCCAAAAGCAAGTACAGAAGGAGTAAGCCTAGGGAAAGGACTCGGAAAGGTGTTCATTGCTCTCGGAAGCGGGAAATATCCTAAAATCATGGAAGAATCATTTATGAATGACATTCCTGATCATAGAATACTCGCTACCGCACTCTCTTTGCAAAAAAAGAAGCCAGATTATGAGGTAATACTCGTTACAAACGATCAGAACCTCAAATTCAAGGCCATGGCTATCGGCATCAATACCGAACCCTATCGTAATGAAACTGTTACAGACATGGATAAGATTTTCTCCTCCATAGAAGAAACGACACTCACTGATAAGGAATGGACCCAACTGTATGCAAAGCCAGCAAGGCCAAAGAAAAAAGAAAGCTTCTTCGACAACAAAACACTTCTTCTTCCCACATCTTTGAAAAAGTTCCCAGTCAATCACCTCTTCATCATCAAAGGTGGCGATGATTCGAACTTCCGATTCCTTGCAAGGAAGACTGAAGACCATCTGATTGTTATTCAAGAAGATGAACTGAAGATTAAAGAAGTGACGCCGCGTAACAATGAGCAAACCTTTGCACTCAGT
>CAMOEC010000051.1 GCA_946611795.1 uncultured bacterium
CATAATTTGTTTGGGCTTTCATAATATCCAAATCTTTATTTGATTTATCAAGAATCTTGTTAAGTTTTAGTTGCTGATTTTTTAAGTTCTTTCTTGTTGTTTCTATTTCTCTATCCAAATCATCTGTTGTAATTGTTGCTAAGACATCTCATTTTTTAACCTCTGCTCAAACTTTTGTTTTAACACTAGTCACTCTTCATTTGTTTACAAAAGTTAATTTCTGTGCATTGGCAAATGAGGTTGTTCAAATTAAACTTAATGAATTAGAGACATCTCAAGTAGTTACTTCATAATCATTGCTAAAAAAAGATGTATCATCTTCTTTTTGAAAATAATGAGAATATATTCGATAAGCTAATCAACACAAGAGACAAATTATTAAGATTCATCGCCATTTTTTCTTCCACAAAAATGAAAAGAAATTTCAAAATCACTTTTTAATTTTAGTTAGCATCAAAATAATATTTTAATAAAATTCAGTTATTAACTTATAAATATTTAGCATATAAATACAAGATACAATAAAAAAATACCTCTCAGAAATAGAGAGGTATTAATTTCAATCAACACTCATCGTAGTCTCTTGTTTCATCATCTTCTCCGTTCCATTCAGGACACTTCTTTGTTTTTCCAAAATAAAGAATAAACAAAGATTCAATAATAATTATTACCAAACTCGTTACGTATGCGATAAACCAATTATCAATCTCATGGGAACCAATATTAATCCAACCATGAATACAGTACCAATAAATCACATAGAAGAAATAGCCAACAAGAGAGAGGAATAATATTACACCAGCACTTACAATAGTTGCAACTAGCAAAGTGTGACAATTATTACCAGCAACTCGAGGACAATCTTTTGTTTGATAATAAATAACAAGATAAGAGATAAAAGCAGCAATAATACTACTTAAGATAAGAACCATTGGATCATTCACCAATTCAAATACTGCTGATACTAGTACAACTAGGGTAAGCAGAGAAAGAAATAAGTTAAGTTCTTTTATCATAACGATATGTATTTGTTTTTACAAATTTGAATATAATTAAAATTTAAGATAATGTCAAGTTTTATTTATATTAGCAGTTTACTTCTAAAAAACCATCGAATACTAATAAATAACGGACTATTTATTATTGACATTATATTATAAATATATAATATCAAAAAAAACAAAAATACTTTGGTTATGAACTACATTAAATTAAAAATTTATTTAATTACGTGCTATTTAATTGGCATTAGCATGATAATGCTAGTTATACTATCATTAATTGCTCTATTAACGGAAAATGTTCCAGAATTTGTAGGAGATATCATTCAATGGATATTAAACCAGTGTCCTGAAAATGATAGTCTAATCCTACTACTCTATTTCATTGTGTTTATGGTGTTAATTATGGTTGTACCCTATCTGATTGCATTCTTCTCCTTTAAAAAAGCAAATAAACTGGCTAAAAAATTAAGAAGAGAGCGCACATTGACGGCGAAATTGTTTTAATCAAAAGCCGAAACATTTAAAAATCCCTGTGTTTCCATAGGGATTTTTCTTAATAAAAAATTATTCTACTCATAATGAATAGAATAATTTTATAACTTAACTAGAAATTTCTAAATATATCACGGAATACTTTCATCTTTTCTTTACGTTCCTTTAATTCTTCATATTTTTCTTCTAGTTCAGAAATTTTTCATTGGAATAAGAACGCAAATTTTTTCATTTTATCTCAAACTTGGAGTTGTTTTACTGGATCTTGAAGATCAATTAACTCTTCATATAGTTTGAATCAATCAACATTAACTATTAAGTTCAATCTTTCTTCTTCTGTTGTAAATTCTAGAGTATGTTCACTTTCTTCGTCACGAGCATAATCTTTTTCAATCTTTTTAATCATTATTGAAGTTAAATTATCCTCATTTAATGAAACAAGATAGCGAGTCATATTTTTTTCGGTATTATTTCAAATTATTTCAACCTCATGATTCTCTACTTCAGAATTATTTGTAATATCTTTTTCTAATTTAAGCATCTGCTTAGAAAGATTTACCAATTCTTTGAATTGGATAACAAGTTGAGATAACCCAGCTGTATCTTCTTCAGTCTCAATAGCATCATCTTTTTTAGTATCATCATTTTCATCTTCAACTACATTTCCCTCATTTTCGTCTCACTCCTCTACTTCTTCTACTACTTCTTCTGTTTCTCAGTCTGCATCTTCATCTCATTCTTCTACTTCCTCTACTACCTCTTCTGTTTCTCAGTCTGCGTCTTCATCTCATTCTTCTACTTCCTCTACTACCTCTTCTGTTTCTCAGTCTGCGTCTTCATCTCATTCTACAACTTCTTCTACTACCTCTTCTGTTTCTCAGTCTGCATCTTCATCTCATTCTTCTACCTCTTCTACTACCTCTTCTGTTTCAGTATTATCAGATGAATCATTTGTTGTATCAGTATTTTCTATCGCATCTAAATCAGAGTCAAAATTTTGGATATCATCTACATCTGCTGATCATCCATTTACTGACTCGCTTTGATTAGTATCTGTAACTTCATCTACATTGTCTTCATTTAATTTTATATCTCATTCTTCAATATCATCATCGTCCATATCAGTTTCATCATCTTCATCATCTTCATCATCTTCATCATCCTCATCTTCATCTCATTCCTCTACCACTTCTTCTGTTTCTCAGTCTGTATTTTCATCTCATTCTTCTACTTCCTCTACTACCTCTTCTGTTTCTCAGTCTGCGTCTTCATCTCATTCTTCTACTTCCTCTACTACCTCTTCTGTTTCTCAGTCTGTATTTTCATCTCACTCTTCTACTTCCTCTACCACCTCTTCTGTTTCTCAGTCTGCATCTTCATCTCATTCTTCTACTTCCTCTACTACTTCTTCTGTTTCTCAGTCTGCATCTTCATCTCATTCTACAACTTCTTCTACTACCTCTTCTGTATTAGTATTATCAGATTCATCATTTGATGCATCTGTATTTTTTGTTGTATCTAAATCAAAGTCAAAATTTTGGATATCATTTTCTGAAGAATTCGATTCTCAATCCGTATTTTCTGTACCAACTGAATCTAATGAATTATTATCCAATATATCAGAACCAGTATTTTCAACACTATCATCTTTAGGACTATCTGATTCTCATCAAAAATCAAAATTTCAAATATCATTAGAATTATTTTCATTTGTTTCACTTGTCTCCTCTACTTTTTCACTTGGTATATCTAAATCAAAAGAAAATTCTCAATCATCATGTTTTTCTTCTTTGTTTTCATTTGAAGAAATATCTATATCTACATCAGCATTATTTGACTCATTAACATCAGTGTTTTCTTGATTCTCATTTCAAACTGAGTTAAAATCAAAATCTCATAAAACATCATTATTCTCTTCTTTATTTTCTTGTGCTGCATCTCAAGAATTATTTTCAGGAATATCAAATGTATTATCAGAATTATTTCAATTTTCAACAGTTCATTCATTGTTTTGTTCTGTTGTAATATCTGAGAAATCAAAATCAAAATTATCATCTGTGGGATTAGAAATTCTTTCAAACTTTTCTAAATTATCAAAAACTTCTTGTGAGCCACCAAATAGCGGTTTCTTAGCTTCACTAGATTGATCTGTTGATGATACTTGGTTTGCTGAATTATTTGCAGCTGTTGGATTAATATCAGCCATATCATTTTCTTCAAAATAAAACTCATACTTATTATACTCAGAAAAAAATGTAAAGCAAATTTTTACAAAATAAATCGAAAAAAAGTTGTAATTTAAAAAAATAATCTTATGTTCTTTTTTAAGTCGTTAATCGACTGATATTTAATTTATTATTCTTACGTTTAAATGGCAGAAGAAATGATAATCAGCCAAACTAAATTATTCGTGGGTTGATTAAACTGGAAAATGAGAGGTAATGATCTCAAAACTGAATTCTCAAAGTATGGAGAAGTTGTATTTGCAAGAGTTAATCTTGATCAAACTACAAAACCTCCAAGGAGTAAAGGATTTGGATTCGTAGAATTTGCAAATGCAGATGATGCTGCTAAAGCAAAAGCTGAAATGGATTGACAAGAACTTTGGGGAAGACCTATAAAAGTAGATTTCGCTAAGGAAGATCCAAATAGAATTTCAAGAGCAGCTGAAGCAAGAGAAGAAGCTCCTGCAGCTGAAGAAGATGATGAAGATGTAACTTTCTAAGTTGTCTTTAAATATAAAAAATAGGATATCTTGAGTGTATGATATCCTATTTTTTTATTTTAACTTGAGTTTTATTCTATCTCAATTTTTACACCAATATTTTTAAGTTTATTTACAATATCAGCATATCATCTTGCTATAATTTCTTCATGCATAATATTTGTTGTTCATTCTGCCATGATTCATGCCAATACCATTGCTCATCATCATCTAAGGTCTGTACTAGAAACATATCATCACTGAAGTTTAGTTTTACCAATAAC
>CAMOEC010000052.1 GCA_946611795.1 uncultured bacterium
TACTATTTTTTCTAAATTATTCATATTAACTAGCATAACCATAAAGCTGAGTAAATTATATTATTATGATATAAATATTCAAACAATTCTATGATTAGACAAAAAAGCTCTCCACTACGAACTATTTTTATTTTCAAAAAAAGGAGTAATGATAGCATTACTCCTTAAGGTGTTTTTTGAGATTTTCTGTTTCTCCAGAGGAAGTAAAATGTACCAAACACCATCCAAACTAGTAATGGTAACATGATATGCTGGGTTGAATCAATCAAATCAGCAACCGAAATTTCCTGATTCTTTGGATTAAAAAATACAAAGAGGAAATAACCAAATACTACAGGGATTCCTGTCCAAAGAAGAACATCATCAAGAAGAGAATAATTGGGATTTAGTTTCTTCATAGTCTTTCTAGCAACGTAGATAAGACGAAGAAGTATTCCATAAACAAAGATAACGATTACGTATTCCATAATCTTCAGTTTTTTATCCTTTAATTTCTTTTTGAATAACGTATCAGAACCCAAATCGCCATAATGATTACAGTAACAGTAGGAATTATAAGTTCTTGTCCTTTAGAGATGACTCCATAAGATACTAGTATCCAGGAGAGTATAAATGCTGATAAAACAGCAAGCGAGCAAATACTTCTACGAAGCATTTCCTTAAATGTTAAAGAGGAATTTAATTGTACTCTCATATTAATTAAGTTTTTGTTTTTTGAAATATAATGGATTTTAAATTTGAATTCAAGAAAAAAAGGGAAACTTAATATGAGTCTCCCATTTTTGAAATGTCATCACCGTATTCTATAAATACAGCATTGATTTGAGCTTGAGTTGCAGTTGCTCTTGGATCTAAAAACCATCCATTCATATACTTCATCCATCCTAATTTTTCAAGGAATCGTTGAGGATTTACGGTAGCCAGAAGTGGTTCTTCGTTTTGGCTTGTATCTTCAGTTATACCGTAAACCTCTTTAACGATTTTCACTGCTACGTCTTGGTGACATAGACCATAATAGAATTTTCCTTCAGGAGATAACCAACAATTTGCTTTCATAATGCTAATTTTTTATTTTTCATATAATAGAAATTTGTTCTATTAATTGCAATATCAAAAAATCCCTCCATGCAACATAGAGGGATACAGAGATTCGGAATGCATACTTAAACACATAATTTAAGAGAATGGCTGCTTCCAAGCCAACCCACATTCTGTCATAACCTCTGACAAGAGATATTACTATCTAAACTCCACATCTGCACGTGCGCCAAGAGTGTTATGAGAAAAGAGTTAATATCTCGTAAAGTGACATTATAATAGTATTCTGAGTTATAATATCAAGAGGAATCTGATTTTCTTTTTTTTATGCAAAATTTTATTACTTCTAATAACACAAAAACAACTCATGTTGATATTTTAAAAATTTTTACGATATTAGATTTAGGTTTAAATCAAAAATGTTGTTATGGAGTATTTAGATCTTAGTAATTGTAATTTCTATAAGGATAATTTCCTTCATGTATTACCTAAAGTTAATACCATCTGACTTTATGATTTTTTTAGTTATTGTAGGAATTATAGAAAAGCATGAAGTCAGATCCTAAATCTCATTGTTAATATAAAAGTATACAAAGATGAAGTCCTTTGAGAAGAAGTGAAAGAAGAAGATTTTAAAAAGATTATCGACATAATAAATAAGCTCTGATTTACAGATTTATTCCAAATTGAAAGAGTTTGAGAAGATGAAAGTTCTATAATCTACAAAACAACACTCTGATTTTTTATACTTTTTAATATTCTTCATTGAATAGAGTCAGATTTATTATTAAATCATATTATTAGTGAGCTATTTTCATGATTCTATGTTATAGTAAAACCACAAAAGACAGTTTGAAAGAAACTACTCAATACTTTATTTTCAGAAGATATGAATCAGAATGGCTACACTTTAAAAGAATTTCAAAGAGTTCAAGATTCTAAAACAATATATGAACATTTGTTCTTATATAATACACTTAAATCACTTTGAGAAGATGCTATTTATTTATGAGTCTCTGACTTGATTCATAAACCATTAATGTCTGTTGATAAAGAAATATATTTTAAAGAAACGTATGACGATTTTAATGATGAGATTACAAAAAAATGTAATATCAAAGTTCCTAATACCATATGAGATTATTTTAAATTTGATGCTAATAAAGATCCTTTATTAATTTTATGATATATTGCTTTTAATGAATTTGTTTTATGAAAGCATACAATTCTATGTGTTGAAAATAGCTATTTGAAAGATCTAGTTATAGTAAATGAGGTTAATATTTTGGATGTGTTACATTATTGTTCTCAGGTTTTTTGTCTTTCTTTTATAAATAAAATTGGAATATATACAGAAGAAATTGAATCCATTGAAGTAGTTAAAAAATTAAGAAATCAATTTGATAAATGAAAAGATATAAAAGAAAATAATGGATGGGAGTCTGAATTATTAAAAGAATTAGATCTTATTCGTAAGAAAACTGATTCAGCTTATGTAGAGTTAGAAATAAAGAAGAATAAAATCCAATCATCAAAGACCAGATTTTGTGTTAATGATATATCAAGGATACAAGAGATGAAAGATTTTACGATGGAGACATGATGAGTACATATTCAAAACTATAAATGAAAAAAGAGTCATATTGAATGAGATAGGTATAAATTCTTTTGAGATAAAAAAACTAAAAAATAGTTGGTTTTGTTTACTATAAAAATATAATGTAGTTGCTCCTCATAAAGGAGTCGTTTACTAGGCCTTTTCTTTCAAATAATCCTCGCAAAGGATAGAAAGAACTACCCCCAATCATAGATGGAGTTAGAAAAGGCAAGAGAATTACTTTGACCTAAATACTCTAATCTTACAGATGAGCAAATTCAAGAAATTGAGATGCTATTTAGAGCTGTATGTAGGTTTATGATAAGAAAACACCTCAAAAAGAGTAATTAGGTTAATAATAGAAATGCCCACAATGGGCATTTTAATATCATTAAAACTTAATATAAAAGTAAAACTTGTAATAAAATTACAAAATCCTATATTTAAAACAGCATATTTAATTCTTTTATTGGGTTTTACAAATGACAAAAAGCAAAAAGAATAGTTGATCTAATTTAGAATATGATTTTCTAAATAAAAAAATTATTACCACAAAAAAAGTAAAAGAAGAGAATACAAACACACAGAAGAAATGAATTATTTATGCAAGAGTATCAACTGAAGAACAAAGAGATAAATGAAATGGTATCAATTGACAGATAATTGATTGTGAAAATCGAGCAAAGTATAACAATACAGAAATAGTAAAAATATTTAAAGATGAAGCAATCTCATGAACAAACTTAAATAGAAAAGAATTTGTTGAAGCTTTGGAATATGTGGAAGAGGTAAATAAATATAAACACGAAATTGATTTTTTCATTTGTTCTAGCACTTCAAGATTTTCAAGAAATAAAGATTTATGAAAAAATATGGAATTAATTTGAAGGCTAAATAATGTATGAGTTCAGCTTGTTGCTGTTTGAAATTGATGAATTCAAGAATTAGAGAGTGAAACATGATATCTACAATTTGGTATGCAATCGATAATGGACGCTTTAGAGGCAATGAGATGAGGAACGAGAGTAAGATACTGAATTAAATGAAAATTATCTGAATGATATCGGCCATTTTCATGAGTTCCAGCATGATACAAAAGAATTGTACAGAGAATTGGTTGAAGAGAATTAAAATTACTAATTCCTGATGAAGTTATGTTTCCGATTTTAAAAGAATGATTAGAGCAATTTGCGTTGTGAAAGCTTACAACAAAAATGGAGTTGTTTGAGTTCTTAGAAGAAAGATGATTTAGATCAAATAGCAAAGTAAATAAAACCGGTAAATTCTACATTTGAGATATAGATAAGTTGCTTACAATCGAAAAGCTAATCTTTTACGTTTGAAAGATTTATAGTCCTAAATATTTAGATGAACCTGTTGAATGAAAGCATCAGCCTCTAATAGACTATGACATCTTCGATAAATTAATGAGAAAACTTCACAACAAATGAGTTGATTATAAGAAAAGAAAATACGATACTAATTCTGAAGAATATCCACTTACAAGAATATTACTTTGTCCTGAATGTCATAAATGAATGACTAAATGGAAATCAAAATCACATACATGAGATTATCATCATTACTATTGATGCAATACTAAATGATGTATATCATACAGAATTTCATTACCAAGAGAAACTGTACATGAGGCAATAAAAAATAGGCTTAATGAAATTGCTCTAAGCAGTGATTTAAGACCTTATTTTGATGAAATTTTTAATGATGAAATTAAGGCAAGACAATGAGATGTTAAGAAAATTAACGATACTAAAAAATTAGAGATTCAAGAATGTGAAAAAGAAATGAGAAAAATAGAGAAATTATTGGATAAAATTACAAATGAAGAATTATTTGAAAAGAAACAGAATCAATGGGCAGAGTTAAATGAAAAAAGAATTCAATTAGAATATTCTATGGAAGATACAAATTTTGATAATTCAGAATTAATGAAAGCATACAATGACGCTAAAGTTGCCTTATTTAATCCTGGTTTGTTATGGGAGATTTGAGATGCCGAGATGAAGCAGTTATTAATTAGGGTTTGTTTTTGAGGTAAAATTTACTATTCAAAAAAACAGGGATGTCAAACCCCTGAAATTTCCAGTATCTACCTATATTTTAAAGGGCTAAAAGACCCTAAATTATCCGTACCTGGAGGTGCGGAGAATCGAACTCCGGTCTAAAAGGCACACTCATCTCGCTCTACCATTATAGTTTGTTTTTAACCAGATTTTTTAGACTTATAACATCAGGAAGTAGGAGAAAATAAACAAACTCTTATCTACTATTTTGATGAAACAAGCTTTGGGTTTCCTGCTAAAGTCCGCCTTATTCCTAGCAGGAGTCAGAAATAAGGATAGTTACAGGCTTGAAAGCACGACTATGCGTAAGCTTTAACAAGTTCTGCTCTCTTTAAGAGAGATTTTCATGCGATAGCATTTTTTGTTTGATCGTTTTTTAACTCACTCGATCATTGAGTAATGGCGCGCTATGGGCATGGATTCCTCTCATCAAATCCAAAAGTCACCCCCATTGCTTTATTAATATATTAAAACTCTTTTTTGTTTCAAGATATTAACATTTATTTTTACGCTAAATATAGCTATTTTGTGACGAAGAAAAAGTAGCCAATATTTGACAAATATAAAATATCTTATATAATATATCTATGTTTTATAAATTAGAAAAATTAATAGATGAAACAAAAACTATCAATCTTTATGTGAGTTGTATTCTTTGCAGCCGTATTAACATGACTTTCTTTAGCTGAATATACTGCCGAATTAAGAAATGCATATGATTGGGCATTTACTAACAAAATTACTACTCAAACATCTATTGATACTGCAAGACTTGATTCTGAAATTACAAGACAAGCATTATCAAAAATGATGGTAGTCTATTCAAAAGATATATTAATGAAGGAACCAGACTATAGCCTAAAATGTAATTTTACTGATAAAGAAGAAATTACTGAAGATTTACAACAATATGCTATTGAAGCTTGTCAATTATGAATTATGTGAGAATGAAATACAGCATTTAATCCTATGTGAAAAGTAACAGTAGCTCAATTCTGAACAATACTTTCAAGAGCATTATGGTGAAATATGTATGATTGAAGTGATCCATATTATTTATCACATCTTTATGCACTTGAAGAGAATAAAATTCTTGATGATATTTCAGATCCAGAAGAAAGAAATATTAGCAGATGAGAAGTTATTACTGCTTTAATGAGAAGTGTTAATTGAGTATGATCATCAGTACTTTTGTATTCAGAAGATTTAGATGAACACTATGAGAGTTTTGATCCAGAAATTGAATACTTAATGGATGGAAATAATTTAACTGAAAAAGAAAAAAAAGTAATTAGAGATTACGTAAATGAATTAGAATCATGATTATACAATAATCTAAATAATCTCTTTTTATATATTGAAGACGAAGAAGAAACCGACGTTATAAAGAATATTAAAATAGCTATAGATAGTCTAAACGAAATAAAAAAAATTTATATAAAATACAATTCAGACCTTAAGAAAATATATGAACAATTAAACGTGGATTTATCAGATACTACACCTTATACTCCTTGAGAAAAGTTTAAAAAACTTGAAGAATTTAATGAAGCATTCTTTAACATAATAGAGGAAGAAAAATGACTATTAAATAAAATTATATTAATGAGAGAAGAGTTTGACCGAAGTTCAGAAGATGCTCACGAAAAGTTTAAGGAAAAGTATGAAGATGAATTAAATCTGCTCCAAGAAGAATACGAGCGACAAGGAGAAGAAGCCATAATAATAAAAGAAAATTTAAACAGATATTTTGAAGACTATAAAATTATGAACAAGTATTGGAGAATGTATCAGGATAGTCTTTATGATTCTGAATTATCTTCTGATGCTACATATTCACCTAAAAATGCTAAAAGTATTTCATGATATCTTGTATGGGAAGATCTCACCAGATATCAAGGTGATATAAAAGACAATAAATTGGAATGAAAATGAGTTTTAGTAGGTGTAGATTTTTCTTATTCTGGATCCTTTAAAAACAACTATCCATATGGATATTGAGTATTAAAGGGTGAAGGATTCTCCTATGAATGAGAATTTAAATATTGAAAATATGATTGATACTGAATCTATAGTGGAATAGATTCTATCTATACTTGAGAATGGTCGTTATGATATAGACATTGAAATGGTGTATTTAAAGATAAGGATTTTATTCTCTCATGACTATGGAAGAAGGAGAGCTTTTATAGTGGAACAATAACCTCTTCTAACGGATATATCTATGAATGAGAATGTCTTGACTGATATTTTAATGGAAAATGAAAATTAATATTAGCATCAAAAGATATTTACGAATGAAATTTCGAGTCTTGACTTCCTCAATGATTTTGAGCGTTAACATTAGTAAATTGAGATATTTATTCATGAGAATGGAACTACTGATTATTATCAGGACAAGCAGTATATATAAAAGATTGGAAAGTTATCTTATGAAAGAATATTGATATCATTGAAAATCAACGAGACAGTACAATTATTGTTTCAGATTGAATTGATACAATAACTATGATGGACAAAAATATTTGAGCAACAGAAGCATGAACTTGAGAAACATCCTATGGTTCATTCTTCAAATGGGGAAACAATACAGAATTTCATTCCTTAGATACTTGAGATTCAAAAGAATTTATTGAAGCAACTACGTGAGTATGGAAAGAAAAAGATCAAGGTCCTTGTCCTAAAGGATATCATATTCCTACTACTAATGAATGGAATTGGGTAATATCAATGTGGGAGTTAAAAAATAACTATACAGACTCTAGAAAAACAAAGGATCAGTTCTATAATTTCATTAACACGTTTAAAATACCTTTAGCTGGTTATCGTTTTTATTATACCCCTGAAAAATATGTGAGTATATTAAATAAAACTAAATTTACATGAGATGTAGAACAAGAATCCAAGAATAATTCATATATAAATTATTTAAACACATGATTTGAAGATGATTATGAATGAAGATATCGGATTTCAAAATGACTAACATATGAAGGTGGTGAATCTTATAATTTTATTACAAGTACATATTCTTGAGAAAATTATAATTATATGATTAATATGTGAGGTAGGATTGATGAATGAATAGGATATTCAATACGTTGTTTTAAAGACTAATTTATAATACTCTTTATACTTTAAGTTTAATAAAATGTCAGAAGCAATTAATTCAAAAGAAAAAACAAGTTCATTTAAAAAATTCCTAGAAGAGTTTAAGACAAGAACTGCTGAAAAGATTAAGAAAATTCTATCATGGCAAAAGCCAGATTGAAAAAATGAATTTTATAGTGAATATAAATATCGTTTTAAGCAACTAAGCTTAGAAGAACAGCTCTGAATCTATTATCTTTTAGAAGATTATCTTAATGCTTGAGGAAATAAGAACTTTCCTTATGAACAATTAACTGAAAGTATAAAACCATTTCTAGAAGAAGATGAATCAGAATGAGCACAAAGAGTATTAGATCTAATTGTAAATGAAGATATCTTTAAAGAAGATTGATATGAATTCTGGTATTGTATGCGTAAAGCGATTTCCAAAACTTCTGAAAGTTACACTAAAGAAGAAATAAAGATTATTAATAAAAGAGTTCTCCAATTCATAAAGAAAAACTAATTTCTTAATAAGAAGGGATGAGGCTAGGGGAGTTTCCACTCCCCTTTTTATATTCCTTGAAAAAATTTTTCAGTTTTTTATAAATTTATTATGTAAACAAAAAACCATTAAATATATGAGTAATTCAAAAGAAAAATTACCAGGAATACTTCGTACAAGAAAGAAGTATAGTTCTTGGCAGCATATTGCTGTAGAAAAACTTGATGAATTGCTTAAGGAAGAATTTGAAGTCCTTTGGGCATACATTCATGGCGTTAAGAATCCTCTCAGTAATGAGGATTATCTCTTCTTTGAATTCAAATATCGGCACTGTTGTACTGCTATTGAAAAAATTGTTTTTTATTTCTCAAACAACAAGTATTACAAGAACTTTAGTACGGAAGAAAATTTGCTGTATAAAGGCAAACAAGTATTAGCACTTCTAGAACTGATGCATAACATTTATGACCATAAAGAATATCAGAAAGATACTTTATTCTCATTTAAAACTATGCATTATATAAAACACATTCTGGATATGCTATTAGAACTACTAACAGATCTTGTTAATGCTGATGAGAAGCACATTCTTATACGAGAAATTAACAATTAAACTTCTTTAAAAGTATCTCTTAGTATCTAAGGGATATTTTTATTATCTTTTATCTTGATTTTAACTTAAACTATACATAGTATATCTAATACGAACAAAACAAAATATATCGCGTATGTATATTCCATCACCTTCTTATCACAATGAGTATCCCTTCTTAGAGGATTTTCTGAGAAATGGATGCAAAGCACGGATTTCTCTTGGGCTTGGTAGCCAATTGAGAATTATTGAAGTCTCCAAGAAAGGGAGAGTTGTTGCTTATGGCCAGTATCCGCATTTAGCTGGCGCTCTGATGCATGCAGATCGAGATGCTAAAGACCTACATCCTGATCTCAGTCCTAAAGATCAATATCATAACGACAAGCGACTCTTTTTTCACCACTATCCAAGTGGAGCAAAACCACGCGAATGGGATGATAAAGACCGGCTCGTTCATGACCTTGGTATGTATTATCTGATGGATATCGAAATCTCTTGTAAAAAGAGAGTTATCTATATCCGTCCTGTACCCAGAGAAGATATCCCCAACCTCAAACAGCCGAAGAAAAAGATTCGGTTTAAAGTGGGGAAAGGAAGGACTATCATTCATGCATTTCATAATCTTCTTGTTGGAAGTATACTTCCTGTTAGAAGAAGGAGAAAGAAAACGCTTGAGATGATTGCTAAAGAGATGAATAAGCAGTAATCTAAAAGAAAAAGCAGAGTAGAGACTCCTCTACCCTGCATTTTTTAATTAAGTATTTATTACTTATCATTTAGGATTTTAATCATTTTATCGATAATTTCAGATGATAGATTACTTCCGTATTCAGCTTTAGGTTGAAAATCTGTTTGTAACATTTTTAATAGTCTTTGAGGAGCTGGTTGTTCACTATCCATATATCAATAGATGAAATCTTCATACGATGTTGACCATGGTTGGCAAGAAGAATATTGATACATTCCTTCTAGTTTTCAATCTACACAAGTTCTAAGTTGTACTTGGCAAGGGATATCAATAAATCCGTTTTGGAATCTATATGCTTTAACAAATTGTCCTGGTTGAACTGTTTCTCATCGTGGAGTCTTACAAGTCTTTCAAAGAGATCTTTCTTGAGCAACTTCTACTGGCTCTGGAGATAAAGCATCAGAATTTCACAATTTTTGCATTTTAGGTTCTTGTTTTCATTTTACCAATTTTCAATGAACATCAAATTCTGCAAATTCATTAGATGCATATTCTGGCGGTTGAATAAATTCATCTAATTTAACTGAATTATATGTTGAATATGCAATCTTTTTTACTGTTCAATAAGCTCATTGGACTCAATTAGCAGATCAATCATTTCATAGAGTTTCGTCACATGAAGCTTGAGTATAACTTCAAGATAGTTTTCAGTTTTTACAAATTCTTCTTTGAATATTACAGATATTTGTTGCGTCCGATCTTTGTTGATATGCTAGAACAGATTGTCCGTGTTCTATTTCATATCACCATGGAGTCATACATGGTCTTTCTTCAAATACTAAGTCTTGAGTTGCTTCGTCTATTCAATAGAGGGTTACGACATATCTTACTGCTCATTCAGGAAGTTGCTGAAGTTTTCAAGCAAGAAGATATTCAAATACCATATTTAAGAAAGCTGAACGGTCTTCTAATGTATCCCAAAGTTCATCGTATGCTTTGGTTGGAGTTTTTAAATCTCATGAATTATTTTCAGCATCAATCTCTTCTTGTGTTTTTAAAGGCTGTTCATCTGGAGCTGAACCATGTTCTAGTTCTTCATCAATAGTTTCTTCGATTTGAGTAGTAACAGGAATAAAAGCAGCTTCTCATGTTTCAATATCTGCTACTTCAGGGGTTCCATTCAATAGTTCTTTTTGCTTCATTTCTTCTCTTAACTTTGCTTTTTGTTCTTTTTCTTTTTGTACTTGGTCATTTATTTCTTCTAGTGTTGGAGGCATAAGAAAATCATATGACATTGCAGCTCAATGTTCATTTTCTGAACGTGTATCAAAAAGATTATATTCATCACCGCTTTGAGTTTTAAAAATCCATTTCATTGATTTATTATTTCTTTCTTCTCGTTCTAAACGATAATCTTCATTGGCATTAGGATTCATATTTACAACAATTGTTGCACCAAAAAATAATATCAATGTATAAGCAATGAATGCAATAACACGTGGTGTTGTAACTTTATTCTTTTTTCTCCTCTTAATTACCATAATAAATTTTAGAGTTATAAAGACTATTTAATTATAGTTGAGAATTGATTAAAATGCAAAAAAATGGAGAGAAAATAAAAAAGACTTAACCATAAATTACGATTAAGTCTTAGTATTTTTTAAGCTAATTAGTTTAGCACATTTTTAATAGACATAAACATATCATATAATGTTCAGAATACTACATCATCCTCATTATTTTCAAGTTTCTTTAGTGCATCTTTTACAGTTGAGAGATCTTTTTCATTATATGTTGAAATTGATCTATTAATTACTTTAGAGAATTCTTCATTTGTTGTATTATTGTTTACTAAGAATTCTTCTAGTGGTCTATTATCATCTGCATGAATTCACATAATAGATAGTTTACATAGTCTTACTATTGCTTTCTTTTCATCTTTTGTAAATTTTTGTTCATCTGCATAATTCTCACATGCTTCTGATACTTCGTTTAATTCTCTTCATTCAGCTAATTGAGGATATACATTAAGAAGGATATTAGTCATTACTGCTACTTCTCATCTTGTAAGTGTTTTATTTGAGATTGCTTTTGCTTTTTCGTTATCTTTAATATTTTTTGTGTTTGTAATTGTTGATTTTGTATTATCTTGTTTAGTTGTTTCTTCTAAATCAGCTGAGTTGTGTTCTTTTTCTGTCGTCTTTGTCTCATCTTTTGTTGGAGTGACTGTTCTTCCTCCTCATGAAGCTGGTGTTACAGGAATCTCAACATATTTACCATAGATAGTTTTTGTATATTCAAATTCTTCAAATGTTTGATTATTTAGATTAACTTCTTTTCATGTTAATTCTGGATTTGAATACCATTTAATACTGTATCATGATTTCTTTAATGAATCTGGTATTTCCACATTATGTACTCAATCATATATAGCTATATCTTCTCTTCAATCTACCTTTAGCAATAAATTATATGTTCAACTGTATGCTAGATTAATACATGTTCTATCATATAAATCTCGTCTTTCTTCTTGAGTAAATTTTTTAGCTGATATTGCATTTACTTTAATGTCTGGTTCATTCTGAATACAGAATGCTCAGTCTCAGATATCTCATGTACTAAAATCATCTGATAATGTAATAGTATTAATTATTCTAGTTCATTCTTTGAATGAATAAGCATGTGCTCAGATGTTTGATAATGTTCAGTTAATTGTTACTTGATTGTTTCATACTTGATATCATTCAAATATATTAGCTGGATCATTGTTATCTCAATTTTCTATTATTAATCATCATTGTACAGTTACTGAATTTGGTATAACTGTTTTAGCTCATCAAAGTATTAAATTACAATTTACTTTTAAATTATTTAATTTACCTGATGTTTCTCTTAGAGTATCTGGTAATCTTAAATCTCAATTTATTTTAGCATTGCTTAAAACAGAACTGTCTATTGTTATTTGATCTGCATATAAATGTAGATTTTTGTATCATGTTAATTCTTGAAAAGTTCATTGTGAAAAATCTAATATTTGTCATGAGATTATTCCGTTTCATTTTAATGTCTCTCTATAGAATGCTCATGCAGTTGCTTTAATTTTTTCTCATTCTATCATTAAATTTCATCATATAATTGATCCATATCATAGCCATCAGTTTTCTACATGTATATTATTTCATTTAATTGATACATCTCAACTTATTCTATATTTTTCTAATGTTCCTCATCGTCATGTTAAATTATTTGATGATATGCTTATATTTTTCCATACTTCTCAATATCATAAACAATTATAAAGATATGTATTGGTTCATGTTATATTAATGTTTCATGATAGATTTATTGCTCTTAAAGATTCTCAAACACAATTTATATTATTTCATGATATATTTAAATTTCAATGAACTTTTGCTTCATCATCTATATTTTCTTTAGATAGAAAGAAGTTCTGTATTTCTAATTTGTTTCAAATAATGTTTAAATTTCATCATATGTCTGGGTTTGCAAATGCTGTTGTTTCTCATGTAAAAATATTTGCTTTAAATGTTACATCTGATCATATATTCGAATTTTGAAAAGATCTATTTTTAATATTCATTTTTTCTCACAATAAGTTAATTTTTCCATTTGCTGTTGTACTTTCAAAACTTTTATCTGTTATTAAAATATTATCTCATTTAATTGTTAAGTCTTTTCATATATTTGATCAAATAAATGTTCAACTTAAATAAGTATTATTACCTATGATATTGATATTTCAATTTACTATTGCATCTTTAAGTACATTTTTTCAATCTGAATTTATTGTTTTTCAATTTAATACTAAATCGTTACTAATATTTAATGCTGGTGCTCGGTTATTTGTTAATTCTATTTTTTCTCATGTAATTATTAAATTTCAATATATTGATGTTGTTGATAGACTTGAATGATCTCATGTAAAATTATATGCTGATATTAAAACATCTCATGTAATATTTGAAGAATATATACATGGTCAGCTACCGTTTTTTCACATTTTGACGTTTATTCATTTTATTTCTATTCAAGATCATATTTTTGCTGATCAAAAATTTCAGCCATAACAATATATGTCGTTAGATTCTATTTGAATTTTTCATCATATTTTTGTTCATCAGAATGTTCATCATTCAATATCTGTGTTATCTCATTTTATTATTAATGATGATAAAATTCTTGAACTACTTATTGCTCATCATTTTATGTCTATGTTTTCTCAAGATATTATAAGATTTTTTCAAACTTTTGTTGATCAAATTACACCATCTTTTATTGTGATGTTGTTTCACATTATTTTATAATCTCATGTTACTATTTGAGAACTTATTGATCATTCTTCTCATGTGAAATTACCTCAATATAATAAAATATCTCATTGAATTTTTAAACTTCATAATGCTCATCATTTTATGTTTGTATTTATATTTCATGTTATATTTAAGTTTTCATCAATTTTTGCACTATATATTGCAGAATTAAGTTTAATATCGTTTCAATTAATATCCATTGATCATGTTATATTTATATTATTGAATGCTCAGTTTTTTATATTAATTTGTTCTCAAGTGATTATTAAATTACCTCAGATTTTCATGTTTCTTGTTGCTTCTGAGTCATATGCTCATGTGATTATATTTCATGATAATTCTAAATTTCATATTGTATTTTTATTTTGTAAACTTCATTCTCATATGTCTATAATATTTCATTCAATTTTTATATTATTCACTGGATAACTATCACTAAAACTTGCTATACATCATGACCTCATTGTTATCTTTCATGTTGATTTGAATATTATATCTCATGTTATTTTACCTGTCCATCATTGTAATATTCCTCAACAATAAAAATCATTAGTTATTATTGTAATGTTTCAATCAACAAGTGCTGGACAGAACCTTCAACTTTCTATTGTTAAATTTCATTGCGGATTATTAATTATTATATTTCAGTAAATATTTGCTCATTGGAATAGTCAATTGCTATCTACTGTTAAATTATTTGATATTATATCAATATTTCATGTAATAGTACTTCATCAAAATGAATAAGTATTCATTGTAATATTTCATCAGCTTATTACTATATCTCATATTATTCATGCTGATCAAAATCATTTAATACTGAGATTTGAATTTATTAATTCTATATTTCAGCTTATATATCATTCTTTAAAGAAATTGTTATCTGTTGTTAATGGTTCATTACCTGAAAAAACTAATCAACTATATACTTTTGCTTGTCGAAATGAAGATTCTATATTACTAAGATTTTCTGGGAATTTAATATCTCCAAATAATCTAAGACCATTAAAACTACTACTTATAGATGTAATATTTTCTCATAATATTACTTTTCATTTTTCTCATATTATTGCTCCATTAAATGAACTATTTAAATTTCAATTTCAGTTTATTACAACAGTTCAACTAATTACTGATGATGCAAGTAAATAATCTCCTAATTTTGTTAGTGTGATTTGTCATCATTCTTCTACGTAAACGCCATTTACAAAATTTGTTGTTATGTTTGCATTACTTCAAATTGTAAATTGTTGCCATAGATTTGTATCGTCTAGTGTTTCTAAATTTATTGTTCAGTTTAATATTGCTCATCTAAAAGCTGCATCTGACCAATCAATTCAATTATTAGCTGTAATATTTGTTATAGTTTTATTCTCAAATACATCTGACGAAACATATGTTGTTCTTTCTGGTATTATAATATCTGTATAAGGACAAATATATTTATTTATGGTAGTTCATTCCCATGTAAAGCAATCTTCACCTGTTAATTCACTTAATGTTTTATCTAGTTCTACTGGAGATAAATTTGATAAAAATTGAGTTTCTGGCTCTGTTGGAGTTTCTGGCTCTGTTGGAGTTTCTGGTTCTGTTGGAGTTTCCGAATTATCTGTTACTATTGGTGTTTCTTGTCCGGTTGGAGTTTCCGGCTCTGTTGGAGTTTCTGGTTCTGTTGGAGTTTCCGAATTATCTGTTACTATTGGTGTTTCTTGTCCGGTTGGTATCTCCTCTACCTCTCCTGTTGCATACGTCAAACTTGGTGCAAATGTAGAAAACAATAGCATAGATAAGCTAAAAACTCAGATAATTCTTTTCATTTTTGTGTGTAGTATAAACATAAAAAACCTTATAATAAAATTATAAGTCCCCTCCCCCTCATTTGTCAAATTTTTAAACAGATTCTTAATTCTATTGAACTGTGTTTTATATTGTTTTTTATTTACTAATTCTTATACAAGAAATTGTCTTTTAAACAAAATTACAAGATTTATGAAAGTATTACTTATTCTTAAGCCAGACTGCATCGAAAAAGGTTTGGAAAATGAAGTGAAGAATATTCTCACTTCAAAAGGCTACAAAATCGTAGCAGAGAGAA
>CAMOEC010000053.1 GCA_946611795.1 uncultured bacterium
AATGAGAAATTTTCTTCACAATTGAGGATATTAAAAAACAAAGTAGATAATAATATTTTAGATGTAGATTCGCCAGAACTTTGTGATGACTGTTATTATATGAGAGATTAATTAATGTTTGAAGTTTTTGTTAAATGTGCGTTAATTTTTAAAAAGGAGCTAGAATTTCATCTGGCTTTTTTGTTTTTTAAAAAAGACTAGGAATTCATTTTTTCCTAGTCCATTTCTTTTTAGTGTTAAAAGCCTTAGAATTATAGTTGAATCTATCTTTCTTTGACTTTTTTTCGAATCTTGCATACCATGGCCTTGAATATTCTTCTTGTGTTACTCTATGGGATTTATAATTTTTATTTAACTATTTTTTTACTTGTTCTTCAGAATATAATTGATAATCCTATGTGTTATTTTATAAAAATATATTTGATATTTTTGTTAATATTACTACTTTTAGATTAAATTATTTTTTATCTTTGCTAGTTATTATGAAAAAAATATTGTTTCTTAGTTTTTTGTTTTTTTTCTCAATAGCTTTTGTTAATGCTAGTTATACTAGCGATGAAAAATCTGCTTATACTTGGGCATTTAATAAGTGAATTACTACTAAATCAACTATTGATAAGGCAAATATGAAATGAGAAGTTTCTAGAATAGAACTTGCAAAAATGATAAGTAATTATGCTATTAAAACACTTAAAAAGAAAAAGGATACTTCTAAGAAATGTGTTTTTACTGATGTTACTAGTGATTTAGATTTACAATATGATAATTGAGTTACCAATGTTTGTCAGCTTTGATTGATGTGACAATGAATTACAAAATTTAGACCATATGATAAAGTTACAAGAGCTGAATTTTGAACTATTTTATCTAGGTTACTTTATTGAGATAAGTATAATTGATGAAATCCTTATTATAAGTTGCATGTTAATAAATTATACATGGTTTGAATTATGTCTAATATAAATTGAGTTGCTAAAAATAATGAGACAAGGGGAAATGTTATGATAATGCTTAAGAAAAGTGCTGATTTATGAAATATTATTAATGAAACTACTGTTAGTTTTTCTGAATTGAAAGATAAAATACCTGTAAAATGTATTTTTGAAAGTGTGATGAATGTTGATCCATTTGAATATACTTTAACTAAGAGATCTTATCTTCTCCCTTATAAAAATTGATACTTTTCATTTGAAATTTCTGGCCAAGAATGAGTAGATCTTTATATTACTTATAAGTTAGCTAGTGATTTGTGTAGGATTCGTTTACTTTCAGATAGTATTTTTTGGTATTCAGCGTCTGAAGATTATCTTGTGGATAAGCTCTATGATTTAGATGATGATTATCAGCCTAAAGATTCTAATTTGGTTAAGACTTTAAATTGTGATATTAAAGACTATGATTCATGTGAAAAAGAACTTAAAAGATATGTATATAATCTGTTTGTTTGAAAAGAAGTTAATGAGAAATTTTCTTCACAATTGAGGATATTAAAAAACAAAGTAGATAATAATATTTTAGATGTAGATTCGCCAGAACTTTGTGATGACTGTTATTATATGAGAGATTAATTAATGTTCTTGAAGTTTTTGCTAAATGTGCGTTAATTTTTAAAAAGGAGCTAGAATTTCATAGTTCCTTTTCTTATTCAATTTTTTCTGGAAGTTGAATATAGAGGTCTTCTGAATCGTTGCTCAATGATATTACTAGTTTTTTATGCTCCAATGATTAAGTAAAATTAACAATAAAATCGTTTGAATTTTTACCTTCTTTAATCTATATATTGATTGAATATAAAAACAAATAGTATATGGCAAGATCACAGAAAAGGTTAAAAATGCTCCATGAAAGGAGAGCAAAGAAAGAACAAAGAAGGCGTGAACTGTTTCAAAGAGGCGTTAAACTTGATGCTAAAACTGAGGATGAAGTAGAGGTTACTAAAAAAAAACGTAAGAAATTTGATTTAAGAGGTTTCTATAATGTTGAAATTGTGGCTTTTATAATCATACTAGTGATAGTTATTTTGTTGGTATGCCTTGTAGAATTCTTTGCGTTTGTGCTTAATTCATTTAACTCATTTATTGCCAGGTGAAATTCATCTGGCTTTTTTGTTTTTTAAAAAAGACTAGGAATTCATTTCTTCCTAGTCCATTTCTTTTTAGTGTTAAAAGCCTTAGAATTATAGTTAAATCTATCTTTCTTTGACTTTTTTTCGAATCTTTCATACCATGGCCTTGAATACTCTTCTTGTGATACTCTAATAGATTGAAGTTGAATGTCAGAGATTTCTTTTTTTAATTCAAAGTTCCTTTCAACGACTTCTATTTCTTTTCTGAGCTCTTCAAGAGGGAGTTCATCATATCCTAATGCTTCTATTATACTTTTAGAAGTCTCATTGATATCATCTAAAGATCCTAAGTCTTCTTTAGTGATAACTTTAACACTTTGAATACTAGAGGCAATTAGTCTTGCTAGAATATCAAGTCCGGTTGTTTTGTTAGGGATACTCCCTATAATTATTACTTTTCTCATCTTTGTATTGTGTTTTTGTTTTTTTTGTTATTATTACTATAGTAAATCGTATGATCGTTTTCAAATGGAAATTTATCATATATCTATTGAAATTGAGTGTTTTCTTAATTATAGTAATAAAAAACATAAAACATGTACTACTATGAGTAAAAAGAAAAATAAGAAAAAGAAGAAGGTTGTGGCATCTGAAGGCGTTACTCAGGAGCCAAAGAAGGTTTTTAATTGTTTAAGGTGCGGCTATTGTTGCATCTGCTCTACTCCTTCTTTCACAAAAGAAGAGTATAAGAGAGTTAGAGACCTTAAGATTACAAAGGAACGTAAGGTTGAATTCAAAAAGGTGGATTTTGGTGTTATTACTGATAAGTATAGCCCTAACTATCTTCGAAGGCAGTATTCTTATTTCACCCTTAATGGCATAAAGACGCTGTCTTGCAGGGAAGGAGATACTCCTCCACCCTGTGAATTCCTTGATAAAGATGAAGAGGGAAAACATTCTTGTGCTATTTATGCTTTTCGTCCGTCAGTTTGTCGAGACTTTGGCGTTAAAGAATGGGAGTGTCCCAATAATCCTGGTTTTTTAAAAGCAGCTAAATAAGCTGCTTTTTAATTGTCTGTATTTTTTGTTCCTATTGGATCTTTTAAGAGGTCTTGAGTTCTTCTTAAATCTTCGTTTGTTGCTGTTAAGTAAGTTTGAGTTGTAGAAAGATTTGAATGTCAGAGAAGTTCTTTTATGTAGAAGATATTTCATCCTCTTCTTAGAAGTTTTGTTGCAAAGGTATGTCTTAGTTTATGAGGCCATACAGGAGTTGTTAGTCAGGCTTTTATTCATGCTTGTCTTATAATATATTCAATTGCATTTCTTGAGAGTTTATTCCTTGTATTTCTTCATCTGTGTGCACAGAAAAGATATTCTGATTCTATTCATTTTTCTTTTCTTAACTGTAAATAGCTTTTAAGAGTATCTAGAATGTTATCAAAAAGATAAACTATTCTTGGTTGATGATTCTTTCAGATAACGCGTAGCTCTGGGGCAACGTCTTTTACTTTTATATTACAAAGCTCATGTACTCTTAATCAAGTATTAGCTAATATTAAAGCTATTCATATATCTCTTAGTCTAAGAATTGGTTCTTTTGAGGTATCTGTAAGAATGTAGGATAAAAGCTTTTGTTCTTCTTGTTCTGTTAAGGCTTCTATTTTCTTTTTTGTTTCTTTCATAAGGGCTACTTCTCTATAGTTCATTACATTTTCATGATGAATTTCAGCGTATTTAAGAAAGTTCCTAAGACATATTAATTTGATATTACATGTCCTACTTGATCTTCCTTTTTTGATTTCTTCAATCATCCAGTTTTCATAATCTTGGCTTTCTAGTTTTTCTGTATCTTCTAGAGATCTTTTATTGTTTGTGTGTTTTTTGATGAAGGTGTTGAGACTTTGTAGTACTCTTCTATTAAGATCTATTGTAGATTTTGTATATTGCTTGTAAGCTTTTATTCGAGAGATATAGTTTTCTATTTGCATGTTGTTTGTTCTTATATGATAAAATCATGTGTTTTTTAAGAAATAAAATTTTGTAAGTTCATGAACAACATAAAATTATTATTAATTTTAATAATTTCAATATATTTTTGACAATTTTAAATTATGGCTTATTTAGCGATAAAATTGTTGTTTTTTTGTCTTTGATTTTTTTGCCATTTTTAGAGTTAAATGTTCTCACCTATGAGAATTTTTTTTATAATTTTTTTATGTGCTTATTTTCTTAAAAGTTTTTTATACTATTTCTATTTTTGGCTATTTCATTATATAAATTTTTTAAGTATGGCTATTTTAACTTGTTAATAACTATTATTTTAAATTATTAAAAAAATATTTTGACAAATAAAATCGATAAAATTATAACGCTATTACAAAATTAATCTGGATTAGTTTTTTAATGGAAATTAAGTGGTTTATTTTATAGTGCATCAAAAAGTATGATTAGATTACATGTTGTTCTTTGCTTTTCGCATTGCTTGTTTAATGATGAGTAATATTCATAATCTTTTTCGTTGGTTATAGATGAAAGATCATAAACTTCACAAGCTGTAGAGTCTGTTTCACAAGCGTAATCTCTTCGGAGTAACCATCAAGAAAATCAGCCTAATATTGTGATAAAGGCTAGTAGGAAAATATATCTTTTCTTGAGTTGTCTCATTTAGTGGTTCTATGTTAAATTGTGATTTATTGATTTGTGCTTTCTTCTATAGTTATTTGCTGATTTTGGTCTCAAGGGTTCTGTTCATTATCTCAGATTTTTCATGGCATTAGAAAACATGCAGCAGCTATTCCGATGATAAGTGCAGCTATAATGATAATTATTCGCTTTTTATCCATTTGCTTTATTACTGGCTAAATTATTGCTTTCTTATAGCTATTTTTATCTGCTAATCAATTTGAAATTATGAATGATACTAATTTTGGTATGTTGAAATACTACTTTTATAATAGTTCGTATGATACGGTTTATTCTTTCTTTGATGATATTTGATTGAATAGAGGTGTTTTATCTGCTGAGACTATTAAACAACGGGAGGAAGGTAAAAAGAGAATGAAAGAGTTGGTTTCTCCAAAAGTTGAAAATTCTGATTGACCTGATCTTGAGTCTTTACGTGAATTAGAGAGTTGAGTAATTCGCGTGGCGTTAGAAAAATTAGAATTACATGAGAGTTGAGAAAAAGTGAATACGAGATTAAAAGAGTTACGAGATATTGCTAGAGAAGGTTTATGAAGAAAAAAAGAAAAGAAAGAAGAAGGTTTCCAGCCTTTTACTAAATTTGTTATAAGTGATGTCTGAGAATGAGAGAGTCTTTAATTCAAAACTTACTTCAAAACAAAAGATTTTACGAAATGCTTTTAATGATGATAATATTACTGAGATACTCTATTGATGATGAGCGAGATGATGAAAATCTTGGTGAGTTTGAGAAATTATCTGTTTTACTTCTTTAAAAATGAATTGAATTGTTTGGTTGGTCTGAAGAAGAGAATGGGATGATTTAAGAAAGACAACGTTGAATACTATTCTGAAGGTATTAAGTAAAAAATGATTAAGGGAAGGAAGAGAATATAATCTTAATATGCAGACTAAAGAATTAAGATTCTATAATGGTTCTAAACTCTATTTTGTTCCTTTAAAAGAAAAACCTTCTGATCCAGAATTTAATTGGTTATGAGGGTATGAGATAACGTATTGATATATTGATGAAGCTCAGGAGGTTAATAGGAAAGTTATTAATATTATTCTCTCAAGATGTACTGAGAAGATTAAAGAATATCATCTTAAAGGTAAGGTTATTATGACGTGTAATCCTATGAAATGTCATTTGTATAATGATTTTATTAAAGCTCAAAATGAGTGAACAATTACAAGTGATAGAATTTTTATCCCTGCATTATATAAAGATAATCCGTTTATAGATCATAAGAAATATGAAGAGAGTCTTAAAAGAGCTGATAAGGTTACAAAGGAAAGATTATTAAACTGAAATTGGGAATATGATGATGACCCAACAAAACTTTATAGCTATGATGATATTAAAGATTTATTTGTTAACTCTTGAGAAGAGTGAAAGAAATATATTACTGCTGATATTGCTAGACTATGAGATGATAAAACGGTTATTATTGTTTGGAATTGATTTGTATGAACGGTATTTAGTTATACTAAAATGAGAACGACTGAAATTGTTAATATTATCAGATGATTTCAAGAAAAATATTGAGTTAAAAATTCTAATACGATTTGTGATGAAGATTGAGTTTGATGATGAGTTGTAGATCAATTACTATGTAAAGGGTTTGTAAATAATTCTTCTCCAATAGTAAATGAAGAGAATAGATGAATTAGAAATTATAAGAATCTTAAAGATCAGTGTTATTTTGAACTATTGCCTTTTGTGCTTTCTAATAAAATAAAGTTAATTGTTAATAGTGATGATGTTAAAGAATGTATTATTGAAGAGTTAGATGTTATTAAACAAAAGAATCCTGATAAAGAATGAAAATTACAGATATCTACTAAAGAAGAGATTAAGAGACTTATTTGAAGGTCTCCAGATTTTGCTGATGCTATTGCTATGAGAATGTGGTTTGAATTAGTGAAAGAATCTGAAAAGACCATTTATTTTATTTAGTTTATGTTTATAGAAATATGTTTAATCCTGAATATCGAGAACCTATTCCTCCTGAATGACGGCCTGTTTGAAGAATGAAGCTATTTTATGATCAATCTTTTAGACTTCAATGTTTTATCTTTTTGAAGTATAGAATGCATTGGCCTAAGAAGTGTATAAGAAAGTTTTTATTTCTAAATTCTGAAGGGTGATACTATAAGTATAATCGTTTAGCAAGGGAGTTGGTTACTAAGGCGTTTGATTGAGTTGAAGTTTAATTTTATTCTATTAGTTTGGCTTTAGTTTTTATAATTTATTATTGATTTTGGTTTTTTTATGAATAAAAGAAGGTATTACTTTATATCTTTAATAATTAAATATTATGAAAACTTGGGCTAAAGTAGTTTTATGTGTTCTTTGTATAGTATTTATTGGTTGAATTGTAGCTTGATATATGTTCTTTCATGCTGAAAAGAAAATAGCTGATTATTCAACTTATTGTATTGATTCTGTAAGAGCTGAATTAAGTGATAATATTTGAAATGTAGTTATTATGTATGATGGTAAAGATGCTTTAGCTTATTTATATAGTTGATCTGTTAGCTATGAGGGAGTTAAGTATAATTATACTTGTGCTGTTAAAGCTAAGGATGATGTTGAATTAAATATTGCAGCTGAGGATGAAGAAGATCTTTCAGATGACTCTTATACTACTGTCTCTGATTATGATTTAAGTGATGAAGATAAAAGAATAGCTGTATGTGAAGAAAGAGCTTGATTCTATCTTAATTTCAATGAATGAGAATTTAGTTGGGAAGATGAAAGCGAAGCATGAGCTTCTTTTGTAAGAGATGGACATGTTAAATATGTTAAATGGGGTGAAAGAGCTGAGGAAGATGTTAACTGTTTTATTGATATGGTTGATAATTCTGTAACTATAAAATTCTCTAATCATGTTTATAATTGAAAGGTTGAAGAAGAAAGTTGAGAAGTTGTTGCTGCTTGAGAGGCTGAAAATGTTGCTCCAGCTGTAAGTAATAGTGATGTTGCTGAAGCTAATGAAATTTTTAATTAAGAAAATTGTTTTCTGTCTTTTGATAGTATATGTTATGCTAAATTATTGCTTAAATAAAAAACAAATTATAAAACTTAGAAATTATGAAAACAAAAAAAGTAGATTATGGATCAGGTAAAAAATTACCTTGGCACTTTGATAATGATGACGGATTTCGTCCTTATAGTATTCCACCTAAATTGATAGTCTAAAAAGAGGTCGTTTTGAGCCTCTTTTTTTGCTTAGTGGGGCATTTTAAATTATAATTTTCTTTTTGTATTTTGTTATTGACATATTTAATATTTATTTTCTAATCATTTTTTTGTAATTTTTGAAATAATTTTGTATAATTAAGTAGATTACTACTTTTATACTCTTTACAAAATCATGAAAAAGTTTATCGCAATATTATTGTTAGCTGTATTTACTAGCTTTGCTAGTGCTCAGTATTTTCAGGATTATTGACCTGCTTATTCTTGGGCTCGTGATAATAAAATTATTACTGATTCAACCTTTTGAGGTGCTAATCTTTATTCTGTAATTACTAGAGTTGAGTTTGCTCAATTTATTCAGCTTTTTGCTAAAAATGTTTTAAGAATGAAAGATCCGACTGAAACCGTTTGTAAATTATATGATTTAACATCATTGGCTAAGGAATATAGACCAGCTGTTCAATGGGTTTGTGATAAATGAATCATGTGAAAATGAGTTACTATCTTTGATTGAAATGCTACATTAACATTAGCTGAATTTGCTACAACTGTTTCAAGATTATTTTGGTGAGAAAGTTTTTCTTATTGAGATCCATATTATAAGGCACATCTATGAGCATTAAAAGGTATTTGAGCTGTTGATGATATCTCAGAACCTTTTACTGTCTTATTTAGATGAGATGTATTAGTAATGCTTATGAATAGTGTTGCTTCTACTACTGATATTTCAAAGTATAAAGGTAATAGTGTTACTAAGTCATCTAATAAAAATACTACTTCTGTTAAATGAACTAAGACAAATACTTGAGCTGTAGTAGGAACAGGTACTTGAGATTCATCTCTCGATAAGATTTCTCAATGTTATGCTCAAATTGATAATTGTGAGAAGCTTTATTCTCAAGGTTGAGAAAAATGTGAATATGTTTGTTGTGATAAAGACTGAAATTGAGTTGGTGTAGATCAAAATGTTGAGTGTGCTGATAGACCTTCAACAAATACTAATTCTAATACTTCTTCAGCAAATACTCCTAATGATACTACTGCTGTATGACCTAAGGCAAATTGTTGATTAGAAAGTACTGATTCTGAAGATGTTGAAGAATGTTGAAGATGTATTTGATTGCCTGATTATACTGAAGAATCTTTTGCTTTCTGGGCTGAAAAGAATGATGGTAATTTAGTTAATTGTAATGAAGATTGAGAATGTTCTCTTAAGAAATTCCGTTATGTATTTGAGTGATGAGTATCAGATAATGAATTCCATTCAATGGTGTTAGATTTGAATTATGAGGATGTTAATGGATCTGCTGATAAATGGTTAAGTGAAACATTTAGTGAAGATGATATTAAACTTATTAAGAAATGTGAAGAACAAAGATATTACATCTTTGATAAAAAGAAGAATGATGAAAAACTTTGATTATAGTTAATGTTATTGTATTACTACTCTATTTTTGAAGTATCGTGTTTTAAAATTTTGATTTTCTAAATTAATAAAAAGATAAGTCTGCTATGATTTATCTTTTTAATTATTTCTTAAATGCTTTTTGTTTGAAAGAAGGTCTGAGTTTGAGTCAGCTTAGAAGAACAAAGATGAGTAAAAAAACTTCCAATTCAGTATTGGTTTCCTTGGACTGATAATACTTTTTTTGATAGAGCTAGTTTAGAACAAGATAGTTGAGCTATTGATACCTTATTAGACGCTACTCATTCTATGGTAACTAAGAAATGGTCTGAGTGAACTATTTGATGATTAGTTTATCCTAATGGTATTGGCTTTTTTCTAAAAGCACTTATGTGATGAGTTGAAAGCAATTGAGAAGGGGTATTTGAACATAGGTTTAATTTATTAGAATCTAATACTCATCCGAGTTTAACAGTTTGAGTACATAGTCCTTTATGAAGTAGATCTTATTCTTTAGCTATGATTGAATCTATGGATTTTAATGCTGAGGTTTGAGGTAAGTTTACTGTATCTGTTAATTTGAAAGCAAGGAAATGAGAAAATGAAGATGATTTTAGCGTTAATTATAATTCTGAAAATTGATTTGTTGCTAATATGCTAAGAGTTTTTATTGCTGATAGTATAGAGAAATTAGATATTGCTGAAAATATTTGTTTACAGTCTTTGACTCTCTCTTTTAAGAAAGAAATTAAAGATATTGAATGTATTTCTTCATTAGATCCTATTGATTATCTTGTTTCTGGTTTTTCTATTGAATGAAGTATGGAAGTTTTGTTTGAGAATAATTCATATAGAGATGATTATTTAAATTGAAATGCTAAGGCTTTAAGAATTTTATTAGAGGATAAATCACATCCTTATTGAGAAGATGACTACCCTACTTTTATGTTAGATTTATCAAAGGTTATTATCACTGATTGGACTCCAGCTTTTTCTCTTAATGATATTACTAAACAGTCAATTTCTTTTAAATGACATTATGATATTAAGCAGTGAAAAGCTGTAGAGGTTTATCTTAAGAATACTCAAGAAAGGTATTAATCTTTTTTATTTTGTTATTGTTATAGAATGAAGACATTATGAGCGGTATTTAGAGAGATTGGTAATGAATCTGTTGATAAGATTCATCAATGACTCTCCTCTCTTTCTTTTAAAGAAGGTAAAACTGAAAAGACTTTTAGAGTTGTTGCTTCAACTGAAGATGTTGATAGAGCATGAGAAATTATAAGAGTCTGATGATGGAGGTGGAAGAATTTTATGAAGAATCCTGTGATTATTGCTAATCATATTTACAAGGTTGAAAACATTGTAGGTAAGGCTACTGAGATTTATATTAAAGATAATCAATTAGTTATTGAATGAGTTTTTTCTTCTTCTAATCCTTTGTGAGTATTATTAGCAGATCTTTATGAGGAATGAATGATAAAGTCTGTAAGCGTCTGATTTATTCCTAAAAGTAGAGATAAGAATAATGCTAAAATTATTACTGAAGCTGAACTTTTAGAGTTAAGTTTTGTTGCTGTTCCTTGTAATCCTAATGCATTGAGTTTAGATCAAAAGAAACTTTTAGAGGAAAGTGGAATGATAGAAGAGTTTTCTGAGAATAAAGAAAATGAAGAGGTATGAAGCTCTTCATTTCATGAAAATTGTTGTGGTGATGGAGGTGTGAAGGACTCCACCAACGACTCAATTATACAGAAAGATTCTGAAAATACAAATAGAGATGTATTAAATGTATTAATTGAGATTAGAGATATTTTGAGATGATTTTTGTGAGAAGTAACTGAGGAAAATAATGAAAAGGTTTCTGATATGAATCTTACATGAGCTAAGTGAGCAATTATAGCTTGATTAGAGAAATATAAGAAGTCGTTGTTATCATAGTTTTTATATTATTATACTATATTATTATGCCTGAAGAAACAAAAGAAATTTTAGCAGATGTTGTTGCTAAAAGTTTAGAAGAAGCTGTTCCTTGTGCTGTTGAGGCTGCAATGGATGTTAAGCTTAAAGAACTTTCATTAAGTGATAATCCTGATATTAAGGAAATGAAATCACAGATGAAAGAATTAGTAGAAAAATCAAGGATTTGAACTTGAGATGATTTAGCTAAATTACAAAAGGAATTTGTAAAAGCATTAAAGGTTTTGAAAGAATGAGATCTTAATGCTATTAAAGCTATGAATAGCTTAAATCCTGCTGATTGATGATATTTAGTTCATCCTGAATTTGAAAAATGAGTGTATAGAATTATGGAGAAATATTGAATCTGGAAAGATTGTGATATTTCTAGAATGAATTCTAATACCAAGTATTTTATTCTTAGAAAATCATGATTACAGGTTTTTTATACTGATGAAGCTGCAGCTTTTTCTGATACTGCTCTCCAATATGAGAGAAAGGAAATGATTGCTAAAAAGATCTGAGCTATTTTAAATGTAACTTATGAGTTAATAGAAGATGAAGCTGATGCTGATGAAATTTGGAATAAAGCGCAAGAAGAATTTGCTCAAGCTTTTGCATATTTCTTAGATAAAGAGATTTTACTTTGAACTTGAGTTTGAACTGATAACTCTAATATGGTTTGAATTTCTAATTTGAATAATGTTAATGTTGTGAGTTTGAGTTGATGAGTATCTAGTTTAAATCATGATGCTTTAATTGATGCTGTAAGAAAAGTCCCTTTAAAGTATAAACAACATTATAAGCCTTCTTGGTTTATGTCTCAGGATGCTATTGCTGTAATTGAAAAATTAAAAGATGAAGATTGAAGACCACTTTATAGAACATTAGATAATTGAGAAAAGTGATATTTGTTATGATATCCTGTTATTTTAACTGATGTAATGCCTTCTTGAGCAATTGAGGTTGATACTCCTTTTATTGCATTTGGATCTTTAAGATATTATGCATTAGGAATTAAGAGATGATTTACTTTTGAATTTGGTTATAGAGCTTGAGGTCGGGAGAAAGATGTAAGTTCATTAAAAGCTTCTGCGAGAGTTTGTTGATTAGCTTTAAGTGAAGACGCTTTTTCTGTTATTAAAACTGCTGCTAGTACGAGTGGTGCAAGTGAAGGTAGTGATGATACTACTTCTTGAAGTAATACAGAAAATGGCTGAGAAGGTAGTGGTGAGTAGTTTGAGGGGATAGACTCCCCTCTTTTACTCGTATAAATTTTATTTTATCATTTATTAAATTATGAAATTTGAAATTATTAAATGAAAGATTGAAGGACATCGTATTGGTGAAATTATTGAATTATCTGAGGAAAAATGAAGAGCTTATTGAGATAAGTATTTAAAGCCTGTTTGATGGAAAGGTGTTTTTCAAAGTATAAAGGATTTTACTTCTATTCAGAATAAGGTGATTAAGCCACGTAGAGGTAGAAGAAAAAAGGTTGAAACTCCTTTATGATTATAGTTATTTATTTTACTTATCTTATGATGTCTAAAGAAGAACTTATTTTAACATTGAAAGATGTATTAAATGAAAATGATGAAAACAAAATTATTCTTTTGATTAATTCTGCCATTGCATATGTGAACTGATATACCTTACAGGATTATAGTTTTTCTGCTCTTGAGTCTATTCCTTATGATGTTCTTATGGTAGTGATTGATCTTGTAAGTGTAAAATATCATGAAAAGGTTTGAGTTGAGAGTGAAAGATTGGCTGATTATTCTATTAGTTATTCTAAGGATGATTTAACAATGGATGATAAGTTTTTACTTAATAAGTATATTATTTATTCTATTGAATAAAAAAACCTCCGTGTTATCTCAACAGGGAGGAATTGCGAGTTCTTTGAAAAAGAAAATCATGGTTTTATTTTACAGTAGTAAACTTTATAAAAGTTTTCTTCTTTTACAAGTGAAAATTAAAAAAACTCCAGGTGCTATCTCAACAGCTGGAGTAAAGATGTTTAGATTAGATGAAACGCATATTACGTCTGGCTTAGATATAATCAATTTAGTATTTTATTCAAGTTGATGATTACAAATTGTCGTGGTGATGTTAAGAGGTTCGTTTATGAGTGATCTATTGCTAAGTGAAAGAAATCTGTTTTTTCTTTTGTTTGATATTTGACTGCTCTTGATGAGGAGGCAAAACTATCTGATTGAAGATTTTGAAAAGTGTATAAGCTTTATATTCAAGATATAGTGGATATTAAAGAATCTGATTCTATTGTTATTGATGGTATTGAATATAGTGTAAAGTGAATTGCTAAAAGAAGATGATGAAGTCTTGTTTTAACTGAAGTTGTATTAGAGCTATGAGTATAAATATTAAAATAACTTGAGATAAAGAAGTAAGTGAGAAGATTAAAAAGTTATGAGAAGAAGGGTTAAGAAATGCTAGGAAGAAGTGGCTAAATGAGGCATTAGTTTTCTTGTTGTGAGAAGTAAAAAAAGAAGTTCCTGTTAGAAGCTGAAATCTTAAAAAATCGATTCAATATGAAATTAATGGATACCGTGCAAGGATTTATTCTGATTTGTTTTATGCTTTATATGTTCATGAATGAACAAGGCCTTATACTATTAGAGCTAAAAAGAAAGCGTTATATTGGATAGATGAGAGATCTAAGGTATGAGTATTTGCTAAGAAAGTTAATCATCCATGAATTAAAGCTAATCCATTCTTTAGGAGAGCTTTAGAAAAGAATGAAAAGAAAATCGTTGAAATGTTTTATTCTATTATTGATGATTTTGTTAATGATAAATGAGCTTAGAGAGAAGATTTATGATAAATTAAATACACTTATTTCTGTTGCTGAAGTTTTTGATTGAGTACCTAGTAATTTTTGATGATTTCCTTCTATTTATTTTAGCTTTGATAGAGTCGAGTCTTCTAGTTTATCAAATCATCATAATGAAAGAGTGTATTATTTTCAGATTAATATCTTTCAAGAAGTATCTACTTTATGAGTTAATATTTCTGAGAAGAATTTATGTAGTGTGTTAGATGAAGTAATAGAACTCTTTGATTGATCTTATTTAGATTGATTAGCTAGCTTAATCGATGCTGTATGAGGTAATATTGAACCTGTAGAGATAGATGTTTGAGCTGCATTACATGCTATTGTGTTATTATGAATTCATGTTCCTTTTGAATTAGGTAATTGATAGTGATTGCTTTTGTTTTAAAAAAAAGACGCATATGCTATTCATGGCGTCTTTGATTGGCTTAGAGTTCACTCTCGTTTGTTAGTTTGTTTGAGAGAATAATTGAGCTAATGAGTACAGTTGCTATTGCTATTATAAGTCCCCATGCTATAGCTTCATCTACTGTTGTTTTAAAGATGTGTAAGGCAGCAACATAACCAGCCATACTGGTAATTGTGCCAACTGCACAAGAGATAAGTTCAACTTTTATTAAATTCTTTATGTTCATAGTGTTTGTTTTTTTGTTTATGATGTTAATATATTTATTTGTTTGTAAATGTCAATAACTCGTCGCTAATGTCTAATTGGTGTTTTAATAATAGTAGTTATAATCTAATGTTTGTATATATTGACAATATTAAAATTATTGTAGAAAATCTGTCTTTTAGTTCTTTTTTGCTTGTCGAATCAGCCTTTTAGTTTTTTTGTGCTTTAGAATATGCTTAATAAGATAAGAGATATTTTTAAGAAAGTATTTAGTAGTAGTTCATGAATTTCTCTTTTCTGATTCCTTTGAAATAATAAAGCTTTAGAAGATAATGATTATGTTAAGTTCTTTCAGAGTTGGCAGTATGCAGCTATAACAGCAATTTCTGATAGTTTGTCTTCCTTAGAATATAGATTAGCTTGAAGTGATGATAAAGATTTAAAACATGAATATTTTAATTTTGTCTCACCAGATCTCTTAGCTAATATTGCTACCTTTATGAAACTTTGTTGAACTGCTTATGTTTGGAAGGTAATGTTATGATGAAAAGTTTTAGGATTATCTATTCTTTTACCTTGGAATATCTCTCCTATTATTGATTGATATGGGAATTTAGAATGATGGAATTATTATTGAACTTGAGAAGGTTGATGAATGAGATTATGAGTTGATGAGGTGTTGGTCTTTGCTGAATTTAATCCTTTTGAAAGATATCCTTATATTACTAGAGGCTATTCTCCCCTTCAGGCTTTAGCTATGACGTTATGGTGAGAGAAAGAAATAGAGAAATGGAATTATTCATTATTATCTAATGATGTTCCTCCATGAATGGTATTAACAACAGATCAATCATTAACAGTTGAACAAGTTAAATGAATAAAAGAGACTTGGGAAAGAAACCATAGCTGAGCAACTAACGTATGAAAGATAGCAATATTACCTTTTTGAATTAAGCCTAGTAGTTTTCAAGCTTCTCCTAAAGAGATGGAGTTTATATCACAACAAGAACGAGATAGAGATAAGATATTAGCGATATATAAAGTTCCTAAAGCTGTGCTTTGAATAGGAGAAGGTGTTAATGTTTGAAATGTTAAAGCATTTAATCAGGTTTTTTCTTCTAGGTGTATTGCTCCTTTAGCTAAGAAGATTGCTAGAGTTTTTAATGATTGATTATTTAAGTGAATAGGGACTTTTGAATTTTTGAATGTATTACCTACTGATGAAGATCAAGTTAGAGAACATTATTTATCATGATGAATTAGTAAGAATGAATATAGAATTGAGTTATGATATAAGCCTGTAGAAGGTTGAGATGTGTTTATTGATTGATGTGAGTGTAGAGTTAAGAGTGAGGTGGCTGATTCTTCAACTGGTTGAGTATTAGATGATTTTGATTTTAAGAGTATTGTAAGGAAGAATATCCCTTTTAGTGATGAATGGAATAAGGAAAGGATTAGAAATAGAGACAAACGTTTAGTTAAGTATGAGAAGCTATTAAGAGAAGGGCTACTTAAAATTTTTACTAAACAAGAAAATGATTTATTAAAGTTAGTGAGTAGAAGAAAGTTTTATTCTCATTCTAAAGATTTGTTTTCTTTTTTATGAAAGAAATATTATTCACTCTATTATGTAGTATTAAAAGAAGCTGTTATCAAGATATTAAAGTCTGAATGAGATAGAGCTTTAGTAGATATTAATAAGAATGAAGAATTTAATGTAGATGATCCAGTTGTGGTAGAAGGTATTAAAGAATTGTTAAAGATATTAGCAAGTAGTGTTGATTGATATACTGAGGAGAAAATTAATAATAAGATTTCAGGTTTTTTTGATTTTTCTTGAGATTGAGGTGATTGAAGTTGAACTATTATTAGTGTTGATGATTTAAAAGATATTATAGAAGAAGTTTATGATGAATTAAAGAATAAGAGAATTGAAACTATTGTTAGAACTGAAAGTGTAAGATATTCTAACTATGCTGAAGATAAAGCTTGGAGTATGTCTTGAGAAGTTAAATATAAGAAATGGGTAACAGCTGAGGATGATAAAAGATGTATTGATTGTGTTAGTTTGAATTGAGTTAAGTTAAGGTATGAGTTAAAGATGAATTTAAAAAATGAGTATTAATTCCTCCTCTGCATCCTAATTGTAGATGTGGTATTTCTCCAGGATAGAATTGTCGTTTTATTGTCTTTTATTGACATATACTAAAATATATCAAAAATTTATAAAATAGTCTTGAATTTATAGTGTATTTTTTTATTACAATAAGTGCTGTATATATTTAGAAAACTTTGGTTATGTAACTGAGAGACTTTTTTGTCTAATAGGAGGAATAAACAAGCATCATGCTTGCGGATATTTCTTTCTATGGGACATTAAAGTTTTCACTGATTGATATATACAGCACCGGAAGTATGGTGCTTTTTTTGTTTAATTAATGTTTCTTTTATTTTCTTATATATTATAAATATGAAGAAAAACCTCTTATTTACTTTAATGGCTACAATCTTAGCTTGATTCTGATTCGGAGGGGTCAGTATGGCTGATAATGTGGTTACAACAGCTGATGGTTTAAAAACAGCTATTTTAAATGCTAGTAGTGGTGATACAATTATTCTATCATGAAATATTGAGATAACTGAACCGATAGTAATAACAAAATCATTAACAATAGATTGATGGGGTAATACTATTTGATATCAAGAGAAACCTAAAACATGGGATAGTTTAGGTAATAATTATGTCTTCAAAATTTGAAGCTCTGACTCTGAGAGTATTGATGTAAAATTAAATAATATCACTGTTCAGAACTCCTTCTATTGAATTCTGGATTGATTTACTAGTTCTATATCAACTAATGTAAATTTAGAAGATGTTATTTTTAGTGGTATATTGTTTTGAGCTATTGATTTACAAAATGATAAGGCTTCATTAATTACGAAAACTGTAACAATTCCTGAAAATATTTTATCAGTAAATATTGATACCTATAATTCTTCTAATAAATATGAAATTTCTGATGATCTGAAACAAAACTGTTATGTTAATGGATCTAAATATTTTTGTTCTGCATCTGAAGAAACTCTTAATAGTGCAATAACTGATAGTAGTGCTTTAAATTTACCTTTAATTGTTGCAAAAATTGGTTCTGTATATTATTGAGATTTACAGAAGGCAATTGAAGCTGCAGATGAAAAAGATACTGTAAAAATTATTATAGATCAGGAAAATGCTGTTATACCAGAAAATATTGATAAGAGTATAACAATTGAAGCAGCCACTGGTGTAAAAGTAACAATCAAGGGAAATTGTACATATGATAGTGATAGTTTTATTGACTGTCGTAGTAAACCGATTACTACTATAGCTGAAGGTAAAGAAGTTATCTTTTCTGGTATTACTTTCAATTTAGCCTGAAATGAGTCTAACTATGATAATGCTCATCATAATTGAATTCAGTGAAAAGGTAAATTAATTATGAATAATTGTACAATAAATTGAACACTTACAACATATGGAGATTCAGAATTTAATAATTGTAATTTTACAAAAGTATCAGGCTGATATAATATATTCGGTATACTATGAGGAGAAACAAAATTTAAAAACTGTTCTTTTTCATGAAAAGATAGGAATATAAATGTTTATAATTCAAATGAAAGTACTTCTACTCAGCATGTTGTATTTGATAATTGTAAGTATAATGCATCTAAAGCACCTGTTAAATGAGCAATCGTAGTACATGAAACAGCAGATAATACAAATACAAATAAATTTAAAGTAGAAATTGTTAATTATGAAACAAGCGACCTAGGTAAAGGATATGCATGAATTAAAAATGTTCACGCAATTTGGCAAGAAAAAGGTAAAAATGCTTTTGTTAAATATCTCACTGGTAATTGATTAATTATGTTTGATGATTGAAGAAGAGATATTCCTCATGAATGATGAGAAATTACTATTTCTATTAATTGATGAGATCCTGTTTATTCTACACCAAAAATTGAATCTATCCCTGCTGATGAATATAATGATAAATGATTAACAATTACTAAAAATTATTATGAAAGCCTTTGAAAAATTCTTTCAAAAACAGGTGTAGATACTTCAAAAGATGGGGATTTAAATAAATTTTATATTACTAATCCAATTTATAGTATTACTTTATGAAATGTAACTAATTGAACTATTTCTTCTAATTTATTGTCCGCTGAGGAATGAACTACAGTAACTCTTGAAGCTACTCCTAATTCAAATTACAATTTCTCAAAATGGACTGTAAAAAGTTGAGATGTTGAAATTAAAGTTGAAAATAATCAATTTACTATGCCTGCTGCTAATGTAACTGTATCTGCTACATTTACAGCTAAACCAACTACATCATGAGGAGGTTCATCTGGATGATCTTCATCATCAAGTTCTTCTAAAACAACAACTACAACTGATACTAAAAAAGCTGAAGAAACTAAAACTGAGAATAAAACATCTGAAGAAATTAACTTAGGTTGAGAAGTAACTGAAGAACAAACTTCAGAAAAAGTTGAAGAAACAACTACTCCTGATAACAACTATTCAAAAGAATTTAATGATGCATATAGCTTTGCTCATAAGAATTGAATTACAACAATGGATTCTATTGGAAAAGCTGATATGAATGCTCCATTAACAAGAATAGCAATGGCTAAAATGTTATCACAATATGCAATTAATGTATTAGGTAGAACTCCTGATACTACAAAAGTAGTTCCTGCATTCCCTGATGTATCTGCTGAATTAGATGCTGCTTATAATTCATGAGTAACTCTTGCTTATCAATTAGGAATTATGTGAATTAATATTGATAAATTTAGACCAGATGATCTTGTAACAAGAGCAGAATTTGGTACTGCATTATCAAGAATGTTATATGCTACAGCTGATTGAGAAAATGCATATTATGAAACTCACTTAGCAAAACTTATGGATGAAAAAATTATTACAGTAGATACTCCTGATTTACAAGAATTAAGAGGATATGTAATGATTATGTTAATGAGAAGTGCTAATAAATAGTTTATTATAACTATTACAATTAAGGAGAAAATAGGCCAATGTTTTCTCCTTTTTTGTTTATGTTAAAATATTTCTATATCTTGTTTTTTATTCTTGTAAACAGATTTTTTTTAATTTTTCTTGATTATTTTTTACTAAATTATAGTTTTAATGTATTATCTTTATTTTTTAATCTCTTTTTTAATGAATAAAAGTTTCTTTAAAAAATGATTAGCTGTATTAGGTTTAGTTTTCTTATCTTCTAGTTTATTTATAGCTAGTGCAGATGTTACTGATGAATTACAGCAAGCTTATGATTATGCTTATAAGTATTGAATTACTACTATGGATTCTATTTATAAATCTAATATGCAATGATGATTAAATAGAATCTCTATGGCTAAAATGTTATCTCAATATGCTATTAATGTATTGTGAAGTAAACCAGCTAATATTGTTGTTCCTGAATTTAGTGATGTAGAAGAAAGCTTAGATAATCAATACAATTATTGAGTATCTCTTTCTTATCAATTAGGTATTATGTGAATAGGAGTTAAAGATTTTAGACCATATGATACTGTAACTAGAGCAGAATTTGCTACAGCTTTATCTAGAATGCTTTATTGATTAAAAGATTGAACTCCTTACTACTCTACTCATCTTGCTAAACTTAAAGAAGAAGGAATAATCTCTAATGATAATCCAGATCTTGAAGAATTAAGAGGATACGTGATGCTTATGTTAATGAGAAGTGCTAAAGATACTAAAGAAGATGTAAAAGATACACAAGAAGGAACTTGAGATGTTAAAGATGAAATAAAAGAAGAAGATAAAAAAGAAACTACTGCTTGAATAGCTAATCCTGCTTCTACTTATTGTGTAGAGAATTGATGAGAAATTATCATTAAGACTGATAAAGATTGAGGACAATATTGAGTATGTAAATTAAAAGATTGAACAGAAGTTGAAGAACGAGAATATTATAGAGCTAATCTAAAGGCTGAAACTACTACATGAAATGATTCTTTAGTTATTGTATTCTCCCCTACTGGTCATACTAAAGAAATTGCTACTTCAATTTCAGAAATTAAAAGTTTAAAATTAGAAGAAATTCAACCTTTAACATGATATACTGATGATGATATTAATTGGAGAGATACTGCTTCAAGATCATATAAAGAATATCAAGATGAAACTATAAGACCTGAAATTAAAAATGAATTTGCTCTTAGTTGATATGATACTATCTATCTTTGATATCCTATTTGGTTTGGTAGAGTTCCTAATATTATTATGACTTTCTTAGAAAAATATGATTTATCTGGTAAGAAGGTTGTATTATTCTGTACTTCATGATCTTCTGGAATTGAGGGAAGTGTTAGTTATTTAGAGAAGTATAAGTTAAATGTTATTTGAAGTAAGAGATTTGCTCAATGAGCTAGTAAGGATGAAGTAAATCAATGGTTGGAGACTTTATAATTTAAGAATTATATTTCTGAGTCAGGGGTGCTTATAGCTTCTCCTGACTTTTTTAATAATTTGTTTAGTTTTTACTTGATTTTTACTATCCTGCTGGTTATATTGTTACTGCCAAAATAAATAAAACAAAACAAATATTGAGTACCTATGGAGTATCTATTTTTAATTTTCTTAGGACTTACAGTCCTTGCAGTCATTACTGTTGTATCCAACAGGAAGGCAACCAACTCAAGGGGTAAAAATTCAACGTGGAGAGAATTAGGAAACGCGAGAAGGTATGGCTGGCCTTGATTAGGTCAGCTTTTTTTTATTATAAAAATTTACTTCAAAAATAGAGTTATCTTAATCTAATTTTTTCAGATTTTTTTTAATTTTTTTAGATATATGGTATTTATTCTTTAAGACTATATATCATGCAATTATGAAATTTAAACATTGTCTTTATTGAGAAACTTACTGTAAGAGATTTTCAGGCTATTAACAGACTTAATGAAAAGTTAAGATTAAAGGAAATTGATGAGATTAGTTTATCTAATGAGTTATCTAAACTTATTATTAGATCTATTAATTGAGTTTATGATAAAGAAAAGATTGAGAAGTATATTTTAGATATGGATTCTATTAAAGATTATTCTTTATTGAATGAAGAAATTGCTAAAAGAATTAATGCTATGATAGATCCAATAAAAAAAAAGAACTAGAGTATGAATATTCTAAAGTATTTAAGAAGATGTGATGAACTGATAATCAGATTATTTTAGCTGTGGAAATTATGAAATACATGTGATGGAATTATCGTGAATATCTTTCTACTCCTTATGATATTATTCAAGCTATTTTAATTAGAATGGAACATGAAGCTAAAGTAAAATAAAAGGGAGAATATTATCCTCCCTCAAAAGCTACTTCAGTAAACGTTACAATTGCCTGCACTTTACCTTCAACATCTGCGAT
>CAMOEC010000054.1 GCA_946611795.1 uncultured bacterium
CAAGAAATTGTCTTTTAAACAAAATTACAAGATTTATGAAAGTATTACTTATTCTTAAGCCAGACTGCATCGAAAAAGGTTTGGAAAATGAAGTGAAGAATATTCTCACTTCAAAAGGCTACAAAATCGTAGCAGAGAGAAAAATCGAAAAAGTTTCAACTGAGGAACTCGAAGCTCACTACAACACATTAGGTAAGCTTAGAGAACGCCTTACAGAGGCTAAAGGTGCTGACTTCGCCGAGATGGTCATCAAATCAACTTTTGATTACATGAGCCGCGGACCTATCGTTCCATTCGTAATCGAGAAAGATGGAGAAGATGAAGAAGTTGTTTCTACACTCAGAAATGACGTCATCGGAGCTACAAGACCATGGCAAGCTAAGGAAGGGACAATCCGTGAACTCTATGGAAACAAAGATGAGAATCATGATCCAATAGAGAACGTTGTACACTGCTCTGGTAACGCTGAAGAAGCTTATGCTGAAGTTGCACTTTGGTTCCCTGAACTTAAGTAAGGAAAAATCTATTTTTAAATTAGCTGAGTTATTTTTTTACTCAGCTTTTTTAAATAAATGCTTTATCATATATTATTTTTTTGTCAATTATAATTGATTTTTACTAGTAATTTTTTAAACTCGCTGAAAATTAATTACTACAAATTATATAGTTCTATCTTAATATCAGTATTAATATGAAGATATTAAAGTCATTTGACACAAAACTTGATGTAGATGAATTAAATGCTGCATGTAAAAAGTATTGAGAATGAAATGTTATTCTTGTAAAAAGACACTGGGTTAAATTATTAACTCCACTATTTTTGGTAGTACTATCAGTTTTTCTTTTAATGTTAATGTTATATTCAATATATCTTCACACTTTTGATGAGCATAAAACTATATTTTGGATACTAGCGATTTTCTATGCTTATACTTCGGTTTCATGGTGTCTTTTTGTAATAATAGCAATTGTTGTTAGAATATATTATTGGTCAAAACAAGATAAACAATACATTGACCATACTTACAATTGAGAACTCAAGAAAAAATGATTTGATAAATTTATCAAACGTACAATTTTAACTTTTGTTGTTCACACTATTGTATTAATATTTAATGCCACATTTCCATTCATATTCATTAATGAGACTTGATTGTGAAGTATGGCAGCAGCTATTTGAATATTAGTAATTGACCTTATATTTCTATTCTTACTTAATAGAGTACTCTATTTGTTAATAGAATATGAAATGACATTTAATCTCTGTACAAAAGATTGATTCACTACTTTTAACCAGAAATGATTCTTTAGAGCTGACTCTATGAAAATAGCATCATCTGCTATTAAAGTCATAAAATCAACTAAAGAGTGATTAAGTGGAGCGCTCTTTCAATATTGAAATCTTTATATTTATACTGATTGAGACTTAAACGATACTTGATGAAAAAATCTTCAATTAACATATGTACCAGATCCATCTGTCTTAGCAAAAAAACTCAACGCTATGATAGATATTAATAAATCAGAAGGAAATGAAGCTATAGCTTAAAGTCAGAAAAAAATCTGACTTTTTTTATTATTTGAAAAACTAGCAGCAATATACTGCTAGTTAAATTTTAGGGAGTTGACCATGCCGAACAGAAGATTTTTTGAATAAAAAAAGCCCAATTTGATTAGAAATTGAGCTTTATACTATTTACTTTAATCTATTTTCAAATCGTAATTGTTTGAAGATCATCTTCAACAGTATCACCAGTATCTATGAATGCATAATGATCATAATCAGCACAATCATGAACAAAGTATATTCATTCCATTAATGTCATAGTTTTCTTATCATTATTCCAGAAATATAACTTTTTTCTATTATATGTTCCATCATCAGCAACTTGTTGACTATAAACATTAGGACAAGATGTTGCATGTAATTTCATTTCTCTTAATTTTATTGCTAATTCAAGATTTACATTTGTAAAATCTCTAAAATCTTTATATCTTCAATCTTCTTTAAATTCATTTCGTGGTTCTTCATACCAACTATTAATAGTTGATGTAGCAAAATAATCAACTCCAGTTAATTCAGCACTACCATGCATTAATTCATTATCTTCTTGTAATGTACTAAATACTTTTGATGTTGACAAATTTTTAGTAATTTTAGTATCACTCTTAGAAACAAGCTTATATACATCAGTAGCCCATTGTACTAAGTATGTATTATATGATTCTGTTCTTAGATTATAGGTCATTGATAAACTAAAGAGAGAGAATGCACTACCATTATTTTGATTATCTTCAGAAGCTGTTCAGTTTGAATATTTTGCATTATCACTATAAAGAGGGATTAAGATTTCCATTAATGCATCAACATATCCGTCTGATAATTCTAGATATTCTAAAGTTTCATCTATTCTCTTACTTAAATTATATTTTTCATCATTTTCATTAAGAACAGATTTTAATGATGTTAGATTTGTTTTATATTCTTTATTAGCATCTAATTGTAGCTTTTTAGCATTTTCTAAAGCTTCAACAACTGCTTTAGAATCTTCTTTATCTAAATTTTTAGAATCAACATATTTATCTATAGAACCAGAAAGACTTTCAAGATTTGCATTATATATTTCTTCTAATTTTAACAAGTCATATAAATGTGAATCATCTTTAACATTTAATTTTTTAATTCTTTCTACTAAAGCATTATAATCTGCTCATGAGAAAGCTGAATCTCATTGTGTATAGCTTCCGAAGAAATCATCTTCTACTAAACTCTTTTGTTTTTCTGGATCAAATTTAAAGTAATCACTTTTAGGGAATTTAACAACAACGTTCATTCCTTGGAAAGCAGATACTCATTTTGTATATGTAATTACTACTCTATTTGCTGATAAATCAACTCTTCAATTTAAACTATCTGCTGTAGAAGTTTTTCAATTAATTGTAATAAGAACATCTTCAGCTCTTAGCTCTGGATATGGTTTAGGGAACATAATTTCAGCTGTTATACTTTTTACATTAGTATCAAAACTTTGTGGAAGGATATCCCAATATAATTGAGTATAACCTTTTCAAGCATAATCATTAATCAATCCATATTCAGAATATGCTAATGAGTAAATTTGTGTTCCTTTTACAGGCTCTTCTTTATCTCAAATAGCTATTAATACTTCAGAACCATTACTTGTTGCTTTGAAAGGTCTATCAGCAACATCTACATCTTCAATAAGTACATTATATACCTTATCTCAAACTTTAAATGATTGAGGAAGTTTTCTTGTAATACCAGTTTCTTCTTTACTAAAGTATGTTTGATAACTTTCAAGAACATCTACTGAACCAGATTCAGTTAACTTTGCAATAACATGTGCATTTCTAAAATCATATTCTGTTGCTGAGCTATTATTACCAATTAATCCATAAAGTTCGCTCAAAGGATCTTCTTTTGCAGCTTCTCTAGAACTAACTAAAACAGTATAACTCTTTTGAAGAAGTGTAAGAACATCTCATCTTGTTACAAAAGTAGTTGTTGGGTCACCATAACTTTTTAATATTCCATATTCTTGAAGAGCTCTCAAATGACCAACATAATATGGAGATGTTCAAGCATAAGTTTCTCACCATAATATTCTTGAAAGGATAGTACCAAATTGAGCAATAGTTAAATTACCATATGGGTTAAATGAAGTAGCATTTTGTCCCATAAGTCCTAATTGACAAGATTTTTGAACATAAGGAATCAAATCAGATACAATATCTGGATCTGAAAAGTTACATGGTTTTGAATAATCAGGTGTTTTACCAAGGGCATTAATAGAAAATTTTACAATCATCTTTGCTGCTGCCTGTCTTGTAACTGGTTCATTTAATCTAGCTTTTTCTAATGGTAAGCTTGTAATTCAATAATTATAAGCCCATCTATAGGCATTCGTCATGTCTGTTGATATTACAGTATCTGCATTTGCATAGAGTCCCCATAAGAACAATAGTGAGCAGGCGAATAATGCATAAATCTTTTTCATGGAATTGATTTATAAATATAAAATCTCATCACAAAATATAGTATGTTTTATAGATTAATTTTATACGAAATTTTATATATGTCAATTATTTGCGAATTTTTTATAAATAATATTCTTCTTGTTTTCATCTACTATATCATTAAAAACATTTTTATGTTTTATTTCAAACATTTCCTTATGCAAAATATTCTTGTTTGTACTTATGATGAACAATTACTTCCAGAGAAAAAGACTCCTGAAGCCATTGCTCGAGATATTAGAACAGCAACAGATTTTACACTTCAACCTTGAGAATTAAAGCTCATTCCAGCTTGAATAAAAACTGTTATGCCTGTTTGATGGTGTTGTAAGATTTATGCTAGAAGCTCATTACCATGTAAAACAGGATTAATGCTTTGAAATAGTGTTGCTCTTATTGATTCTGATTATAGATGAGAATATTTTATGCAAATTTATAACTACACAAACAAAGCCATTAGTATTGAAAAATATACAAGACTTTGCCAGCTAGAATTTGCTCCACATCACTGGTGAAAAAACAACTTTTGAAGTGAAGAAATTCCAAGTATAGAGTTTGTTGTAGATAAAGAAAAATTTGATAATCTTGCAGAACTTTATCCATCTGAAAGAGGAGAAGGTGGATTATGATCTACAGGAAAGAACTAAAAAGTTTTCTATATTACTAAATTATATATTATGCAAAAACCAAGTATTAAAACTCCAGAACAGATTAGAAACATAACTGATTCTTGTTCTTATTTAACAGAAATGCTTCATTATCTTAGAGAGCATACTAAAGCAGGAATGAGATTGATTGATTTAGAGAATCTATCCCAGGAATGGTTAGATAAAAGAGACCTTAAATGAGCATTTAAAAATTATGATTGATTCCCTGCTAATCTCTGCCTTTCAGTAAATGATTGTGTAGTACATGGGATTCCTGATGACACTATTTTAGTTAATGGTGACTTACTTAAAATCGATGCTGGTATTATCTATAAGAAAGGATTCTCTGATGCAGCTATCAGTATTGTTGTATGAGATGATAGTCTTAATCCTTTATGAGCTGATTTAATTAAGGCAACAAAAGAATCATTGGATTTATGAATTGATGCAATTGAAGTTTGAAAAGAAGCTTATTGATTATCTAAAGCAATATATAATCACGTTACAAATAGTTGATTCAGCATTATAAAAACTTTATGCGGTCACTGAGTTGGTAATGCTGTGCATGAAAAACCATTATTCTACAACTATCCTAATGCTAGTATGAAAAAAATTGTGTTTGAACCATGAATGGTTATAGCAATTGAACCGATTACTGCTGTTGTTTCAGATGATGTTGTATATTGAGACTTAAATGATTGGAATCTTTATACTAAGAGATGAGATATCTGAGCACAATGGGAATATACTGTTCTTATAACTGAAAATTGACCTAAAGTATTAGCTGGTATTACTGAAGATCTTTAGTTTTCTTCCACCTTATTATGAAAATAATTTCATGGAATGTTAATGGAATTAGAGCCGTTCTTAAGAAATGATTTGTTGAATGGGTAAAAATAGAGAACCCTGATATTTTATGTCTTCAAGAAGTTAAAGCCTTTGAAACTCAAATACCTACTGAAATAAGATTTGGATTTCAAGATTACAATTATGTTTGGCATCGTTCTGAAAGACCTTGATATGCATGAACAGCAATTTTTTATAAAAAGAATATTGAAGGAGTTGAGACAAAGAATTCTTTTGATATCCCTGAATGTTTTAATGATGATTGAAGAGTTACTAGTATTTCTCGATGAGATTATACATTATTTAATATCTACTTTCCAAATTGATGAGATAGGGCTGATTGAACTCCAATGCTTTGATATAAACTCAATTTCTATGAAGAATATATTAAGCATGTAACAGAATTAGCTAAAGAATGAAGAAAAGTATTAACAACTTGAGACTTTAATATTTGCCATGAAGAAATAGATATTGCTAGACCTAAAGAAAATGAGAATAGTATATGATTTCTTCCAATAGAAAGGCAAGAAATGGATAAAATGAGTGAAAGTTGATTAATTGATGTCTTTAGATTTCAAAATCCAGACTTAAAAGATAAGTATACTTGGTGGAGTTATAGAGCATGAGCTAGGCCAAGGAATGTTTGACGGAGACTTGATTATTTTTGGGTGTCTGAGAATATGATAGAAGATTTATGAGATATGGTTCATTATGATAGTGTTGAAGGGTCTGATCATTGCCCTATTTGATTAATAATTAATGATTAAAATTATTTCA
>CAMOEC010000055.1 GCA_946611795.1 uncultured bacterium
ATTCCTGACTCCAAGCGGTCGTTGGCACCTCATCAGGACTTATCGCAGCCAGCTACGTCTTTCTTCCTCTTTTTTACCCAAGGCATCCTTTTATTGCTTTTAAATAGATTTATCTACTAAGAAATAGTGTAATATATTATGCCATTGTTAAGGATCTACATCTGCAACCAATCTTTTTTGATTGCGAGAATTATAATACACATCCACCCGATAAATGCAAGAGATTTTTGCGATTTTTTTTATTAAGGTTTTATTTGGCCTTTTTCACCTTTTTGGGTCGCTTCGTTTTTTTAATTCTCAAAAAAATTTTTAAAATTTGTGTTTTTTATCAAATGTCAAAATATTGTCTATTTTTTAATATTCTCTTAAATAGCAAGCCGCATTTCTCTTCATTTTTTATTTTTTATTATTTTGAACAAAAATTTAACATTTATTTTCTATAGATTTTTTTTTCTATAAATATAATGTATTTATACATTTATTATAGTAATATCTTATGATATACCTCTTATATTATCTTATTTTCATAAATATTGTTACATTTTGCATATGGTGAATCGATAAGCGAAAGGCTAAACATGATAAATGGAGGATTAGTGAAAAAACATTATTAACTTTCAGTATTTTGTGATGACGAATTGGCGCTATTTTTGCTATAGACACCTTCAGACATAAAACAATAAAATCACGTTTTGTACGAAAATTCTACTTAATTTGATTTATTCGAATAGCAATACTCTTAATATATAGTTTACTATCATAACATTATATATGTATTTTTCTTTTAAGACACAGCCAGAAGATTTCCTTGTTAAAGAAGTACTTGAATACCCTCTAGACTGAATTTGAGACTTTTTCTATATATTTTTCGAAAAAAGACTTATCAATACTATGGATGTTATCAATACAATTTGCCATGAATACCATCTAAAAAGAAACCATCTCTGAATTTGCTGATTAAAAGATAAAGACTGAATAACCCAACAACGGATCAGTATCCATAAAAAATATCTTCTACAATGTTGATGAGAAAACAAATTTCTTTCATTTATGCGCTGAATAAAATGAATTACAGATATCATCGACACCTGACGACATAGTTCTCCGCTTTCAGTATGAAAAAATAAATGAAACATTTTTACTATAACACTTAAAAAAAGAGAAAATTTACCAGAGCCTCTAAAAGATTCTATAAATACAAATCTCATAAATTTTCAAAAAAACTGAATACCAAATATATTCTGATACCAAAGATTTTGAAAGTGAAACAAAAATTTCAAAAAAGTTCTTAAAATACTCTCCTGAGAAGAAAAAATATCCGATAATTATGAACAGAAATTCAAATTTCAAACATTTGGTAGTCTTCGATTTAATGAATATATTATGAGAAGACGAGAAAATTCTGACCTACTCATTGATTGAGACATCATGGTAAACTGACGAAACGCTTTTTGAACTAATATTTCTGTTTATAGCAAAAATAAATTACACCATTTTGATTACCGAGAAGAGAAAAAGATTCACGAATGAAGCACTTTTCGAGAACCAAGCGAATTTCAACGAACAAGTGACTATATTAAATGAAAACGAATTCCAACCTGAATTGTACTATGAACAGAACAACTTGTTTGTAAAGACTGAACAGCATGAAGAATTTATGATGATTCTATCATAAAAGAAAGTAAATTCCTTGAATGAGGAGAAAACCTCTTAAGAAAAATTGGAATATTCTGATATAGAAGACCTCTTTGGATTATACCTCAAGAATTAGAACGAGACTGGAATAATTGAGATCTTTTTCTCAAATTTTTCCTTCCTACATGATGTTATGCTAGTAGTTTTTTAACATTTCTTCTTAAGGATATTGACCCTAAATGATGTGAATCAAATAATTTAAAAATCCTTAGAATTAATCAACTATAAATATATTCTTTTGTTTTCATTATGTCATTCTACTGTATCTGCATAATGAATTATTCACTGATCATCATGAAGATAAAAAATAGCGCTCGTCTTTTTATAGTTTAATAAAGAATTTACAGTCTCAGCAGTTGGAGATGATATTGGTGTTGGTGTTAATCAATAATTCTGCCTTGTATTATACAAATTACTTGCATCATCTAAATTCTTTACAATATTTTCTCTACATTTACTATATACCAATTTCAAACCATAACATAAAGTTACATCCGCATCTAATCTCATTCATTTATTCAATCTATTTACAAAGATTCATGCTATAATTGGTTTGTTTGTTATATTTTTTTCTTCGTTTTCTATTACTGAAGCTAATGTTAGAATTCCATATGGAGAAATCTGAACTCAATCAACCTCAAAATCTCATCCATATACTGATCGAATTTTCTTTTCAAAGTTTTTTAATTGTGCTCTTATAAGTTGCTCATTAATGTCTATTCATTCTTCCAAATAATAGGTATCAGGATAAAGGAAACCTTCCAAAGATTTTCATTGAGGAATCATTATTAAAAATGGGAATTCTCACTTTAACGTTTCAATAAACTGTTGATTTTCAACTTTTGCAATATACGCTCCTGGAGCAATTAATCAATCTTCTGACAATTTAGCATCTATATCATATTTACTCCATCACTCAAGCAATGTTACATGAATATAATCACGTTGTGGCCCTTGAGCTATCAAAGATAACCGTTCTTCCTTTGTATACTCTCAATCCAATACATAGCGTCATTCTTGCAATAAAGGAACTTTTTCTGCATTATTTTTTAACCACAGTTTTAACATATATTTCTCTATAACTCAAAAATCATTGTAAAATTTTGATAAACTATCACCTTTTCCTATTGTAATAGATTTATTATCATAAACAAGTTTCGAATCATACATTGATGATGCAACAAAAATACATCAACAAATAAAAACTAACAAAATAATAATCCAAACTTTTCCATTTTTTTTCTTAGTGTTTCTATACGCCATACTATTTACTAATTATAAAACATCTTCAACAATCGCTTCTTTTTTTTCTATCTTATATAATCAAAAGAATTTTGCTATAGAAAAGATTATATATCAAAGAATTGTAACCACCCAAACAAAAATCCTTATTACTCAATAAAACAACAAATACATTCAAAAGACTGCTCATACTTGAAAAACAGGATTCTGATATATTTGATCTATCTGAGAAACTATAGCTTCACATACTTTATTATTAATGGAATCTTTAGTCTGAATAAATCAATCAACCATATTTTTTCTGAAAATATTTCGAGCTTCTTTTATTATTGTTGTATCGTTATTCTCTCAATCAATATGTTCTCAAGTAATCTCATCTGCATTATTATCCATATTTATTTGAAGCATATCATCATTTTGTTTAATCTCTATCTCATTAGGAATCCATCACGATACTGTACTTTTTAAAATACTTTCATTGATATGAGAAATCTGTTCACATTGAAATGGAAACTTTGTATTTATTCAAAGAATTGCAAATCAATATGTTATACTCGTTAGAAGAGTAAAAATATAACCTCATCTTGTAAAATATGTTAATCGACTAATTTCTCTTACATCATCAAAATAATCTCTTAAAAAGACCAAAAGACAACCTATTGTTATTAATGAAAGCCATATTGAAGTTAAAACTTGCCATGCAGGATTTGGGACTAAAAGGCAAAGTATTATTCCCAATAACAATAAAACTCCCCACATTATTCTTTTCTTAACTCACCTTACATCTATTGAGAGAAATATTAATTCTATAAAGAGTATACAAAAAAATATTCAAGAAGACAAAAAATCTTCTTCTCGAAAAAGTTTTTGAACCGACAATATATATGTTATTAAAGAACTTAATGAAAAGAAGAGAAATCTTATTGTTTGCTTTGATATTTTATTTTTATTCTCCATAATTTCTCTATTTTCCTTATATTCAACTTCTTTCATTAAAAAATAAACATTCAAAATAAAGTATCTTTAAAGATTATTATTATAAAAACCGCCAACACCATTGATGGTAACAATGGTAAAGATTGACTAGCTAACTTTTCATTCAAAAAACGGCGAGCTCTTCTTGTTTGTTGCTTAGTTTGTAAGAAATACCAAATTATTCATATTATTCAACTAAATATTAGAAAATAAAGTATTGCCAATATTTGATCCAATGTTCATAATCAAGTTCAAAGTCAAGCAAACAATAACGATCATAAGTAAGGAGACATTAAAATATCTCATATTCATAATCAATCTTCATTCATATGGTATCTTATTTTTACAATTCATTTTGCCATAAAATAGAAGACAAGAAAGATACAAAACAAAGCCGCTCATCACCACAATACATTCCATGAAAACAAACCATTTCGTATAGCCAACAACAAAGCAACAAAACCACATATTAACAATGGAATATGTATCTCATACCACATTACACTATAAACAACCATTAACCACAATATTCGTCAAGTTATCATCCAGTATAGAACAATTACTGTTCACTGACTATTCAGAAAATACCAAACTAATCAAAAAATAATAGCTGATCATAATTCTAAGATTGGATAGAACCAAGAAATTTTCTTTTTACAATAACGACACCTTCATCTCTGAAAAATAAAACTAAACAATGGAACCAAATCCCATGGTTGCAATGTCGTTTTACAGTTTGGACATTCAGATCTTCAAAAAATAATAGACAATGTTTCTTCCATACTTTGACTTTTAGCCCATCTAGACAAAATTACTGATCAAAAAGATCAGAATATTAATCCAAAGAAAATTGAAATTAAAAGTCAAACTGTCATATAGAATCTTTTAGTTAAAAACTACACTTATTTATGTAAGGATTTTTCCGCCTTTTACAATATTTTATAATGTAATTTTCATAAAATTTTCAAAAAAAGAATCTCAAAATTCTACTAAATAAGCAAAAAACACATCATGACAAAGAATGACAACAGCCAATGCTAAAACCATAGATGGAACCAAAGGAAGAGATCTTTCTGCCATTTCACTTGAAAGAAAATCTGCCTTTTTATTTAATATAATGTTTTGAATTAAATAAACTATGATACCAAAAACACTTGTAAGGATAAAAAATATTAAAACAGAGCAAAACAATTCTTCCAAATACATTGTGGTAGATCAGATTCAAATATACAAGAGAGCTCATAAATAAGGAGAAATTATAAGATCTCACATTCAAACTCATTCATCTTCAGAATTATACTTTAACTTAGTATAATATAATGATCAATAATACAATATTACAAAAACTATAAAAAATACAAGCGCTCACCACAAAACACTCCAATCATATAGTCAAAATAGAATAGACAATAAAACTAATATTTCTCATAGAATTACCAATGGTAGGTTAATTTCATACCAAATAATGTCACATAAGCTAACTAATAACAAAATCCAACTTGTTAACATCCAAAATATCATATGAAAAAACCCTAATTCACTAGTATAATAACATATAATACAGAATAAAAAAGCTGTCATTACTTCTAAAATCGGTTTTATAACCAATATTCTAGTATTACAAGTTTGACATTTATTCTTCTGAAAAAGAAAACCTATTATTGGCAAAAAGCACTTTCGATTAAGCTTTTTTTTACATTTTAGACATTTTGGCAATTTTAAAATTTCTGTCCATTTTATAATTTCAACATTTTCATGAATCGCCAAAATTAATGATCATAGCGATCATAAAATAATTCATAGAAAACCATATAAACAGATTTTTATTACCATAATCTTTTAAGATATAATTATTTAACTCTTATATCATTATCTTCATTTTTTTCAAACCATTTATTCAACTTGTAAATTCAAAGTATTTATCTAGTATTGTTTCATTGTTAAACTTTATTTATTATTTCTTAATTTAGCATGAAAATCTGAATTGTTTGACTACCAAATGTTTGAAAATCAACCCTTTTCAATGCTTTAACAAAATCATATGCTGCACCAGCAGAAAACTTTCCTTTTTGTACTATTGAACCTAATGTTGGTATCGTTGATGTAAAAGATCCAAGAGTTATCGCTTTGTCCGAAATGTCTAATTCCCAAAAAATAGTGTATGCTCATACAGAATTTGTTGATATTGCAGGACTTGTTAAGTGAGCCAGCAAATGAGAATGACTCGGAAACAAATTTCTTTCTCACATAAGAGAAGTAGATGCTATTGTTCAAGTATTGAGATATTTTAAAGACACCGATGTTGTTCATGTTGAATGAGGAATAGACCCAGATAGAGATAGAGAAATTATTAATACTGAATTAATTTTTGCGGATCTTGAGCAAGTCGAAAGAGTATTACCAACACTACAAAAAAGAGCTAAGGTTCCACAAAACAAAGAAGATAAAAAAGTAGCAGAAGTTCTCGAAAAAATCCAAAAAGTTCTTCTTGAATGACAACTTGCCAACACAATAAGAGATGAGTTATCAGAAGAGGATTTAAAACTCATAAAATCATATAATTTTCTTACATTAAAGCCATTTATTTATGCATTAAACATTTCACAAGAAGATATTCCAAATTCAGAAAATCTAAAAGCAGAATTTGAAAAGAAATTTAATGCTCCTGTTGCTATTGTTTGTGTTAAGCTTGAAGCTGAAATGATGAATTTCACAAATGAAGAAAGAGATGAATTCTTACAAGAGCTCCTTGAAATAAAGCCTGATTCAAAAATTCCAACTCTTGATGATTTAATATCATTAGCCTTCAATCAACTTTGACTAATGTATTATTTTACAACATGAGAAAAAGAGACTAAGGCCTGGACTATCCCTCAAGGTTCTACTGCGCCTCAAGCAGCATGAGCTATACACTCAGATTTTGAAAGAGGATTTATAAAAGCAGAAGTTATCAACACTGATGTTCTTTTAGAAAGCTGAAGCTGGGCAAAAGCTAGAGAAAAATGACTACTTCGTCTAGAAGGTAAAGATTATATCGTTCAAGACTGAGATGTTATGATTTTTAAATTTAATGTATAGACTGATATACAAATGTTATAATGTCTGTTTATAACTGACTTAGTACGATTTTTGTTTATAAAATAAAGAACATTGTCAAGAACTAAATAAAAACTTTCTTTTGAAAATACTTAAGAAAAGTTTAGGATGACTTTGTTCTTTTTTATTATTTCTTTTATTCTATGAAAAAGAATATACTAAAAATTGGAAAAATAAGATGGATTCATTTATCAAAACCAAGAACTGACGAACTTGAAGATATTATTAAAAATCTTGATCTCCACGAAATGGTTGAACAAGACATTTTAGAATCAAGTGCTCAGGATAAAATAGACACCTATGATGATTGTGTATTTTTGATTATACACTTTCCTAAATATAACGAGAAACTTTGAAAGTATGTTTCAAATGAAATGAATGTCATTCTTTGAAAAGATTATATTATTACCATCACAAAATATCCAACCAATAATATCGAAAAGATAAGACAAGAATATGAAGAAGAAATTAAGGAAGAATGAGATGATACTGAAGAATACAAGATTTCTCCATACTATATTCTCTATAAAATTATCGATGTCATGTATGATAAGATTTTGTTGTGATTGAACAAATTTAACCAAGACCTTAATGAAATTGAGAAACAAGTTTTTGACAAGAATTTTGTCGATAAAGACTTCTTAAAAACAATTCTTATTAAGAAAAGAAATGCTGTTCTTTTAAAAACCATCATATCTCCTCAAGAAGAAATTTTAGTAGAACTACAAAAAGCTACAGCAAATTTTTATGAATGAGATCTAGATGTTTATTTTGAAGACCTTGAATATAAAACAAGTAAGATATTATGACAAATTTCTATTATTCATGAAAATATAGATTCCATTTCTGAAATATTCAACACTATAACCAATATGATGACAAACACAAATATTGGAATTTTGACTGTGTTAACTGTTATTATATGAATTATGACAATGATTAGTTGAATCTATTGAATGAATATTTCACTTCCTTGACAAGACAATGCTTATGCTTTCACTTTTCTCATTTGTGGAATGCTAGTTATGGCACTCATCACTGTCTTTGTATTCAAGAAAAAGAAGTGGTTTTAATTATGAAATTCTTCTCGTAAATCAAATATATTTGAAAATAATGAAGCTATTGTTAATGGTCCAATACCTCATGGTACTGGTGTAATATCCTGGACTTTATCAATTATTTTTTCTATATTCACATCACCAACAGCTTTTCAATCTTTATGACCATATCCTATATCGATAACTATCTGGTTTTTCTTTTCTCATATAAAACTCTCATCTATAAGATGAACTTGTCAAGTTGCTGAAAATATATAATCAGCTTGTTTAGTATATGATTTAATTTCTCACGGAGTATTGTTAATATCAAAACAAGCCAATACAGCACCTCTTTTTAAACACTCTAATGCTAATGGTTTTCAAACAATTGTACTTTGTCAAATAATGGCTACTTTTTTATTTCTTAGATTTCCTAAATTATAATAATCTAAAATAGCCATTACTGCCTTAGGTGTTGCTGGTGTAAAAGACAACATATTGAAAAAACTTTTTCAGACCAACACTCAATTAAGCCCATCAACATCTTTTTCTGGTAAAATAGCTGATAATATTTCATTCTTGTCTTTAACTAAATCTTCTGGTAAGGGGAGTTGGACAATAATTCAAACACAGTCATCATTTTTATTTAGGTCATTAATTAATTTTAAAATATCCTCTTTATTTCGAGTTTTTCCATCATCTTGTCAAAAAATTCTTGTCTCTAATCAGATATTTTCTCAATACTCCTTTTTACGCCTAACATAAACTTTTGATGAACTATTATCTCAAAAAAAGAGAATTGCTAAAAACTTATCCTTATTAGGAAAATATTTAATCACCTTCTTTTTTTGTTCTTCAATCATCTTTTCTGCAACAGGCTTTCAATATAGTAGCATTATTTTATTTTTCAAATTAAAACATCTTTTGCTTTTTCTAGTTGTGAATCAATTCAGTTTTCAACATATCACGTAATATCAACTGATTCTTCTACATCTGGAATTATTCATTCATCATCAATAGAATTTCCATTTGGAGAAAACCGTTTTCAAACAGTATATTTTAATGATGTTCCATCGTCAAAATCGAACAATGTTTGTATTGTTCATTTTCCATAAGACTGCTTTCAAACAAGTATCGCTCACTGCTTCTCTTTTAACGCTAATGCAAAAATTTCACTAGAACTAGCACTTAGTCCATCTATAAGAACCACTGTTGGCATATTTTCTAATTCTCAGAATCATTTTGACAAATAATCTGTGTCTTGATAATTCTTATATTTTGACTTTACTATCAATTCTCACTGGGGAATAAAATGTCATGCTAACTGGACAGCTGACGTCAACAATCATCAACCATTTCATCTAACATCAACTATTACTCCTTTTACTTTTTCTGACAAAATTTCCGAAATTGCGTGAGTAAACAATTTATTAGTCTGTTCTCAAAATGTTAAGATTTCTATATAACCTATTTTTATTCAGTCTTTTTCATATACTTTTGATTTAACTGAAGGCACATCAATAACATCTCTTGTTACTTTAACTTGAAAATAATCTTTTTTTCCTTTCTTATTTACCCTTTCAATAAATAAGTCCACCGTAGTTCATTGTGGTCATCTTATTTTTTTTACTGCTTGAGTAACGGTTAGGTCTTGTACTTCTCAGGTTCATATCATTACAATTCTGTCTAATGGTTGTATTCATACCTTATAAGCGGGTGTTTCTTTAACAACTTCTTCAACCTGAAGATAATAATCTTTTTTTCAAACAACAATTCAGATTCATTCAATTGAATCCTCTCAAACCAATTCATTTTGCAGTCAAGAAAATTCCTCTTTATCTAAATATGTTGTATATGGATCTCATATTCAATCAACAAAAGCTTTTGTTGCATTTTCCATCATTTCTATACTCTTTCAAGACAATAAGTCTTGATTATAATACTCCTTATCTAAAAGAAAAGAAACCTCTTCAATGCGTTTATATTTTTCAAATAAATTGTCGGATATTTCTATAATATTTCTATTATCAGAAAATTTTAAAGAAGCTGATATAAAGCCTATTAATATACCTAATAATAAAACAAAAAACAATTGCCATCCTTGTTGATTATTATTCTCTTTCATTATTCTTGTAGTTTACTAAAACATTACTATATTATGTTGGTTTATATGTACTCATTTACTACTCCTTTGCAATGAAGAAATTAAAAAAAGATATAATCAGACCAAATCTTTATGATTATTTAAAAGTCATTGCACTTTTGGTAATGCTCCTTGATCATTTATGATACTACGTTTTTCCTGAATATGTTTTTTTAAGAGTTATCTGAAGAATTGCATTTCCTATCTTTTTGTTTTTGGTATGATTTTCTTGATCATATTCCTGGAGACGAGATATTCCAATCATAGGATTATTACTTTGGGGAGGTTCATATTATATTTATAATCAATATTGATTTTGATCTCCAGGCGCTAACATTCTCATATGAATAACTATTTCTAGATTTTTCTTAAACATTATCGACAAAAAAAATTATTATCGAATCCTTATTTTTTCATTTCTCTTTGTTATAATCCATCCTATTCTTTATAAATATGTTGATTATTGATCTCTATCTTTCTTTTTTGTTCTTCGATGACGAATTGCAAAAAATCATAGTAAATACTTTTTCTTTTGAATTTTTCCTTTAATTTTATGTATCATAAATAATATTAACGTCTTCGACTTCTGATTCAAACACTGAGACTATAAATATTTTTATATTATACTTATTATTTATTTTATTTTTTATTGTTTTGCGTTTTCTCTTTCTAAAGAAAATCTTAATTTTCAAACATGAAAAAAATGGCGAGATAATTTAATTCTCTGATTTTCAAAACATAGTTTAGCTTTTTACCGAATTCATATCGTAATACTTTATTTTATTGGACTACATAGATTTTGATTTCTTTAAAAAGAATCAAATACTTGAGATAATGATGTCGATTCAATAATTGGATCTTCTTTTAATAATTCTTCAATTGGTATATTTTTTGTTTCATTACTTATTTCCTTTTGCTCTTCTACTTTTTTTTCTACTTTTTCTTCTACTGTATAAATAGGAGCCTCTTGAAAAACATTTTCTTTGAGATATTGACTTTGACGTCTCTCTTCGTCAATAACATCTTGTAATGTATTTTTTTCTGTTTGGTTTTTATCTTCAAGATTTGTCTTGTCTATTTGTTGTTTTAAATCATTTGGTTTGTCTACTATTCTTTCATTTACATCATATTCTCCATCTTTTAATAAAGCTTGTTCGTAATCATAATCAACTTGTTTCAGAATCCAAAATTTAGGATCAGTTGACAAATATTTTGTCAAAATAATATCCCATGCAACAGTAATATTTCTTTTTCATCTTATCAATTCATTAATTTCACTTGTCTTTTTCCCTATTTTTACAGAAAAATCCTTCTGAGTATATCAGCTTTCTTTCAAATATTCTGCTAATAACATTCAAGGATGCTGTAACATAATATTTATACAACATGAAATTAAAAAATTCACTAATTCATAGAATCGTAGAATTTTTATATTCTAAAAATTCACTGTTTCATAGAATCAGTTAATATTATAAACCTTTTTATTTTTTTTGCAAAAAAATTCACAAATTCATAGAAATAGTGAATTTCAATACACAGAAAAATATATTACAAATTCACAAATTCATAGAAACAGTGAATTTATTATTTTTTTAAAAAAATTCACTTAAATAGTGAATTTTTTTAAACTGTTAAACCTATACTGTATAATTGAAGATCTCATTTTTTCTTATCCTTCTTCTTTCAATATATTTCATCTCATACGATAGGATATCATATCGAAGAAAGATGGCTTCTTATTTGATGACGAATTCATTTCTGAATATTTATTATGAGTGTGGTAGTTTGTTCAGCATCGTTATACAAACTCTCCAGAATTTTTGTTTTAACACGGTGTAACCTATTGTCTATTTTTCTTCAATCTGTATTTGGTAAAACAACAACCATACGATCTTTTGAAAATTTATGATGTGCAATAGGGTAGTCTATAATATTTCAATTTTCCCTTATTCGATATCTTATATCTCAATAAACTTCTGCTATATAGTATTTATTTACTTTTCACTGTTTCTGTAACTCCTTATATTCCTTTTTTACCTCCTTATTCTTTGCAAAATAGAGGAGTCCTTTTGTTGGGGTATCTAATCTATTCAACAATCAATATTCATCTTCAGCACCAAATTCATTCAATAAAGACTGTATTACTTTATGATCTTTTTCTTCAAAAATATATTCTAGAAAAGATTTTTCTTTTCAAAAAGTTGTTGGAATTCAAGCCGGCTTCCAAATATAGAAACACCAATTATCTTCGTACCATACAAATTTCATCAACCCTTTATAATATAAACTGTCTCTTTTTATATAATTTCTAATTTTAAAAACAAGAAAAAAAAGCCCGAAATCGGGCTTTTATATTATTTATTATTCATCTTATTTAATTTTCTTATCTGTAAGTCTTAATAAGATATATGCTGTTGGTATAGCTACAAATAAACTACTCAAGAATGAAGCTATTACTCAAACTCATACTGTAAATGCAAATCTTTGAACAACTCAAGTTCCGAAAATAAACATTGAACATAATACTAACATTGTTGATAGAGATGTTCCAATAGATCTTCTAAATGTTTGCCAAATACTATCTTCTAATACATCTTTATATGAAAATTCTTTTTTAGAATGCTTCATTATATTCTCTCTTGCTCTATCGAATATAATAATAACATCATTAATTCCATATCCTATAATAGTAAGTATTGCAATAATAAACACTGTATCTATTTGAATTGTTGAATCTAATCACATCCATAGTCAGTAAGCTCCAGCAGGAAGACTTATACTCAATATTGATGATAATAATACAACTGCTGCTAATACACTTGGTGCTATGTATTTTCTAATTGTTCAGAATGAGAAAATCATATATATCATCATAGCAATCAATCAAAAGATTAATGCCTTTACAGCTGTACTACGCATATAATCTCAAACACTTGGTCAAATAACAGCCTGTGAAACAATATCATCTGCTGATGTTATTACTCCGTTTTCAATTAAATATGAAGGTACAGCTAATGATAGTTCATTAACTTTTTCATCAGAATCAAGACTTCAGTTAATCTTTAATTTTACTGTCTCTTCTTCTTGATCAACATTTACTTGTAACTTTGGAAAATTCTTTTCCTGAAGTGCTGTTACAAGATTGTTTTCAAAATTATCATCCTTTATCTCTCCATTAAATTCAATACTAACTCCTCCTGTAAACTCTTCAGAGAATTCTGCATTGAAGAAGAATAAAATCCATGATGCAATAGCTACTGTAACCGCAATACATAGCCAAAGATACCCATTTTTTACAATACCGAAATACTTTTTCATCCCTTTAGGGTTTAAATAAACTAAAATTTCTGTTTTTTATAGTATTTTTTTTAATATTATTTTCAAGGAGAAGTCAAGCTTTCACAGTATTTTTTGGCTGCGTCTTCTTGAGCTTTCTTTTTATTTGTTCAAAATCCTGTTGCTATAACTAAATCTTTAACCATTATTTCAGAACGAAAACGAATAACATTGTGCTTATCATCAAACGCTTCTTCTATATCTCTGTAAACTGGTATTGTTTTATATTTCTTTTGAATATTCTCTTGTGCCATAGTTTTATATGATTTTACAGCTATTGAAAGATTATTTATTTCTGCATATACATATTCTAAAACAAACTTCTCTGCTACTGTATATCATATATCTAATGCTATATATCATATTAATGATTCTAAAGCATCTGAAGTAATTGATGCTTTTTCACGTCAATTATTCTTTTCTTCTCATTTACTTATAAATAATTCTTTATTTAATCAAATTTTCTTAGCTACTATACTTAATGTCTCTTCCCTTACTAACGCTATCTTATATAAAGTCATTTCAGCCTCAGACATCTCTGGAAAGGTTAAAAACAATTTTTTTGCTATTATAGATCATAAAATCGAATCTCATACAAATTCTAACCTTTCATTATGATCATATATCTCTTTAAAATCAGATGCATAAGATTTATGAACAAAAGCACAAAGAAACAAATCTTGATCTTTTATTAACTCAGGATCTATCCCTAATGTTTTTACATATTTTTTTAATTTTGAAATATTACTATAAACCTCTTGAGGAATTTTAAGATTCATCAATTTTCTAATAAAATAAATTAATCACGATAATTTATAATCAATTCATCTTGTTTAAATTTTTCGTTTGCAAGGTAATCCAAATAAGACTTTCATAATATTACTTGAACATCAACTCAATCATATACTTCTACAGAATTTCAATAATCATCAACTATTACCTTAACTACTCATGTATTATATACAACTTGATCAACTGGTATAAAGTTTTTTAATGCTTGTATTGTTCATTCAAATCATTCTTCTTTTGAACTTTCCGTATTTACAACAACAGTTGTTAATTCATAATATTCTTCTTCATCCTTACTTTCAGTAACATTTAGTCAAAACCTTTTCATTTTAGCTGCTAATCTTCACGCTATTTTTGCATTTTGTAATCAGTATTCTCTCAATATATCTTTTGTTACTCAATTATTAACTCATATTTTTGCGTTTTCTACTGAAAAATTTTGAAGATGAGATATAAAGTCAGTATATTGATGAATTGTATCATAGTGAGATAAATTTCATGCTGAAGCTCACATTGGTAATAAAACAGAAGCTCATCAAAATAAATCTCTTTGTGGTGTATATAAGAAGCTACCTTTCTGTGTTATATTAAATCTATCATAGCTATATGAAGTATTTAATCAAAAAGTATACATTTTTGCATCCTCTAAATACTGTACTCACCATAGCATTTCATTTAAAGAAACGTTTGTATTCACCATTTGGACATAACCATCATACAAATCTTTTGCCTTTCATAATGTTAAATTTCATCCCGAAAGTAACTTATCTTTTATTGCATTTATTACTAATTGTTGTCTAAATGAACGGTCAAAATCTGAAGCATGTCCTTCAGCATGTCTTGATCTAGCGTATTTTAAAGCTAAATTTCAATCCATATGTTGCCATCATTCTTCTACATGTAGTGGATCATATCCTTTTAGATTAGCATCTGGATACTGATAATCATGCAATGCGTATGGAACATTAATATCTACTCATCACAAATCATCTACAATTTTCTTAAATCATGAAAAATCTATTGTTGCGTAGTATGGAATATTTAATCCTACTATCTTCTCTATTTGTTTTACATATCATGAAGCTGCTTCATGTAAATCTCTTGTACGTCAATAATATTGTGTAAACACTGAATTTATTCTAGATGTTCATCACAAAGGATTATTTACATATAAGTCTCTTGGTATTGATAACATTGAAATAGCTCACAAATCTGGATCCCAAGATACTACAATTGTAGAATCTGCCAAATACCCTCATCAATGTCATTCTCATCAATAACCAACAAGCAACATATTTACATTTCAAAATTCATCTTTCTGCATTGGTGTTCCTACTGTTTTACTCAATACTTTCACTGTTGATCTTGCTGTATTTTTAAAGAAAGTTTTCATTCCTTCAGCAAATGGTTGTATTAGAAACAAAATCAAAATAAACGAAACACACAACAAAACAATCTTATAAATTTTTGAATTAGAATCATTAGCTGTAATTTTTTTTTGTGTTTTACTTCACTTTAATTCTCATACTTTTCTTTTTTGCATAGGGAAAATTTCTCTTATAAATATTTTTGTGTTTTTCAGTATATGAATATTAAGAGAAAATTCAAAGGAGTTTAAGAAAAAGAAAAAAGACCAATCATTTGGTCTTTTGTATACTATTATCATACTAATGAGAATCTATTCTTAACGTAATTATAACATCTCTGTCATTTTACCCATCTTGATGGTCAGTAGAATTTAGTTCATCACTTCCATTTTTCATAACAATATTCTACTTGTACAATTCAATTTGTTTTATAATCTTCAGGGAAATTCTTATGCCATCTATCATTCATTTGACACAATCAGAATGCGTGTCATGAATCTCAAACAGCTCCAATATCCCAATTACCATTCTCACACTCAATCATATATACAAAATCCATACCTCATAACTTATATGCATATTGTACTAATGTTTGTTTATAATCATCTGTACTAAATCAAACATGTAACAATACTCCATCATAATTTAGTTTTATTCATGAACCATTTATTTCTTCTGATTCATTCTTTTCCTGAGATCAGTTTGTTCATAACTTTTCTATTTTATCTATCAAAGGATTTTCTTTTGGAATAATGTTTGAAAACAATCATAATCCTTGTAATTTATATAATGTATCAATTACATCCGACTTTATTTCAAAGTCTTGAGGTTTCTTATTATCTAATAGTTTTGACTTCTTTAGAATATATAAGTGTTGAGCATACCAATTTTCACCTTCTTGATTAAATCTATCTCAAAAGATTAATCTTGATAATACTGTTGCAAATTCTGCTCTTGTTACATAAGCATTTGGTAAGAAATAATCTGTTTCTCATTCTGCTCATGTTCACATTATTTGAAATCTATATGCTTGTTGGATGTATTCTTCTAAATCTCATAAACTACTATCTACATCAAGGAAATTTCATGAATTTTCTACAATATATTCTTTTCATAAAACGTCTTTTGCAAATACAGACATTACTTTTGCTAGTTCAGCCCTTGTTAATGGCTCTGAAAATCTTGATTCATCAATTGTATTCATAGTTGTTATTTTATTTTCCTTTGCCCATTGATAAGCCTTTATTTCTTCATCTGTATATGTTTTTTTGCTTACTATTTCATTTTTTTCCTCTTGTTTTACTTCTTTTTCTTCCTGCTTTATTTCGACTACTGATTCTTTTTCACATGTTTTATCTCATGTATTATAGTTATATCCTTTTTCACATTCTTCTGTAAAACTACAATCTTCATTATATATTCCGTGTTCTATATATAGAGGACTTTTTTTACAAATATTATCTGTTAATTCCTGGTTTTCTTCAACAGTATAATTTCATTCTCTTATAGAGTCTATACTTGGAACTGTTTCACAGTTATCAAATAATGCTAATTGTAAATTATAATTTTGATTAGCTTTTCAATTATACTTATCTGAAGACTCTACTATATTATAATACTCTGCATAATATTTATAGTCTTCACTATCTATTCATAAATATTTCATTGTTTTCCAAAATGGGAAACTTTTTTTCAATTTACCACAAACCTCCTTTCTTGCTTCACTTCAAATAGTTGTTGTGTTAATTCATTCTTGAATTTCATTATCGGCTGCCTGTGAAAATTGAATAGGCAATACTAAACTACTTACAGCTAATAATCAAAAAGTAGATTTAAATATGTCTCTTAAAATTTTTCTTTCCATAACTTAATAAATCAAATAAAAACGATCATTATTTTTTCTTTCGTGTTTTCAAAAGACTAATATATTATACACAAAAAATTAAGGAGAAAAAAAATAATGCGTTTATAACAGCAATTCATCTGGTTATTTTTTATATATTTGATTTATATATTGACAATATAATAAATATTTCATATCCATTTTCCAGTAAAAAATAAAAAAAACCATTCGTTTTCATGAATGGCTTTTTTATGTATTTATTGTTAATTATTCTTCATCTACTATTTCTTCATCTTCAACATCTTCTTCTACATTTTCTTCTTCGTTTTCTTCTTCGTTTTCTATTTCTTCATCATAATCATATACATAGTCTTGATTATCAACATGTTCTTCTCATCATAAAAGACTTCCTATTAATTCTTCCACATCTTGTACATTTTCTGGTGTTTCAAATTTGTAATCAATTATTTTTATACTCTCAAATTTTGCTTTCATTTCTGCATTCAATGAATCACTTGTTATTTTAAAATTTGGATCTAGTTTTAAATTTTTCTCAGATAAAGATGCAGATATATCTCACTCTAAATTAAATAATTCTTGTACAAGTTCTCAATTTTTTGCTTCTACTTTAACTTTTACTCAATATGATGTTAAAGAAGGATTTAAATCAATACTAATTATTACATCACTTGATTCAGTTTCTATATCAGAAATTGTAATCTTTATTGTCTCACCATCTTTTCAAAGAGTTTTCTTATTTATTGTATCTGTAATGTTTATTTTTTCTCAAGCTGTTAATATATCTATATTTTTTAAAATAAAATCTACCTTATCTGAAGAACGAATTACAAAATATGCTTCAGAATTTTCTATTTTTAAATCATCAAATAATTCATCAATTTCTTTGTCATTCATATTCTGCTGAGATTCTTCTCATGATAATGCTTTAGCTGATTCTTTCTTTTCTTGTTCATTTATTTCTTTAACTAAATTTTTTATTTCTTCTTCATTAAAAGAAACTTTCCATGCTGGATATCAATCAAATTTTGTTAATTCTTTTTCTGCAAATATTTTATCATTATCTTTCTTTTCTAAGTATGAATACATATCAAAGCTATTTTCTGAAGACATTCTCAACAAATTTGAATATTCTTCAGTATTCATTGTCAACCATTTATCTTTAAATCAATTTACTATTTCAGTAATCATAGCTACATATTCCTTTTGATTTGACTCAATTGAAAAATCTAATAGCTTAAAATAGAGCTTAAAATCTTTTACAAGTGTATTTAGATCAAAACTAGCACTTTTTACAAAAAAACCATCTTCAACATTTGTATCTGTAGTTAATCCTAAAGATATTTTTCATTCAGTATCTTTAGATTTATTATCATTAACGATATCTGTTTTTAATACTAATGTTCCTTTTATAGAATCTCATGCATCATATTTTGTTTCTACATCCAATTTGTTTTCAATTTGACTTCAAGTATCATTCATAAACTTAAGTATTTCCTTCGCTGTAGATGTTTGTTCTGAATAAACTTTTAATGTTTCTTCAAATGATAGTTCTGGAGCATTTGTTTTACATCATGTTAACATTATAGCTAGTAATGCAAGAGAAGAAAACAATCAAAAACTTTTAAATTTCATTATTATCTATAAGTAATAAAATAAAATATTTAGAATTATCCAAATATTAATGAATAATTTATATTTATTCATATGTCTTTGTAAAGTCTAAATTTTTCAATCATTTTTAGTTTTTCTTTTCTTTTTTTAATACAAAAAATCTTTTTATTTTTTTGACTTTTTTAATTATTCTTTGTATAATTGTGAATGAGGTGATTTTAATTTTTATTTCAGTAGGAAAATATGAATTCAATCAATACGCCCTCAAGAATTGATATTGATGCTATTCTAGTCTGATTACAAGACCCGAATATTTCTGATATTCACTTAACATCATCTGGAAAAAGCTCATATAGATTAAATGGGGCAATTATTAAAGATGATAAAATTCCATTACTCAGTGAAGAACATATGGAAACTATCATCAAGCAATTATTCCAAAACAATATCCAAAGTATGGATAAATTTATTTGTGATAAAGAAAGTGATTTCTCTTATGAATGAAAAAATTGAATTTCATATAGAGTAAACTCATTTTTTGAGAGATGAAAAATTGGTATTGTTATTAGAAAGATTAGTCCTAATGTTAAAACACTTGAAGAAATGATGTTTTCTAACCTCGCTGATTGTATTAAAAGATATGTTCTTACTGCAAAAAAATGACTATTTTTAGTAACAGGTCCTACTTGAAGTTGAAAGTCTACCTCAATAGTATCAATGCTTGAATATATAAATAAAACAAGAAATGATAATATAATGACTATTGAAGATCCTATTGAATATATTTTTAAATCAGACAAATGTATTATTTCTCAAAGAGAAGTTGGACATGATACATGGTCATTTAAAAATGCACTTAAATCTGTTATGAGAGAAGATCCTGATATTATTTTTGTTTGAGAAATTCGTGATACTGAGACAGCAGAAACAGTACTTTCACTTGCAGAAAGTTGACACCTTGTTTTCAGTACTTTACATACTTGATCTGCTTCTCATACTTTAGGAAGATTTCTATCTTTCTTCCCTGCTAATATGCAGGCTAGTATCTCTGATAGACTTGCAGATATATTACTTTGAATTCAATCACAGATGTTGGTTAGAAGAGCAGATGTTAATGCAAGAATTGGTGTTTATGAATTTTTATTAAATACTACAGCAGTTAAGAATAATCTTAAAAAGATGGATTTTTGACAAGTAGATTCTATTATTGAAGCCTCAGCTAATGTTTGAATGATAACAATGCAACAATATGCTAAAAAGCTATTATGAAAAAATCTTATTAATATAAAAGATGTTGAATATCTTTTTAAAAATGCTGATAATCAAAAAGCTCAATTACAAAATCAACAGATTCCTTTAACTCGTTAATTATATAATAAGATATGACAGAACATTATTATTGATGATGAAATGGTGTAAAAAGATTATCAAGAGCTGAAATAAGAAAAATGAAAGAAAATATGCAAAAAACACCTTTAGTTCAAGAAAAAGCTAATAAATATCATCGCTTAGAAGAGGAAAAGGCTGAAAAACTATTAACAACTATTGTAAATGAAGAAGAAAAAATAAGTAAAAAAAGTATTGATGAAGAAGAAAAACCTACAAAAAAACTATGATTGATAGATAGAATTAAAAAATATTTATTTTGATAATAATATTACTATGACAAGCGCTATTCAACAGTATTTACCAGAAAATTTATGGAGTTTGGCTGAATGATTTAATATTCCTGAAGCTTTTTTGGAAAGCAATGCTTCTTTAATCCAATTAATTTTGGAATCAAAATCTCTTGCTGAACAAACAGAAAAACAAAACTGGTTTAATCTTCTTCCAATTATGTCTCAAGAACAAATTGATAAGCTTTATGATATTCTAACAAGAGAAAAACAAAAATTACAAGAGATTAATGATAAATATGCTAAAAAACAGGAAGAGATTAATAAAAAATATCAACAATCTTATAATCCTGAAACTTATTATCAAAATCAAGCAAAGATAAAAGAAGAAGAAAGTAAAACAAGAGATCAAGAACTTGTTGAAGCTGATAATTTACTTACACAAATCTAATATTAATGAAACTTTTCAAAAAAATTTTATTTAGTTTTCTATGCTTATTTAGTGTATTCTGAAGTATTACAACTTTTGCTATAGAATGATCTAATAGTGAAGATTTTCTTGAACAAGCTTTTCATGAAGCAATAGAAAATGATACTGTTGTTTGAAAAGGTTTTGTCTGAACATCTAAACAAAGTGTTTGAAATTATTTAATGTGAAGAACTACTGAAATTAACTTAACAGAATGAACTATGAAACATTGAAATTCCTTTGCTATTAGTGTTACTATGTTTTTAGTTAGAGCTACTCTTGTTCTCGCAATAACTATGATTATTTATAATTGAATTATGTTTGTTGTTAAATCTAGTAAATGAGAAGCTCCAAAAGATGTTTTAAAGAATATTATTTATATTATTATTTGAGTATTATTAGCTTTAGGTAGTCTTATTATAATTAATCTTGCTAGATCAGTTGGTTCAACTGTAATTAATATATTTTAAGTTTATTTATGTCTTACAATGAAAACTAAAAAAATGGCAAAAAAGATTTTTACAATCATTATACTATGACTTTCTTTTTCTATGCCTATTTTTGGTGTCACTGTATTTGTTCCAAAAAATGGAACAACAAGTCCTGACGTTAAAATAAAAAGTTATCAAATAAGTTATGATGCTGATACATCAGAAGATATTTTATTGAAAATTATAGATGTTTTTAATGATTATCTATGGCGAGCTTTTGGTATTGTTTGTACAGCAGTAGCAATTTATGGCTGATTTAAATTAATTACTTCTAACTGAGATAAAAAAGCCATGAAACAATGAATTTGGGCTATTCTTTGATCAGTTATTGGTATTGTTATAGCAATGTTATCTTATATGATAATAAATCTTATTGCAAATTTGAATTTTTCATAATATTATTATCCTTCACTTATATATAAAAAAAGATGATTCAATAATCATCTTTTTTTTACGCTTCATTTAATTGATTTCTCAAATCTTTTACTATATTACTAACACTAGATGGTCATTCTTTTGCTGACATATATGCTCAATAAGGAGCTTGATTTCAGCGGTATTCATTAGGTTGTTTATAATTCTTTTGACTTGCAATAAATCATTTTCAATCTGGTCATCTGTTTTCTAAAAGATTTTTTATCCATGGATATTTATCTTTTCAATAAACCTTTTGATACTCTTCAACTCTATCTTTTATAACTCATGTTGCTGCGTCGAGTCATTCTTGCCATGTATTAAATGTTCTTTCAGATCAATCATCCGTATTTCAAACATTTCATGGATTTCTTGTCCTTGCTCATTTTCATGCAGTTCAATACGAACTATCATTTTTAACCACAGCCATTATATATTCCACAGGAATATTATAATCTTTACTTGATTTTATTATATTTTCAGTTGTTAAAGGTGATGATACTTTCTCTAATTCTCATTTTATGATTTCTTTCTTATTGTTAGATAAATTCTCTCAATAATTTAAATTATCAGTTTTTTCTTCTTCAATATTATCTGTATTTTCACTTCATTCTGTTTTTTCATAAAACTGTGAAGGTAAGAAAACCTCTGCTTCAACTCAATCTATAACATCATCTTTATTTAATGTTACTCAAGATATTAGTGTAAAAGCTAATGTATCAGCATCTTTCAAATTTTCTAATTTTTTCTTCTTTTTATACTGTCCTAATACTGTTTGTATATATCACTCAATAAAATTCGTTCTTTCAGAGTCTGTAAATGTTGTTTTCTTTAGTTTTAATATTTTTTTCTTTCAATCTTTAATTTCCTCAACATAATCTTTTCATTTGAAATCTTTTGTATTAATAGAACAAAGAGTTGATGGATTAATTAATTCTCAATTACTTCATATTTTTTTATTTATTTCATCCTTTATTAAGTCTATATCTATTGCAAATTTATCTTCATATTTAGAATCAACAGTTATTCAATAATTATTTAACAATGTTTTTGCCGTTCAAGATTCTATTTGTTTATTATTCATATAATTTTTATAAACTTCTTCTATATAAGATTTCTTTGTTGTATCTAAATCCCTATCAATTTTCTTTTTCTTCCATGCTTTTTCTATTCCTCAAATACCTCAAGAAAAACCTAATAAACTTAATACAAAAGATATTATTCATCATATTATTGGTTTCTTCTCAAGTTTTTTTAATAAACCTCGTGCATCAAATCAGAAAGAATTATTCACTGCTTGAGCCATATTTCAGAAAGAATCAATACTATCGATTAAATTATCTCATAATTTTTTAGTAGAATTCATAAATGAATCTGTTTTATCTAATACACCTAATATTTTTTTGATAGTATCAGGACTTTCTACCATTTGTATTGATCATAAATCAGCCTTCATTTTACTTTTTCACTCTTCTAATTTTTTATTTAATTCTTCTTGTGAAAGAGGAGTTTTTAAATCAGTTAGATCAAATTGATCTCGAGATATTGTATTTATATTAACTGTTGTATCTGAATTTTCTCACTCTGATTTAAAATTATTATTAAATATAGGATTTTTTAGTAATTTTTCATATACTTCATATGGATTTTTTAATTTTTTTGACTGTTCAACATTCTTTGGAAGAGAAATAAAATCTACTGCGTTTAATAAAGCCTTTCAACGACTATATGGAACTGTAAATTTTTTTGAAAAATTATTTATTCCTGTAAATAATGAGCTAATACTTTCAACATTTAGTTTTGTTATTTCTCACAAAAAATTAACATTATTTTCATGTCATGTTTCTCTTAAAATATCCATAAGATACCATTCTGTTGCTGGAACAAAAATATCAGATATATAACTAGGTATACTCTCTTTTGAATCTATATTAAATTTTTTTTCAAAGAATTTTGTTAATACAATATTAGCTTTCCTAAAAATTTTCTCTAACCTTTGTTCAGGTGTTAAATCCTTTAATTCAGGATTATTATTAAATGTTGGATCATCTAAAACTTTCAACATTTTTTCTTTTAATCATGTTCATTCAAGTATTTCATATGTGTGCAATGTATTATTTCAATATCTTTCTTTTTCTACTTGTCTTTTTAATTCATCACTATCAACTTTTGTTTTTACTTGTTCCTTTAATGTTTCTGATTCTTTTTTACTATTATCAACTATTTCTTGTTTTTCAGTATCATTAGAAACATTATCCTTTGTTTCTTGAGGATTATTAGGATTTTTCTTTTCATTTTCAGTTGATGTCATTATTCTATATACTAATAAATAGTCTTTATAATTATATAAAATACTTGAAATAATTCAAAAAATCACTTATTTTTTGTTAGATATTTCCTTATTCTTTGTTTTTGTCTTTTATGATAAATAATATACATTTTTTAAATTTTTGTCTACTTATTTTATTAGTTGTTGTCTATATTTTCTTTTGTCTATTGTGACAATATTGACAAGTTTTTGACATTTAGTTTTAGACAAAAAAAAGAGTCTTTAATATAGACTCTATTTTTCTATTTCTAATACTATTTTTTCTGGAACTAATGCTTTTGGAATTACTATTTGAAGAATATTTTCTGGTGTCAATTTACTGTGAATTTTATCAAAATATATTTGTGGTGGCAAATCTATTCTTTGTTCAAGATTTCACCAATAACATTCTTCCTTTATTGGAATTAAAGAATCTTTTAACTCTATTAATTCCCTTTTTCATTGAATTAATAATTTATAATCTTCTATTTTTAAATTTAAACTATCCTTATTAACTCATCATAATGGCATTATTATTACTATTTCCTGTTCTGATTCATACATATCATATGGAACATATGGGTTTGTTTCTACTAACATATTTTCTATATTTGATTAAAAATTTTCATTATTCTTGTTATTTCTTTTTTCTTTTCTTCAGGATTTTTTATATAATGAAGTATTATTTCTCAATCTCACTTTTCTCTATCTCATTCTGATAAGAATAGAAGATTTCAATTATTAAAGATATTATATAACATACTATTTTTTACTATTGTTATTGTTTTAATATTTCTCACATAACTTGATTTTATATCTCTTTTAAAAAATCATGATTGATTATATCTTGTTAAATATTCTGGCGTTACTATTGAAAAATCCATCTTATAATCAACATAATACTTTACTACTGATGATATCGTCAATAAAAAACAATATAATAATAACATAAATAAAGTAAATAATACTTTTATTGTATTATCATCTAGATTTATATAAACAATAATTCGTAGTGAAAATATAGCAATAAATCATCACAATATTGGAAATAATACTTTCACAAAAAGGAAGAGAAAACTTTTATTTAATACTAGTACGTTATTTTCTCCATATTTTTCGACCATTTCATTATATGCTTCATTTTTCCATTCTGAGTCAAAATTAGAGAAGATCTTCATAATACTTTATAATATTATTAAAAAGTTGTAAATTTTGGAAATAATCTAACCATTACTCTTCCTATCATAGATTGATCAGATACTAAATAATTTGCTCATTGATAACATTGTCTAGAGAAACATGATAATGAATCTGATGTATGTCATCTATTATCTCACATTACAAAATATCAATTAGTTACTTCAAATTCTGTTTTATCTCATTGTGGAATTGTTTCTGCTTCAGGATATGTATAACTTTCATTTAATTTAAAACAATTCTTTCAATCTTCAGATTTTATTTCAGAATCTGGGGTTGTATTATTACAAATATATGTTTTATTATCTACAAATTTTACAGTTTCTCATGGTAATCATATAATTCTCTTTATGTAAGGAATATCTTTTCATTGTGGAACAAATACTACAACATCTCACCTTTCAAAATTTCAAAATCTTTGTGTTATTTTTTCAACAATAATCCAATCATTTGACTCAAAAGTAGGCATCATACTTACTCATACAACAGTATAAGGAGTTCCAATAAACAATCTTATAAATAATATTATTCAAAAAACTAATATCAAAAATACTAGTAAATCGAATGTATCTAATCAGAATTTTAGTATTCTATTTCTTGCCATTTGTAATTATTTCTTATTTTTTAAATTCTTTATTTAAAATGGAATTTCATCATCAAAACTTTCTATAGCTGCTTCCTCTATATTTTCAGAATCTGGAGCTTTTGAATCTAAAAATATAAAGCTATCTACTATTATTTCTGTTGAAAATCTATCATGCCCTTCAGCATCTTGTCGTTTTCTTGTTCTTAATCTTCATTCAATATATATTCTCTTTCATTTAGTTAGATATTTTCATAATACCTCAGCTCAATTTCCATAAGCTACACATCTATGATATTCTGCATCTTCTAATATATTACCTTCTTTATTTTTATATCTTCTATTTGTTGCAATTGTAAAATTAACAACTGCACTTTGTGTACTTTCAATTGTTTTTACTTGTAGTGTGTTAGTTGATCTTCCGATAAGCATTACTTTATTCAAATCCATTTTCTAGAAAAATAAGTATAAAACTGATTTATAATCAGTTAATATGTATTTATATTAATATAAAAAGCAAATGATTTTGAGCAAATAACTTCATTTTTAATAAAAAAAATAAAGGATTTTACCTTTACTATTTTTTACCCGGAATGGGACTTGAACCCATACGGCCGTGAAGCCACCAGATTTTGAGTCTAGCATGTCTACCAATTCCATCACCCGGGCTTGTTAGTGCTCTTTATAATAATATACTATTTTTTTTCAACATTTTATTAAATTAGCGAGTGACGGGACTTGAACCCGCTGCCTCTTCCTTGGCAAGGAAGCGCTCTAGCCAAATGAGCTACACCCGCATAAAGAAGTTTATAATTAAACTTCTATTATCTCTAAATCTTTTTCTTCCTTTTTCTTTTTTACTGATGATGTTGTTATTAAATTAGTTGGTCATATAATAAGAATTAATACTCATAATACACAACTTAAGTCTCAAAAATATATATTATTCATTGGATCATCTAAAAATACTGTTTTTCACATTATTATAGCAGATAATCATATTACAAATAGTGTTGATCTACTAAATTTTATATGAATAGGATATATTCAGTAAAATATTGCTATATATGCACAAATTGCAATTAATATCATATAGAAAATTCAGTTCATATTTGCATATTGAGATTCAACAATTGATTTTCATATAATTCGAGAATATATAAGATATCATGCAAAAATTCAAAAAATAATTAGTATTGATATTCTCTTAGCAAAATCCTTCATATAAATCAAATATTATATAAATAACAGTTTAATATAAGTAAGAAAAAGATGTTATATTTCAAGAGTTTATTTTTGTTTATTATATAATAATATATTATATTAAATAATTAATTATTTTAATTTTATTTTTTTGTTTTATTTATGTTAAATTTTTAAAATATAAGTTTATAATTAGAAAAATTAATTCTTTTATAAATGTTGAAAGTTTGTTAATATGTTTATTAAAGATAAAAAACTAATTTATTGATTTTATTTTTTTTCAACATATTGTTAAAAATTTGTTAATTAAAATATTTTATATTTTTCAAATCAATTTATATTATCTATTCCTATATTTCAATTATTACTAATTATGTCATATTTGTTTTTTACTGATTCATATTCTTTTTTATCATTAAGATCAAAGTAATTAACATAATTATTTAGAATATTAATATTTTCTTTATATCGAAAAGGAAAGATAGTTCATAAGATTTTTGTATATGTTGTTGAAATTTTTTGTAATTTAGAATTATTTCTTAACATACTAGGTAATGTATTTAAAATATCTTCTTTTAGTTGTTCTTTGTAGTTTAATTGAAATTCTTTTAACTCTTCAGGTAATGTATCATAAATACTGTAATATTCGCAGTTTCTAGTATTATCTATATATTTAATTTGTTGATTCTTTGTTGAAAAAGTAATAGATGTTTGTGGAGGTATTTTTAGAATGTTTCATAATTGATCTTGTATAATAATGTAGTTGCTATTACTGTTTGTTTTTGATGAGAATTCAAGTGAATAGTCCATGTTTTTGATAATATCATAATTAGTTTTTCAATTAATAATACTTATATTTTTTTCAAAGTACTCGTTTTTAAGAACTATATTATTTTGATTATTTCTGTTAGTTATATTGTCTTCAAATATGGTTGTTAAATAATAATTTTTTGAATTGATTATATTATCCATATCAATTGGTTTTCTATACCACATTAGTAGTCATGTACAAATTATTGTGAATGAAATAATTGAATAAATGACGATAAAAAAAGTAGTTTGTCGTTTTTTTTCTCTTTTATAAATAGTTTCTTTTATAATAAGAAGCACTGATAAGTATAATATGAAAAATTCCCGTTTATTTAAATTAATTCAGTCTTGGACGAAAATTAATAAAAATAGATATATTTCAATTATTACTAGTCATTTTTTTAACAATATTGTGTTCTTTTCTTTACTGTTTCGTGTAATTCAAATTATTGGTCAAATTATGGCTATAAGAATTCGTTCTATAATGTGATTTAAGAATATTTCATTATTATATCATAATCATTGTGTTTGTCGTAAAATAATGGCTATTAGTCATTCAAGAAGTATGCTTATGTAAAATGGTTTTGATAATTTGTTCATACTTTGTTGATATTAAAAATTAATATAGGTTTGTACTTAAAATTTTAATATTGTCAGTTATTTTTCAATATTAAAGTTGAGATGCATATAATTGGTCATTTTATAATTCAAACATTTTGAAATTGTTTGTCTAACATTGTTTGATTGTTTTGAAATTCTAATGTACTTGTTGTTTTTTCTAAAAAGAGGATCAATATATCTTATTTTTGTTCAATGATTTACATAATATTTATTTGTTGGTTCATTTTTACTAATGTTTATTTTTTTTGCATTTTCTCGAATACTGTAACACTTACTTATATTTCAAATTTTACTTTGTTTTATTTTTTTTATTATTTCTTCTTCTTTAAGTAAATATAAATCATTGATACTTATTTCATTGTTTTCTTTCATTATTTTAAGAATATCTGCAAGAAATTGCATTGAAAATCTTGTTTTATCAACCATATAGATAATTGAAAGTTTACCCATAATTCTTTCAAAAAATTCCGCATGTTTTTTGTCTTTAAATCATAATTCTATTTCATTGTTTTCGTTATTTTGTATTTCAATGTTATTATATATTCTTTTAATACTGGATAATTTGTTGGTATTATATGTAAATAAGGCATTTGATAAGGTATATTCTAATCTATCAGCTGATAATTTTGGTGAATCATTGTCGGCAATTGGGTATAAGTGATAATTGTTAATTTCATTAACTTCTATTCAGTCTTTTTTTAATAAATTCATAATTTCTTTTGAATTTATAATAGTTTTTGTGGTTAATTCTTCAGTTGATTCCTGTTTGTGATAATCTCAGTTCATATAATCAATACAATGTTTGAAAACAGGTGTTGATATATCATGAAATAATCATGAAAGTGTCTGTTTTTTATCTTTAGTAAAATTTCGAATAATGAGTGCAACTCATATACTGTGTTCTAGACTTGAAAATCGACCTATATTGTACATCTTTGAATAGAATGTACCACATGATACGCTAATGTATTGTTGTTTTAGCATTTCCTTTGTATTAGCATATTCTAGTATGAATTCTGGAATATCATCAGAAAGTATCTTATAATAGTCTATAAGAAGAGGATTAAATTTATAAATATTTTGTAGTTTTAATGGTGTCATGTTTATTAGTAATATTAACTTTTTCTTCTATAATGATTTATTGTCTTTTATCAAAGAAATTTGCGAAATAAAAAATTTTATCTATAATATTTTGGTATTTATATTATAAAAATAAAAATAAATGAATGAGCATTTAAAAGTTGTTGAGCAAATTGTTCAAGATATTAAAGATATTAAAATTCAATGAGCTACAAATATTGCTAAAGCTGCATTTGAAGTTATTATTACCGAATCTGCTAATCAAGAATTTTCATCAAAAAATGAGTATATAGATTTTGTTAATAAATCTATGGAGATTTTGATTGCAGCAAGGCCAACAGAACCAATGCTTTTTAATTGAATGGATTATATTAAGTCTGAAATGGATAAATTAAAATCTGAAAATGATGTTAAAAAGTGCCAGGAATTAGTTGTACATGCTGCTCAATTTTATTTAAATCTTATTAATGAAACAGCAGAAAGAGCTGTTTTAAATGGTTTATGAGTTATTAATGAATGAGATAATGTATTAACTCATTGTCATAGTTCATCAGCAATCAAAACATTAAAATTACATAAAATTAAATGAGTAAATTTTAAGGTTTATAATACTGAAACAAGACCTTTATATCAGGGAAGAAAAACTTCAGCAGATTTAATAGCTGCTGGTATTGATACAACAATGGTTGTTGATGGTGTTGCTCCTTTTTTAATGGATGAATCATCTTGAACTGATCTTATGATGGATTGTGTTATAATTTGATGTGATGCTATTAAATTAGATTGAGGAGTTATTAATAAAGTTTGAAGTTATAGTGTATGACTTTCTGCTTTATATGCTAATGTTCCTGTTTATATTGCTTGAAATTTATTAAAAGTTGATGTTCATGATAAAATTCAGATAGAAAGAAGAGAATCTCATGAAGTTTGGGAAGATTCTCCAGATTGATTGAATTTTTTAAATTTTGCTTTTGATAAAATTCCTCCTAAATTCATAAGAGGTATTATTACAGAATTTTGAATAATAAAACCAAGAGATATTAAAAAAACAATTGAAGAACACTATCCTTGGATGAAAATTAAGAAATAATAAAGATTAAAATAAAAAAATATCTGCTATTAAAGCAGATATTTTTTAAAACTCAGATAAGTTTATTTCTTGTTCTAATTTATTTCAATAAAAGTCTTCAACTGTAGCTTTTATTATATTATTGGTTGTTGAAAAGTTCGTAGCTTGTCCATTAAATTTATTAATATTTCATCAATTTGTATCTGTAATAATTCAGTTTTTAACTCAAGAAATATTATCATCAAAGAGTAGTGTTACGTTAAATGATCAGTCTTCATTTTTTATAACAGTACTTCATTCTTTATTAAAGTAAGGTACTTCTGTATCTTCAGATACAATATTAATTGATGTTGAAACAGATTTTGTAGCATTATTGTTATCTATAGCTGTAATTCATAATGTATGATTTCAGTTTTCATAATTAGAGAGATCTATTTCTTTTGATCAGTAGATTTCTGTACTATTATCAATAAATGATTTTATATTATCACCATCAAGAGTTATATTAATTTTTTTGATAGCAATAGGCGATTTTATAGAGTAAACAACATTATTTTTCTTAGCAAAAGTTTGTTTATTCTGTGGTCTTATAAAAGTTATTTCTATACTATCATTTGTTTGAGGTTCTCTTTCTTCACAGTAATTAGTTGGTTCTTCTACAAAGAGATTAGTATTTCAGCTCATTGCTTGTTCTCTATGATATTTCTTTATATCTTCAAGGTCGTTATTTCCTGGCATAAAACTGTATGCTTGTATAAGATAACCTTTTTTTATTTGATCGTTAGGTGTAAGTGGACTTACTTTTCAATAACAAGATGTATCTATTTCTAATTCTGATACTGGTCATTCTACTTCTCATGGAATATGTCCATTAAATCACATAGTATCGATAATTAAATCAGCTGGCGTATTTTCTGCAGGAATTTTACCAGATATTTTTGAAATCTTTAAAGATACAACATCTCTTATAGGCATTTCTTCGTTTGAAAGATAATTGTTTTCAAGAAGAGATGATAAGAATGCTTTAATACTGTTTGCATGTATTGTACCTCAGAAAGCATTTCTATTCATGGCTGCCGCATTTGCATTACCAGCCCACATTAGAATAACTTTTGAAGGTGTATAAGCAGCTAACCATCAGTCTCTTGGACGAGATCATTTATCTGTTACTACATTTGATGTTCATGTTTTTAATGCATAAGTTAATCACTTTACATTAAATTTTGTTGCCCAGGCTCAAATTCTGTTGCTAGGATCTGAGAGAATTTTCCACATTAAAGATATAACTCATGCTGGTATAATATTATTTTTTTCTTCTACTTCTTTTTTATAAAGGATTTCTCAATTGTTATTCTTAATTTCTAATATAGGATTTATTTTAGCTGGTTTTTCTCTTGTTAGATTTGAATAAGCTTCAGCCATTTGTAACATACTTACTTCTCAGGCTCCAAGAGCAAGTGGATATCAGTATTCAATATTATTCTTAATTCATTCAAGTCATAAGCTTTGTAAGAAAGGTTTTGCTACTTCTTCTCATCATAGAGCTATAAATAATTTTACTGCAGGAATGTTTCTACTAAATCATAAAGCCTTTTTTAGAGGTATTGGTCATTCAAAAGCTCAGTCTGCATTATGAGGAGTATCTTTACCAGCTTTGAATTCTATATCGTAGATAGGTGTATCGAGTGTTAATGGTAATTTTTCAAATCATAGTGCATAGATAAGAGGCTTTATTGATGATCATGATTGTCTAGGATTTCTTACCATATCATTCTGACCTTGAATTTCATTATTGAAATAGTCTAATGATCAAACATATGCTAATACATCTCAGTTAGTTGTATCTGTATATAACATAGATCCATTAGTTGCTCAGTTTTCAAAGAATGAATTACCATTATTAATTAGTGCAGATTCTGCTAATTTTTGAATATTATAATCAAGAGTTGTTTTTACTATAAGTCATCATTCAGCAGTAATTCAACTACCATATTCTTTTTCTAGAAGGTCTTTGATCCAAAAAACGAAGTGAGGAGCTTTTATGTCAAATGATTTCTTTTTAAATTCCATTGTAAGTGATTCTAAAAATGCATTTTTTAATTCTTCTTCAGTTATTTTTCCTTCTTCATATATTCTTCATAAAGCAAATTCTGCTCTTCAGTTAACATATTTTACATTATAAGTTTTTCATTCAACTGTAATAGTATTAGGGCAAAGTGATATTATAAATTTAATGAATGATTCACTTGTATTTTTATTTGAAAAATTAGCACCTTTAATCATGTCTCTATACTTAAGAAGAACATTTGATTTAATGTTTCATTCAAAAGGATATTCTTTTCAGTTTCAATCAGTAATTTTAAATATTCCCATAAGAGACTTTGATTTATATGGGTCATATGTTGTAGGAGCTTTTGGTATTGCTGCTAATATAGCTGATTCTATAATATTTATGTCTTTTGCAGATTTTCAGAAGTATGTTTTACTAGCGGCTTCTACTCAATAAGCATTATTTCCTAAAAATACATAGTTTAAATAAAGCTCAAGAATTTTTTCTTTCATTTTTTCTTTAACTTCTGAGCTACTTAGATTTTTATTTTCAGCTTTAATTTGCTTTTGTAATACGTTATTTAATCTTTTTGCAAGGATTATTTGTTTTAATTTATAGTCAACCTTTTGTAAAAATGTTCCTCAGAAAGGTCTTTTTAAATTCATAACGTTAGTAATTAATTGCTGTGTAATTGTTGATCCTCATCATGCATTTTGTCCTATCATTGTTTTAAATCATGCTCTGAAAATTCATATAGGATCAAGTCCTTCATGTTCCCAAAATTTTTGATCTTCAACAGCAATAATAGCATCAATCATATGTTGATTTATGTCTGATAGTGGAACAAATTCTCTGTTTTCTGAAAATATTTTATATAATTCTTCTCAGTTTCTATCAGTGATAATTGTTGCTTGAGACATTGTCATATTTTTTACTTCACTTACATCAGGAAGATCTTTAAGTATTCTTATTTGTATATAAGCAAAAGCTCAAGCTATTCATAGAAAAATAAGTGAACATAGAATTCATAGGATTCGTTTTTTCCATTTTATTTCTCATTTTTCAGGTGAATTAAATGTTCTTGTTGTGAATTTTTTAGGTGTATATGCATATAAAGGATTTCTTTGCATAATATAAATTTAACTTATAAAATATAATCTTACTTTTTATAGCTATTTATATGATGAAAACAAGGAGAATTATAATACGAAAAAGGAATACTTATCAAGTATTCCTCTATATATAATTTACTAATTTTTTATTATTGATATATATAACCAACGATATTAGGATTATTAATATTATCTATTCTTTGTGTTACGATAAATCTTCCTGCAAAGTTCATATCTTCAATAGTCATTTCTCAAGCTGATGAATTAACTGAAAGTACAATTCATACATGTCATGCTGAGCTTCTAAGATTTTTATATACAACTATTGCTGAAGGTCTTGGTGTTTGTCCTACGCTAAATCCAGCTGCTTTTGCATTTGCATACCAATTAACTGCATTACCTCCAAATGGTCTATCTTGTTTATTAGCACTAGTGTATTTGAATATATTTGGTGATTTAATAGCAGCATACCATGTACAATAACCAACTGCGAATCCGTTTGTTATTTTTGGATTATAATACCATTGTTTTAGAATCTTAGATTTTCAAGTATTTCTAACTGCTGTTGAAGTAGTAGTATTTGTATTAGTATTACTTCTTGAATTATTATTAACAGTACTTGTTTTAGTAGTTGTCTTTTTAATTACTTTTGGTTTTATAACTTCATCTTTCGGAAGAACAGGTTGAGCTTTTTCTAATAATCAAATATCGTATGCTCTTTGTTCTGTAACATTAATGAATAATTCTTGTCAAGGATATAGCATTTCACTATCATCAGAGATGTAGTTTAATGTCATTAAGTCATCAATGTTTAGTCTATAGAATTCTGAAAATAATTTAAGACTCCATTCTTTTTTTACAACATAGAGAATTCATTCTTCGTTATCACTAACGATGAGTTTTTGTCATGGTTGTATAGAATCTCATAATTTATTTAATTCTTTTAACTTTTTTTCAGGAACTCAAAATTCTTTAGAAATTTTTTCAATAGTATCTCATTCCTGAACTATATAATGAATGATAGGAGTATCTCCTTCATCGTCAGTTGTAATATTTATATTATCTGGATTAATTCCAATTGTATCATCTTCACTTCATATGAAGTTTGGATTTACTTTTATCTTCTGATCTTCAATTGAATTTGAGAAAGCATCTGCTCTAACAACAATAATTGTAAATAAGAAGATAACTAAGCTTGTAAATAAAATTCTTGTTTTACTTACTCTTGAATTTCTTGTCATTAACTAGGATATCATAAATGGCGGAGGGAGTGGGATTTGAACCCACGAACCGAGTGATCGGTTAACAGTTTTCAAGACTGCCGCATTCAACCGCTCTGCCATCCCTCCACTAAACAACAAATAGCACAACAATAATGTAGGGTTGAATGAGTTTTACGACTAGCAGTATATTTAAATGGTCTTGATTTTCAAGTGAAAAGTTATATATTGATTTTTAGTAGTTGATTAGTGTATTTTTTCAAAGAATGGATTGTTAAAAATTTAAATATATTTGATGTTTGATGCGCTATATAGATAAATTAAAAGTTTTTTATCCTTTAGAAACATGAAAGGATAATAAAATACTTAGAGCATGATGAGAAAAAGTGACCAAATTTGATGATGATTTGGAAGAATTTTCTGAAATATTAATGGATTTATTATGGGAATATGATGGAGTTTGATTGGCGGCTCCTCAAATTGGTAGAAATATTGCTGTTATTTGAACGACTCAGTGGAAAAAAATGCCAAAATGAAAAAATGCAGATAAAGATTTTATTTGAGAAACAGTCTTGGTTAATCCTGTTATTGTTGAAAAATCAGATGAGTTACAAGAATCTGAAGAGGCTTGTCTTTCATTACCATGAGAACAATGATTTGTTGAAAGACATCAATGGGTTGTTGTAGAATATCAAGATATAAAATGAAAAAGTAAGAGGCAAAAATATAATTGATTTAATGCATGTGTTGTACAACATGAAATAGATCATTTGAATTGAATTTTGTTTACTGATAAAATGATTAGAGAAAGTAAGAAAAAATAATTATTTTATAATAAAAAAAAGACAGTAGTTTTTTGTGAACTATTGCCTTTTTTTATTACTTTTATTCAAAAGCTTTTAAATCTTCACATACTTTTCTAAAAGGACATGTTTTACATTTTTCTTCGTCTTGTGTACGAGAAAATGTTGTTGAAGATATTGGTTGATTTTTAAAAGGATCTTGATCTACTAAAAATGTTTTTTGAAAGTTTGTGTCTTGAATTATTAGTTTTATTATTTCATCAATATCTTCTTGTGTTATTTTTCCTCAATAGGTGTTTGTACTAGGAAGATATAGCTCATGTGATTCAATTTCATTATCTCATAATTCAGGACTTCTATTCTTTTTAAGAATAGTTTTTAGTGCGTATATTCTAAGTTGTTCTGGTATTCAAAATGAAGTTTCAGGCTCTTTACCTGTTTTCCAATCTAGAATAAGGTATTTATTATTACTAAATTTTATTCAGAAGTCTGGACTTGCCATTATTGAAATATCTTTTAATTCTGGAATTCAGCGTGTATCAACTCTCATTGATTCAAAATCGGGATTTTTAGGATTTTCGATGTATATAGGATATTTTAAATCAACATAATCTTTTATTTTTGAAACTCGTGGAGATTTGATGAAATTATCAAGATTTGTCCAAACTTTTTGTATAGTTTCTTCTAATTTATCATCTATGTTTTCTCAATAGTAGTGTTCACATAATCATCCTCGTTCTCAAAATGCAGGTTCTTCAAATTTTCTATTTTTTGAATTATCAAAATCATAGTGCATTTCTTCAGCTATACCTTCTTTTATTTTATTAATATTTTCAGTTGTATCTTCATTATTCTTAAGAAGATTAAGATAGTCAGAGATGAGATAATGTGTTTTTTCTCCTATCCACATTTCTAATGTTTTTAATTTTTTGTTAATAACTCATGTTTCTCGGAGTTTTTGGTCTATTTTTTTTAAGGAAAAAGTATAGTAATTCAGAAAATATTTTTTTTCACAATATTCAAGTGTTGATATTCTTGTATGAGATCGACTTAATTTATTTGTTTTACGGTGTCTGTTATGGAAGTTTCTATACATTTTCCGCAATTAAAGGATAAATATTTATATACTTTTAGTATTGTTTTTAATAAAAGCAAGAGCATTTTTTTTAAAAGTACTTGTAAATTAGTTTTAAATTTATAAATAAGAATTGTTATAAATAAATTGTTAAAGATGGATATTATTAGTGATTTTTTATTGAAAGTTCCTGGTTATGTCGATCTCCTAATAGAGTGGTTTTTGAATCTACCAATGCCATTACTAAGAGGAGAATTTTTTTTGCTTTTATTGATAATATTTTTTGCATTAATTTATTATCTTTTTAAGTCAGATAAATTATTTTTATATTATGGAAAGCGTTTTATTCTGCTTTTTGAATTGTGATTTGAGAAAATTTATTGATTCTTTGATGATATTTTATGAGAATCTCAGAAATTTTGGGTAAAGTCTTTTGTAATTTGAATATTTTTTGTAATACTTTTTTCTAATTTATTGTGATCTCTTGTTGATTTTTTGAATACGATGTTTCCATGATTAGATGAGTATATAATAGCTCCAACAACAGATGCTAATTTTAATGTAGCAATGGCATTTATAGTTGTTGTTTTAATGCTTTATCTTCAGTGGAAAAAATTTGGTTCTTTTAAATTTATTTATAGTTATTTACCAATATTTTGAAAGAATATTATATCTGTTGATAGAGAATGAAAATCTGCCTGGGTTTATTATCCTCTTTGGATTTTTGTAAAAATCTTTGATATTATTATTTCAATGTTTGTTTGAGTTCTTGATATTATATGAAATATAGCAAAAGTTATTTCTTTGTCATTTAGGTTAACTTGAAATATGATGTCAGGAACAATTCTTTTGGGGATGTTGGTTATAGGAATGAATTCTTTAACGAGTAGTATTTCTTGAGCAGAATTTCCTATATTATTCCCTTTAATTGTTGTTTTACAGTGATTATTAGTTGCTGTAATTCAGGCTTTTGTTTTTGCTCTTTTGACTGCAATTTTTATAAAAGTTGCTACTGAAGAATAGTCTTTTATCCTATTATTATATATTTATGAGTACATTAGGTCTTGTATGAGCGTGACTAGCTGTAGGTTTATGATGAATTTGAGCTGGTTTTTGAGAAGCTCTGATATGAGCTGCAGCAATGGATGCTATTTTGAGAAATCCTGATTTTAAGTGAAAAATTATGATTTTTATGATTCTTTTTATAGCATTGGATGAAACAGTTGCAATCTATTGATTAATTATTGCGTTACAGATTCTTTGAGTAGATCCTGCAAGTATGGCTAACCCTCATATGTATTTAGCTGCTTGATTAGCTGTTGGTTTACCTTGATTAGCTGTTGGTATTTGAGAAGGTTATGTTGCAAAAACAGCTGTTGAAAATATTGGTAAAAATCCTGAGTTGAGTTCTACTTTTATGATTTATACTATTCTTGGTATGGCATTAGTAGAATCAGCTGCAATCTATTGATTAGTGGTAGCGTTTAATTTGATATGAGCATAATTTTATCTTTTTTGTTATTCAGATTATGGATATCCATGTTGATTTAGTTCTTGCTTGAATAATAAACTTTTTGGTTCTTGTTTTTCTTTTTAGAAAATTATTGGGAGATAAAATTGTTCAACAGGTAGAAGAAAGAAAGGCAATGTTGGAAAAGTTAAAAAAGGCTGATGATGAATATAAGAAAATGATTGAGTTTGCTAGAAAGGAATCAGATTTAATTATATCTAAAGCCGAAAGAAAGAAAAATGATTTGATTCATGAAGCTCATTTGATAGCTCAAGAAGAAAAATCAAAGATTATTAAGGAAGGACAATATAAAGTTGAATTAATGAAAGCTGATGCTCGTCGTGAAAATGAAAAGTTGGAAAAACAATTAAAAGGAGAGTGGGTTGATTCTGTTAAAGAAACTTCTAAGAAAGTTGTAAAGAGATTATTAAAACATGAAAAAGAATTATCTGACGATTATTTTTGAGTTTTGGTTGAGGATTTACAAGATCGTAATAAGGTTTTTTAGATTGAAGTGTTTTTTATGAATAAAGATGTTGTATTAGAATCATTATTAAATGATAAAGATGTTTATAAAACACTTGATTATTTACGTGTTGTTCTTTTCTTGTTAAGAAAATATTGAAGAAAATTATTATTGCCTGAATATATAAAAGAAATTGAAAAAATTAATAAAGATGTTGTTGATTTGATATATCTTTTAGAAGGTATAAAGTTATTGAACATAAAGGATCTTTCAAGATTTATTCGTGAGTTGAAGGTTCAAGTTGAAAAAAAATATTTGGATTTTACTTTATATTCAAATGATGAATCAACAATTGAGCCCTTAAAGAATTTTTTGGAAAAAAAGTTTTGAAAGGAATCCCATTTGGTGTTTGAAAAGATTCCGTCAGATAATTTAACTGTTTTAATGAAAGGTCATGGGTATTTATTTGATAGATCTTTAGAAAGTGATATAGATAAGTTATTAGAATAATATTATTTACTATTTAATGTTTAGAATAAAATGTCTGTTATTCAAGATTTGTTAGGACAAATTGAACAATGAATAAATCAAGCTCAGCTTAATGATGATTTTTTGAAGAGATGAGAAATTTTGGAATTAAAGGATTGAGTTGCTACAGTTGTTTGACTTGATTCTGTGATGTTCTCTGAGATAGTTGTATTTGATAATGGCGTTAAATGATTAGTTTTGGATTTATCTGTAGATTGAGTTGGTGTCCTTGTTCTTTGAGATTATTCAACTTTAAAACAGTGAGATTCTGTTCTTTCAACATGACGTGTTTTTAGTGTATGAGTATGAATGGAATACTTATGAAGAGTTTTAAACTGAATTTGAGAACCAATTGATTGATGAAAAGATATAAAACCAAAGCAATATTGATTAGTTGAAAAAATTGCTCCTTGAGTAATTACTAGAAAATCAGTTAATGTTCCTTTGGAAACATGAATAAAATCAATTGATGCTATGGTTCCTATTTGAAGAGGACAGAGAGAATTAATTATTGGTAACAGACAAACTTGAAAAACAACAATAGCAACAGATACTATTTTGAATCAAAAGGGAAAAGATGTTTATTGTATCTATGTAGCAATTGGTCAAAAAGAATCAAAAGTTAGAAGAATTGTTGAAATGTTGAGAGATAAGTGAGCAATGGAATATACTATAGTTGTAAATGCTCCTATTTCTGATCCAGCTGTTGTTCAATATATTGCTCCATATGTATGATGTGCTTTATGAGAATATTTTATGGAGAACTGAAAAGATGCATTAATTATTTATGATGATCTTTCTAAACATGCTGTTGCATATAGAGAAGTTTCTCTTCTTTTAAGAAGACCTCCTGGAAGAGAGGCTTATCCTTGAGATGTTTTTTATCTTCATTCAAAGTTATTGGAGAGAGCTGCAAGGGTTCAACCTGAATGGTGAGGATGAAGTTTAACAGCTTTACCTATTATTGAGACATTAGATTCTGATATTTCAGCATATATTCCTACAAATGTAATATCTATTACAGATTGACAGATTTTTTTGGAAACAGATCTTTTCAATTCTTGATTTAAACCAGCTATTGATGTTGGATTCTCTGTTTCAAGAGTATGAGGTTCTGCACAAACTAAAATAATGAAGAAAGTTGCTGGTAGATTAAGATTAGAATTAGCAACATATAACGAATTAGCTAGTTTCTCTCAATTTGCTTCTGATTTGGATGTTTCAACAAGAAGAAAATTGGATAATGGTGCTAAGTTGATGGAAATGTTGAAACAAACAAATGACTCACCTATTCCTTTTTATAAACAGGCTGTTTTAATTTATATGTGAATTAATGGTTATTTTGAGAAGGTACCAGTTGAAAATATTTCACAGATAGAGAAGTCTATTTATCAAAAAATGGATACAACATATTCTTCACTTACTGATGATATTAAGGAAAAGAAGGATTTAACTCCTGAGATAGAATCAAGTATTAAAAAACTGATTTCAGAGGTATTGAAGGAAAATTGATATAATTAGTTTTATTTAGTGGTTTTGATTTATGTTGTTAAAGATTCATACAGTACATTGAGTTATTTTTGATTGAGAAGTGGAGAGAGTTGAATTACCAACGAAAGTTGGAGTACTTTCAATTTTGCCACATCATAATCCTTTAACAGCAATGATTATTCCTGGTATTGTGAAGTTTATACCTACGGAAAAAAGGAAAAGTGAATTTTTAGCTGATACTGAGTTCCTTTTTGAAGATGAAAAAATAACAATTGCTGTTTGAGAAGGAACTATTTATACTGATTGAACAGCTGTTATATTATTCGTGGCTTCTGCTACAGTTAATTTGAAATCAGATCGTGAGTCTTTGTTGGAAATGAAGAAAAATCTTGAGGAACAAATTAAGGAGATAAAAGCGAGTTGAAAATCTGATGAAATTGAAAGAGCTTATTTGAATCTTCAAAAATTGACTGCTGATATGGAGCTCTTAAAGATTAAAGAGAGAAAATGATGAAAGATAATACGTAAATAGTTTTACTTAATTGGTTTATTTATGGCAAATTTAAAACAGGTAAGAACAAGAATAAAATCAGTTAAGAATCTTCAAAAGATTGTTAAGGCTTTGGAGATTGTTTCTACTGTTAAATTGCAAAAATTGAAATGAGTAATCGTTTCTTATAAAGATTTTATGCAAAGTTTTTTGGAAGTCTTAAAAGTTGTAATTAAAGAAGTAAATCTTTTTGATTTTGATGAAAAATCATGGGATCCAAAATGAAGGAGATTGTTAATCGTTGTTACATGAGATAAATGATTATGTTGAAGTATAAATTCAAGAATATTCAAAAGAATGGAAAAAAATTATTGACAAGCAAAAGACAATGTAGACATCTTTGTTATTTGAAAAAAGTGAGTAGAGTATTTTGTAAGAAACTGATGGAATGTTGTTGGTTCTGCTATTATCTCTGATAAGGTTTTATTGGCTGAAATTAATCCTATTTCTGCATTCATTAAAGAAGCTTTAGAAGCGAAAAAATATTCAAAGATTAAGGTATATTTCAATTTTTATAAAACAACGATGAATCAGGTATTGACCAGATTTAAACTTTATCCTTTAGATGAAGAGAGTTTTGAATCGTTTCTTGAAAATCTTTGATTAAAAATGGATTTGCTTGAAGATATTAATGATAAATATTTAATGGTTGAACCAGATATAGATACTTTTAGATTTGATTTTATGCAGCTTCTTATAAGGACAATTATTTTTTCTGCTGTTATCCATAATAAGACAACGGAATATGCTGCTAGAATGATGGCAATGAAAAATGCTAAAGATAATTGTAACGATTTGCTAGTTAACTTGAATTTGTTGTATAATAAGACCCGTCAATATAAGATTACTCAGGAAATTACTGAGATAGTTAGTGCAAGTACAGCGATTGATTAATATATTTTATTATTATTTATGAAAAGATGGTAGAAAAGAAAACAGAAAAGAAGTCTGATGTTAAGAATGTAAAAGAGACTATGGAGGTAAAAGTTAAGGATGATGAAAGTATAGGAAAGATTATTTCTGTAAAATGAGTCGTTGTTGAAGTTTCTTTTGAACAACGCGTTCCAAGAGTTTATGATGCATTAAAAGTTGTACCAAAAAATGCCAATGGTAAAAATGTTGTAATTGAGGTTTTACAGGTTTTAGAAGATGGTATTATTAGAGGTATCTCTATGGATTCAACAGACGGATTGAAAAGATGAGATTTAGTTATTAATACCGAATCTCCTATTAAAGTTCCTGTTTGAGAAGATGTTCTATGACATATTTTTAATGTATTATGAGAGGTTATTGATTGATGAAAACAAGTTGATTGAAAGGAACAATGGCCAATTCATAGAGCTGCTCCAGAATTCTCTGAATTAGCTATTAGATCAGAAGTATTAGAAACTTGAATAAAGGTGATTGATTTGTTGGCTCCTATTTTGAAATGAGGAAAGGTTTGACTTTTTTGATGAGCATGAGTGTGAAAGACTGTCGTTATGATGGAACTTATTCATAATATTTGAGTTGAACATAGTTGAGTTTCTGTTGTAGCTTGAGTGTGAGAAAGAACAAGAGAATGAAATGATTTGTATAATGAAATGAAGGAGTCTTGAGTATTAAATAAAACGGCTATGGTTTATGGTCAAATGAATGAAACACCAGGACCAAGATCAAGAGTTGCTTTAACTTGATTGACAATGGCTGAATATTTTAGAGATAAAGAGGGTAAAGATGTTCTTTTGTTTATCGACAATATATTCAGATTTACACAAGCAGGTTCAGAGGTTTCTGCATTATTGTGAAGAATTCCTTCTGCTGTTTGATATCAACCAACATTAGCAAGTGAGATGTGAACTTTACAAGAAAGAATTACTTCAACAGATAAGGGTTCTATTACTTCTGTTCAAGCTGTTTATGTTCCTGCTGATGATTTAACAGATCCAGCTCCTGCAACAACCTTTACTCATTTGGATTCAACAATAGTTTTAAATAGAGCAATTGTTGATAAGGGTATTTATCCAGCTGTAGATCCTTTGGATAGTTATTCTCTTATTCTAAATCCTGATGTTGTATGAGAAAGACATTATAAAGTTGCTAAAGAAATTCAGAGAATATTACAAAAATATAAGGATCTTCAAGATATTATTGCAATTCTTTGAATGGAGGAATTAAGTGTTGAAGATAAAGTTACTGTTTTCAGAGCAAGAAAAATTGAAAAATTCTTTTCTCAAAGCTTTTCAGTTGCTGAACAATTCACATGAATGGAGTGAAAATATGTAAAACTAGAAGATACAATTGAGTGATTTGAAAAGATTATAAAGTGAGATGTTGATGAAATTCCTGAAGACTTTTTTATGTATAAATGAACGATAAATGAGGTAATAGATGCGTATGAAGAAGATAAATTAAAGAGATGAGAGTAGTAATTGTGTTATATATAAAAAACCCTGTTTAGATCAGTTTTCTAAGACAGGGTTTTTTGTTTATGTTTCTTCTTATGATTAAATTTCTTCTTCGTCAACGCTTTCGTCTACTATTGCAATTCATGTGACTTTATCGTGAATGAATTGGTTTGTATCAGATGTCCAAAAGCAATAAATGTTTGCTACAAAGTAGAAGAGGTATCATGTCATAATACTTGTTGTCATTGAGAGAGAAATCATGTTTTCTGATGCTCAGAATATTCTGAATAAAAGTGATATAATTATTCCAAGAATGATAGGAGATAATAATAGTCAGAATTTTATTATAATTCTTTTTAATATTTGTTTTTTATTAAATTTCTTTCCTTTTTCTGCTACAAGTTTTAAGTGAAGAAGAGATTGTCTCCAACCAGGTTGTCATTTACTGTTGCTTGTGAATTCTCGTAGGATGAGGAATATAGCAGTAGTAATAAATAATGCAGTTATTCAGCTTTTTCAGTATATATTTTCTAATGCGTTAAATCAGAACATGTATTCTAATAAATAGATTACTCCTACAATGATTGTTGGTGTAACAAATATAAGTAGTGGTTTAAAAATGACTCTTCTTATAATTGTTCTTATTTTGTGTTCTCATTGGTATAGGACAGGTATTGCATAAAGTGTTACAAAAGTTCCGAATGAAAGTCAGAACATTATTGTATAACCAAGTAGAGCAAACATTCAATTTGAAAGGAGTGTTGCCATACCAATTACTGTTGTGAGAGTTGTACTCAATATTGGTTTTAATCTTGATTTTGCACTTTCAATAATAGCATCATTACGTGTATATCAGTGTTTGACATTTTCGTTTGCAGTATCTATAAGAATAATAGCATTGTTTACAATAATTCACATTAGAGCAACAAATCATATTAAGAACATCATTGAATATGGGTTTCCAGTAACTCGCATTCAATAAGTTGCTCAAATAAATCACATTAAGAGGCTATAAGATATAATAATAGGTTGTGTGTAGCTATTGAATTGAAGAACAAGAATTCAGAAGATCATTATAAATGCGAATGCAATTGATGCTAATAATGATTCAATCAAATCGGCATTTTCTGTCTGTTCTCAACCTTTTGAATAACTAATTCATTCAGGGAATTCGTATGAATCTCAGTATTCATAAAGTTTCTCATTAATTCATTCTGCTTTTACTCATTGTAATAAGTTAGCACCAATGGTTACAGTTATATCTCAATCGTCTCTTGTGATACTAGTTACTGCTGGTTTGAATGTATAACTTCAGATGCTTGCAAGAGGAATTTGTCATGCGGTTGTTGTGATCGTTGTTCACATAAGTGTATCAGGAGATACTGTGTCATTAAAGTCGTCATATTTTAATTTTATATCATGTGTGTCTCAATCTATTTTTAAGCTACCTGCATCCATTCCATTAAGTGCTAAATAGAGTGATGGACCAATTGAGTTCTTATTTAATCATAATAAGGCAAGTTTATCATCGTTAAGTTCGAATACGAATTGTCATGGACTTTCTTTACTTGAATTTGTAATATTTTTAGTTCATGGTAGAGATTTAAGGTAGTTTTCAAAATCTCTTGAAACTTTGTTTATTTTATCATGACTAACATTATCTTTTGCTTTTATTTTTATTCATACTTCACTAGATGATCACATTGAAGACGCATTAGTAACAGTTGAGATATTTACATCAAATCATTTTTGTTTAAGAAATTTTAAGTCTTCATTTAGTTGCGCTTCTATGTCGAAAGTTGTTCTTTCTCTGTCTTTGTGATTAATTAAATTTAATGTAATGGTGATTGTATTTCAGTTAACAACAGATGTATAACTATTTAATTCTGGTATTTTAGCGAGCGTATCGTGTAAACCTTCGGATTTACTAAGCATTGTATCTGTTGTAAGTCATGCATCTGCTGTAAGTGTAATCGACATGTTTTCACTGTCGTAGCTTGGCATTAATAAGAAACCAATTTTTGGAGAAACAAACATTGCAGTTAAAACAAGGAGAATAATAGGTACTATTATCCATAAAGCACATCTTACTTTACTTTTTAGTGTTGCTTTTATTGATCTATCATATAAGTTAACGAGTTTCTCTAATATGATATCACGTTTTGTTAATACTGTATCTTCATCTTTTTCTTGCTTTCATTTTCTGTCGTTTTCAAGTATTAGTTTTTCGTCATTGCTTAAATACTGTTCAGTTTCTTTGTTCCTGCTATATATATTTTTGTCTTTTCTTGTGAGAAAAAATATGGTAGGAGTTCCTGTTAATGAAACAAAAAGAGAAGCAATTAATGTTGTAAAAATTGTTATTGGGATAAGAGACATAGCTTTACCCATAACTCATGGAAGCATCATTAGTGGGATGAATACAACAACAGTTGTTGCAGTTCATGAAATAAGAGAGTTTTTATATGTTTTTACTGATAGTAGTGCAGCATGTAATGGTGAATATCATTGTTTTATATTTTCACTAGCTCCTTGTATAATAACAGTTGCGGTATCAACGGCAATTCAAAGACAAATAATTAATGAAAAGTTTGTTAAAACATTCATGGTATATCCCATAGCATTAAGAACAAAGAAGGTTACAAAAAATGCCATAGGTATAGATATTGTTGCAAGAAAAGATTCCATTGCTCATACAAAGCACCATACAATTAAGAATACAACAAGGAGTGTTGAAATCATATTAACTACAAGGTCATTGTAGAGCTGTGATACTTTTTCTCAAAGGTCATTAGTGTAAAAGTAACCAAGTCATTCATATTCATCTTTAGCCATTTCTTCGGCAATAAGTTTTTTTGCTTCTGTTGCTGCAGAAAGAACACTGGCAGATGATTTTCTATTTACATTAAGCATTATTGATAGATTTCAAGACTGCTTTTCTCAGTTCTCAAAGTGTCAGATATTTATTTGTCCATTACTATCATATACTCTTTTAATAGTTGCTATAGATTCAAGAGGAATTGTTTTTCAACTAGTTAGTGTAATAGGTATTTGTCATAGTTCGTCAACACTTGTGATTTCACCATTTATTCTAAAAGAATATTCTTTTTCTCATAGTGTGTGAGTTCAAAGTGGTTGGCTTTTGTTAAATCCTTGTATGATACTTGAAATTTGTGTGATAGGTATTCAAAGTTGTGTAAGTCTATTTTCGTTTATAAGAACTTCTATGTCATATGATTCTGCTTTACTTGCTAGACCTGCTAATGATCTTGAACCATCATTTAATTCAATTGTGTCGATTTTTCCAACACCTTCTAAAGCTTTTTTAAGAGATATAGCTTTATCTTTTAGATAATTCTCATCATAACGGTCATCTTTTGAATAAAGAGCAACAGAGAATATCATTGTTCCAATAAGGTCTGTATCTATTTGTGTTACAACAGGATCGTTTGCATCAGATGGAAATGATATTGTATTTATTTCATCTTGAACTTTGTTTGCTACACTATCGACGTCTGCATTATTTTCGAGTGTTGCCATAATGGTAGATACGCTATCAGATGATGACGAGTCGATTGAATCTATTCAATCTAGTCAAGATATTTTATCTTCAATTTTTTTCGTAATAAGAGAATCAATATCTTCTGGGCTTCATCCAGGATATACAGTAACAACTGTTACCATTCATAGATTAATTTCAGGAAATGATTCTTTTGGTATACGATATGCGGCGAAAGATCAAATAAGGATAACAAGTACTAATAGTAGAATAGTTGTCCTTCGTTGTTTAACCCAAAATCAAAAAAATCCGCTTGATAATTTTGATTTTGCTTTTTTTAGTTGTTCGTCTTCTTTCATAATTAAAAATTTGTTTAAAAATCAAAAAATCAGTATTTATTATGCGTTTTTCCCTTTTACTTGCAAGTATTTTTTCTATCAAAAAACTGATATATTTATGTAAAAAGTAAAAATGTAAAGTATTTAAAAAAGTAAGTTTGATTATTTTTTTGTAATTTTATTATTTTTGATGTAAAATTATTAAGAGAAATTTTATTAAAAATAATAATACACCATGGTTTATATTCCAGAGGAACTCATCGATGAAATTGAAGAACTCAAAGAGTTGTGAAAATATGATGAGGCTATTAGAATAGTTAATTCTATTCTTGCACGCGATCCTAAGAATGAGGATGCTATTTTGCAAATTGCAGATATTCAATATCGTAAAGGTGAAATTGGAAAAGCAGATAAAGCCGTAGATTTTCTTAATGCTCAAAAGAATAATAATGATCCGTTGTGATTATATATTAAAGGACTTTTGGAAATGGAGAAAAATAATTGGAAGGATGCTAGAAAATATCTTCTTAAAGCGATGGAAATGACGAATGCTTCTAATCATGAAATTTTAAGATGCTATGGTTTATGTGAATATTGGTATGGTAATAGAGAAAAAGGTCTATCTTTCTTAAAGGATGCTTTTGTTATTGATAATAAAGATGCAGAAGTTGTTTATAATTTGATTCAATTATATATACTTGAGCAAGAGTATAAAAAAGCTCAGGAAATGATTTCTTATTTTAATAAAAATAAGGATTCTTTAAAATTTGTTGATAAAGAACTTGATTTTTATCAGACAAAGATTTCACTATTTGAAAAATTTATTAAGGCAAAAAAATTGTTTCAAATTAGAAAATAAAAATTTTATTTAACAAAATTTATGATGAAAAAGACAGCAAACAGCTTTACTTTAAATCCTATTAGTGCGGATACAATTACAATATTGAGGGCTTATAAAAGGCCTTTGTGTGCTATAAGTATTCTTATGTGAATATTGATATTCGTATTAAATGTTTTCTTTGCTTGAGCATTTTTGTGAAACACATTTAATGATCAAATGAAGGATAAACTAGGAATTTATATTTATCTTAATGATGTTGCTTCTACTGAAAAAGATGCAATTAATATTAAAACCGCATTGGAAGAAAAATGATTAAAGGTAAATTATACATCTAAAGATGATGCATTGATGTTTGTTGAGAAAAGAGTTCCTGATCTTACAGATACTTTTAAAAAGTATAATCTAAATAATCCGTTACCTTCAACATTATATATTAATTATTCAGATCAAAATGAATTTGCTATTGTTAAAGAAATATTAGAAGCAAATAAAGATAAAATATTAAATCTTAGTGATGTTTCAGATAATGCAATTAAAACTCAAGAAAAGAGAGTCTTAACCGTTATTAATTTGTCTAATTTTTTGCAAAATTTTGCTTATTTGGTTGTATTCTCAATTCTTTTGACTGTTATTGCTTTTGCTATCTTCTTTTTGAGAACAATCTTTTCTAATTTTTATTCTGATATTCAGGCTAAAAAATTGCTATGAGCGACAGCCTCTCAAATTATTCAACCTTTCTTGAATGTGATTTTAATTGCTCTTATTGTTGCGTTTATTGTAGCAATTGCTTTGCTTGTTTTAACATCTATTCCTTTGAATTCTTATCTTAAGGATTTATTGGATGTTAGCTTGTTTGAATATGTAAGTATAATGAGTTTAAAAATATCTGCTGTTTGAATACTTGAGATTCTATTTATAGTTCTTTTGTTAATGGGGGTTTCTTATAGATATGTTTGGACTCTTCATAATAAGTTAAAGTAGCAAAAAAAATAAATAAAAAAACTCAGATTTCTATTCTGAGTTTTTTTGTATATTAGGAATTATTCTCAAGTGTATTGGTATAAACCTTTATCAATTCTTTTGAAGTCGTCTTTATATTTTTGAAGGTTAAGAAGAACTGTATTTTGTGAAACCATTTTTTGCTTTAAAACTTCTTTAGAAAGTTCTTTAGTATTCATTGGTCTATCGAATTTCTTGAATACTCTAATTAGAATATCTCTAACACTTCATCCTTCATATCCCCATTCTTTTAATCAGTATAGACCTAATCCTAAGTTAACAAATACATCGTTATGTTTTACAAGATCGTTATGTACAGTATTAACTTTAACTTTACTATTAGGGAACCATTCCATGATTTTTGCAGGTAATTCTTGATAGTGGATTGGTTTATTTAATCTTCTCATAGTATAAAGCATTTTTAGCTTTACTGTTTTTGGATTGATATCATCAAAATCAACTAGTCCAATTTTTCAATCAAGGATAGACATATCTCTAACAATTGAGAAGAAGTTGATGTAGAATAAATCATTCTTTAAGAAAGGTATATCTCTAACATCATCAGCAAATTCATCTTTTAATACAGAAATGAATTCATATAAGTCTTGGCTTTCTTTTCTTTTATTGAAATGATCTTGACTGAAGATTACCATTTTTGTAAGGAGATCTTCATAAAGAGGTTCAATATAGAAAGCTTTAGATAGATATTTATTTCTTTTCAAATATGTAATATCGAAGTCTGAAACGAGAATTAATTTTAGTTCTTGTTTTGAGAACTTAAAAAGGTTTTTATTGATTATTTTTGAGATTAAAGAGTCTTCGCTAAGGATACCTCCATGAACTTCAAGGATTTTTTTACTTTCGCTTAATACGTTCATATAAACTTCATTTCCAACAATAAGTCTTCTGAATCTCATTAGCGCTTGAGTCTCTATTTGTCTCACTCTTTCTCTGGTTAATGAGTATTCCTTTCAAATCTTTTGTAATGGAATTTCTTTTTCTCCATTCAATCAGAATTTTCTCATCAAAACAAGCCTTTCTTTTGGTTTACAATAGATCAAGATATCTTTTAGCTGTGTTGATTCGATATCAACCTTAATCTTCTTGTCATCCATTTTTACAACGAAACTCATTTTTTATCAAAATAATGGTATAAAGACTCTTTTAAGAGGTCCTTTATATAAAATAAAATCCTCTATTAGCAGTATAAGAAAGTGAAAAAGAATGTCAAGAATTTTATTGCATAAAATTAAAAAAAATGAAAAAGTTATTATATATTATATTTTTGTGGTTTATTTCTCTTTTTATTGTCTTTTGTCAATATATTTGGTTAAAAAAATAACTTTGATTTTTTGAAATATTTGAATTTTCGATTATAATTAGTTTTGAGTTTATATATTCGAAACTTCAATGTTGGAAAGATTTCAAAACGTTGTTTATGATACAAATTATGCAATGCTAATTCCAAGCTGAGGTTTTGTCGTTATTCCAAAAGTGGTAGAAGCAAAAGAAGGTGAAGTAAAGAAAAAAAATGATCCTATGTGATGGATGGATTCTATATTGCAAAAAATTTGATTAGCTCCAGATTCAAAAGCTTCAAAAAAAAGTTGAGAAAATGTTGAGAAAAAAGATAAAAAAACTGATAAACAAGTAAAAAATCAACCTGTGTTGGCACAACAAATAAGGGATTTGTTACAAATGCCAGATGAAGAATATAGTGATAAAAAGCTTACAAGTGAATTAAGACAGTATATAAAAGAAGTTGATACGCATTATAATTCGTTATTGGCAGATTATAAATCTCATATAGCTCCGTCATATTGGAAAATTGAGACTCAAAAATTTAATGTTTCATGAATTTTGTGAAAGTGTTATTATACTCAAGAATATCCTAGTTATATTGATATGCTCTGGACAAGAGATATTATGAGTATTCATGCTAAATGGGATATGAGTTTTTATATATATCCTGAAGATGATAGTGCTATTCAGTCAATGTTAAAACAAAAGGCTACGCAATTAAAGGCGGAATTGTCTGATTCAATGCAAAAGTGAGTAACTATCGATAAGGATGTTGAACAGCAATATCGTGATGTTGAAATGATAAGAGAAAAATTAACGACAAAAGAAGAAAGGTATTTTGAATTGTGAAATTATACTACAATATATGATTATGATGAAGAAAAATTGAGAGAAACAGGAAAGAAATTTGAACAAAAGATTTCATGATTTTGAATAAGAGTTAAGAATGCTATTCAGAGAATGGATAATGGTTTTACAGCGAATTTACCTGTTTGTTTGGATGATATGTGAATTGTGAGAAGTGCTGTTACTTCTTCATTAGCTGCATCATTCCCATTTATTTCAAGTGATCTTATTTCAAAAACAGGAATCCTATATTGAGTTAATGCACATACTGGAGGTTTGGTTATTTTTGATCGTTTTAATTCAAAACTTCCAAATATGAACAGTGTTATTCTTGCAACATCTGGTGCTTGAAAATCTTTTACAGTGAAATTGGAAATATTAAGATATCTTCTTAATTGAGTTGATATTATTGTAATAGATCCTGAAAATGAATACCGTTCTCTTTGTGAAAAAGTTTGATGAACTTATGTAAATATTGCTACTTCTTCTCAGCAATTTTTGAATCCGTTTGATATGCCTCCAATGCTTGAGGATGTTGAATATGGTAAGTGAGATTTGTTACGTTCTCAAATTATGAATATGGTGTCTCTTATTCAAATTTTGATTTGAAAAATGACTCCTGAAGAAGAAGCACTTTTGGATAAAGCTTTGCAGAATACCTATGCATTAAAGTGATTTACTTTTGATATGGATGATTATTCTTGAAAAACTCCTCCTTTGATGGAAGATCTTATGAATGTATTAGAGTGAATGCAGTGATGAGATCAGGTTGCTTTGAAATTGAGTAAATATGTTACATGAACATTCGGTAAATTGTTTAATAATTATACGAATATTGATATTAATAATGTATTAACAGTTTTTAGTATCAGAGATGTTGAAGATGCTTTAAAAACTCCTGCAATGTTTAATGTTCTTAATTTTATTTGGGCGAAGGTTAGAGCAATCAAAAAGCAGAGATTACTAGTTTGTGATGAAGCTTGGATTATGCTTCAAAATGAAATTTCTGCAAACTTTTTGTTTGGATTGATTAAAAGAGCGAGAAAATATGGTTTATGAATTACTACAATTTCACAAGATATTGAAGACTTTATTCGTAGTCCTTATTGAAAACCAATTGTTTCAAACTCTTCATTGCAAATATTGCTTAAACAATCTGTTACATCAATAAAGTCTTTGAATCAATTGTTATGACTTTCTGAAGCGGAGCAACAGAGGTTGATATCTGTTTGAGTTTGAGAAGGTTTGATGTTTGTTTGAACACAACATGTTTGAGTACAAATTTTAGCTTCTCCGAATGAAAAGGATTTTATTACAACAGATGTTAGAAATACATAGTGTTTTATTTTAATGATGTTTATGATGGGAAAAAGCCGTTATGATAGTGATGTCATGTTCTCTGCAATGTCGGGGCTGCTTTTTTTCTGATTAATAATTCAATATTTGTTGAGAAAGAATAATAATCCACGAGATGATGATGAAAAAATGTTTGTTAATTCGTGGTGTATTATTTGAAATTATGTGTTAATATTGTTATTGTTTTTTTTCTTAAATGTTATAATTTTTGAAGCAACTTCAGTTAGTTTGTTCTCTGTTTTTGCTAAGTTTTTTGGTTTTTTAATGTTATTTTTGATAGTTATTTCATTGCCATTAGTTGTGTCTTGAAAGAATATTCAGTTTCATAAAGTGGAGACAACAAGTGAAGATAAAAGACAAATATTGCTTTCTTTTGTTCCTTTTCTTTCTTCATATTTGTGGTTTTATTCAAAAAGATATGATGCTCCAAATTTTTGGTTAAAGGAAGCACAATTGTGGTTTTTGATTTTTCGGTTGTTCCTTTTCTTTTTTAATTCATGGATGGTTGCATTAGTTTTTGCATGATTCTTACTTTTGAGAATTTTTTTCCTTATGATTTGAGGTGATATTTTTAGTAGTGAACAAAAACAAAGAATGAGACATCGATTCCTTGTTTATCCAGAGGAATCTTTTTCTGTTATTTTTGTTTTTATTAGACAATGAATTTCACTTCTTTTTAAGAAGAAGGAGGTATCAGTTGAAGAGTTGTTAAAATATCAAGAGAGTTATCGCTCTCCATGGAATGTAAAAACATATATTTTGACTTTGTTATTTGTTTGTGGTTTTATTCTTTTTGCTTATTATTGGTGGAGTATTTGATTATATCGAAAAATTCTTCCTATAATTTGGATTTTTGTAAGAATTTGAATATTATTTTATACAGGAAATAAAATACCTAAAATGCCTATTGTAGCAGAATTAACTTCAGAATAACTTTAAATATTAATCTTTAAATTAAATAATGATAAAAATGAAAACAAAATTAAAAAAAATGTTATGTTGATTATTTATGTGAATAGGTTTGTTTTGATGAGTTTTTGGACTTAATGTCGCGAATTGAGCTGGTGGTAATGGTAATAATTTCGATTCAGTGATGGTAAGTTCAACACAAAGTATTCAATCACATCTTGATAATAAAATTGTGGAATGATCAAATCGTGATACAGCATTGGCAATTATTCAAAAGGTTATTGATGTCTTTTTCGAAGTAATGGTTGTTGTTTGAGTTCTTGTTGCAATGATTGGATTTTATCAAATTTTGACATCTGGTGATGAATCTAAGATAAAAACATGAGTATTGACGTTATTATATTGAGTTCTTTGAATTATCCTTATGTATTCTGCAAAATATTTAACAAGTGTTATTTTTTGAATGTATACTACGACGAGTTGAAGTGTTGTAACATCACTTTCAACTGTTGAAATTATTAGAACAATTTATGATGATATGATGTATCCATTTATTAAAATTGCAATCTATCTTTCATTGTGAATACTAGTTATTCTAATGATGTTTCGTGTGTTTACTTATATTACATCACAAGATGAATCGACTAAGAAAAAATCAATGATGGTTATAGTTTGGACAACAATTGGTATGTTAATTATTTCTTGAGCAAAGCAAATTGTTGAAGCGGTTTATTGAAATCAGACATCTGTAATGAGTGGAAAAACAAATCTTTCATGAATAGGTTCAACAATATTTGATCCATCAGAAATACCTATTGTATATAGTGTAATTAACTGGGCGTTATGATTAACAGCTTTTGTTCTTCTTGTGATGATTATTATACAAACCTACAAAATATTAACAAAGCCAGATGATGCAGCAACGTTTACTTCGTTGAAAAAGACAATTATCTATGCATTAGCATGAATATTGCTTATTTGAGCAGCTTATCTATTATCAAATTTGTTCATAATATGATAATTGTGTGCTTGAAATAAATTTAAGTAAAGACTAAAAAATTTGACAATATTTGGTTTACGATTATAATCTTATAAAGCTTTAAAAAAATAAAAATATAAACTGATGAGAAATAAAATTCTTTTGAGTACGGATACAATGGTTTGATATTGATTAGATATTATTTTTGATATGGCAAAACAATGCTGATATACCGGTATTGATCTTGCTATTTCAAAATGATTTGATGCTTGGAATGAAAATTATGTTCAAAGTTTGGTGAAAAAATATGAATTACCTGTTTATTCCGTTCAAACTTCATCGTTGTTAAATACAAAAGAAATGAATAAGGTCTTGGATCTTTGTGAGAAAACTGATTGTGATTTGATTACAATTAATGCTCCTAAGTATTTTGATTTTAAGTCTTATTCTTTCATTTCAAACAATATTTCAACTTATCAACAACAAAATCCAGCTTTGCATTTTGCTATTATAAATCCTGAAGATACTAATATTTTTGCATTACCTATTCCTGCTTATCGTTTTAGTAATGTAGTTGATATTATTAAGAAATATGGCTGTAATCTAGCATTGGATATTTCAAATATGAATAGTGAAGATTTAGAAGGAACTTTTATAAATAAACTAGATGAATTTGCTCCTTATTTATGAGTTGTCTATGTTTCAGATAAATCAAAAGAAGGTAAAACACATCTTTTACCATGAGAATGAATCTTAAAATTACCAACATTTTTCAGAAAAATTAGAAAGGCTTGATATCTCCGTCCATTTAGTGTTAAATTGGATTTAACAAAAGAAGAATTGGCTGATTCTGATAAGATTGAATTGTTATTAACAAAGGCGAGAGAATATATTGAAAAATATAGTGAAGAAGAAGCTTAGTACTTTATTCTATTATGATAATGAGGGAAGATTTATTCTTCTCTTTTTTAAATGTTTAAATTTATGGTATCTCCTGTTTTTAATCAGATTTCATTTGCAACACCACTATTAATTTCTATAGCCCATAAATTATCGTTATTTGGTTTATAAATAGGACAATCTTCTTGTTTGCATGGTGGTGCAGAAACAATGTCAACAACTTTGTATCCTGTTGTTAATCGTATTATATCTAATGGTATTAATGTGTTTTTCATCCAAATAGAATGTTTTCAAAGTCAATCGAAGGAAAAAAACATTCAACTATCTTTTTCTAATGTTTCACGAAACATTAATCATAATTCTCTTTCTTGAGGTGTTTTTGCTATTTCAAGATTTATACATTTTTCATTAAAACAAAAATTTGGTATTTGTTTGGTTTCTTGTTTTGAGTTTATAGTTTTGTTTTGTATATGAAGGAAAAAGAAAAAGATAATAGCTAATTTTATGCTAATTATTATCGCGAACCATTTAAGGAAACTGTTGAGTACTTTTTTATCGTTTTCTTTTCACATCTATTTTGTGTTTTAGAAAAGTAATTAGTTTGCAATTGTAGTGTGAATTTTTATAATTCGCTTTGAATTTATCTTTTTTTGTTATAATTGCAATGACACAAGTTCAACAATGAGAAAGAGATGTAAGAATTTGAAAAATTCAAAAATTACTTTCTATGGGAATACATCCATATGCTCAAAGTTTTAAAAAAACTGATTATATTGAAGATATTATAAAACAATATGAAAATGCTGAGTTGCGTGAAATAGAAACGATTATTGAAAAGCCAGAGATTCAAGTAGCAACTGCTTGAAGATTAATGCTTTATCGTTCTCATGGAAAATTGGCGTTTGCTAAAATTCTTGATAGTACTGGACAAATTCAGTTGATGTTTCATAGAGATCAATGTAGAATATTAAAAACAACTAAAGTTTCTGATTGAAAGATGGAAGATGTCCCAACAGAAAGTCTTGAATTCCCAGAAAGTGAAACAGGAGTAATGACGGCTTATAAGTTTGTAGAAAAAATGGTGGATATTTGAGATTTTATTTGAGTTAAAGGTGAGGTTTTTAAGACTCATAAATGAGAATTAACAATTTTTGTTTCAGAGTTTAAATTCTTATCGAAAGCTGTTAGACCTTTGCCAGAAAAATTCCATGGTTTAAGTGATCAAGAGGATTTGTATAGAAAGAGATATTTGGATATGACAATGAATCCTGAATCATATGCAAGATTTTTGTTTAAATCTAAGTTTTATAAAACATTAAGAGAATTTTATTTTAAAAATTGATTTACTGAAATTCAAACTCCAATATTAGATAATGCTGCTTCAGGAGCTGCTGCTAGACCATTTATTACACATCATAATGATTATGATGCTGATGTTTATTTGAGAATTGCGTTTGAAACATCATTAAAGAAAGCAACTGTTTGAAGATTTGAAAGAGTATTTGAAATTGGACAAGATTTTAGAAATGAAGGATCAGATCCATCTCATCTTCAAGAGTTTACACAAGTAGAGCATTATGCTGTATATTGGAATTATGAAGATAATATGCGTTTTACTGAGGAAATGTTTGATTATCTTTTTGATAATCTAGGAATATCAAGACAATTAAAGGTTAAGGATAAGGATTGAGTTGAAAGAGAAGTTGATTTTACAACTCCATGGGAAAGAATTGATTATACTAAATGAATATATGATGCTTGTTGAATAGATATTACAAAATATTGAATTGATGATGCTGATGTTTTGAGAAACGATATTAAGGCTAAGAATATTGAGTTTGAAGGAATGGATGATATGTGAACAACAACATTAATAGATTATCTTTATAAGAAAGTTTTGAGACCAAAGATTATAGGACCAGCATTTATTTATAATTATCCTGTAATTATGCAGCCATTGGCAAGAATTTCTGATGCTGATAATGGTATTGTAGAACAGTTTCAATTGTTGGTTAATGGTTGGGAAATTTGTAAAGCATATTCTGAGTTGGTAGATCCATTGTTACAACAGGCTAATTTTGATAAGCAAGCAGAAGCTGCAGAAAGAGGAGATGATGAAGCTACAAGTTGAGATGATGCATTTGTAGAAGCAATGGAATATGGAATGCCTCCTCAA
>CAMOEC010000056.1 GCA_946611795.1 uncultured bacterium
ATGATAAATGCTAAAATAGATAAATGAGTTGTATTTAAGTTAGAATGAAGTGTTTTAAAATAATATAAATCTAATTTAGATTTAATATAGATATCCTATGCTATGGCAAGGAATTCAAGTAAAAATAACTCCTGTCCAACGAAAAGAAAGAGCATCTCGTGATCCATTAATTGAAACAAGTATAGATGATTAATTAACAAAATTAGAACGAGTCTTTCTTGCAAATAAAAGACCAATCCCTACTCTAGAGGTTGGTTTTTATTATATAAAAACATCTCATGCAAGAAAACATTTCTCTTAAATCATTAAATACACTTCAAATTGATGTAACAGCCAAGTATTATACAGAAATACATAATACTTATAATCTTCTCCAACTCTTAGAAACAAAAGAACGGAAAGAAAACAAGCATCATATCCTATGATGAGGATCAAACACTTTATTTTTAAGTGATTATTATGACTGAATTATTCTTCATCCAGGAATTAAAGGCATAGAACAAATTAAAGAAACAGATAATGAAATCTATCTCCAAGTATGAGCATGAGAAGAACGAAATGAATTTGTAGAATATACAATAGATAATGGATTATGAGGAATAGAAAATCTTATATCTATTCCTTGAAATGTATGAACAAGTGCCGTATCAAATATCTGAGCCTATTGACAGGAAGCTTGTGAAACAATATATGAAGTAATCTGAGTTAATTTGGAAACAAATACAATCCAAAAACTTTCTAATGAAGAATGCATTTTCTCATATCGTAATAGTATTTTTAAACAAGAGCTGAAAGACAAATTCATAATTACTCATATAGTCTACAAATTAAAAAAAATAGATGGAAGTTATGAATTTAAAACTTCTTATAAAGATGTAATAACATATTTTGAAACGAATAACATAGATTTTGATAATCTTCCCATTTCGCAAAAACAATCAACTATATCAAAGGCGATAGAAGAAATAAGAAAAAACAAGCTTCCAGATCATACAAAACTATGAACAGCTTGAAGTTACTTTAAAAATCCAGAAGTATCTTTACCAAAATGGGAAAACTTACAATCAAAATTCCCTGAGTTAAAAGCTCATCTTACTGAAAATGAAACAATGAAATTATCAGCGGGACAATTAATAGAACTTTGTTGATGGAAATGAAAAGAAATAAATTGAGTAAAAATGTATGAAAAACATGCATTGATTTTGATAAATTCAAATCCATCATGAGAAGCTGTAAAGGAATATGCTCAAATGGTTCAAGATTCTGTAAAAGAAAAATTTTGAGTTCAATTGGAACCAGAAGTAATATATGTTTAATTTTTAAACAGTGTTATCATATAGGGCTTATGAATAATAATTGTTGTTTCATAGTTTCAAGGTAAGTTTTCATGGAGCCATCTTTGATATAATCAAGGGACTCTAATGCATCAATGTGATAAATCTGTTCAATCACTTTCTCACTGATGTAAATAATATGATCAACTGTATTGTAGAGCATAGGCCATAGGTTCATTATAGAGTGATGAATAGTGGTCAATATCTCTATGGATAATACGGTAAATTCATGAAAGAGTCTTATTATTACGTGGATTTCATAAAGAAACATAAGTAGCTAATTTTAACTTCTGGCTTTTATAGTAGGCTAAAATAGATTTCTCATTATCAGCACGTAAAATAAATACAAGATGTTCTCTATCTAAAACTTTTTTTTCATTCTTTGAAAATTGTATAATTTTTTCAAGTCATGAAATATCTGAAGGCAAATAGTCTAAGGTCTCAGGATAAATTAAAGGGAAAAAAATAGTATTAATCCCTTCATAATTATCTCAAGAAGATGCATTTAAAAGAGGATTATATTCATGCAAAATTTTATCTGCTTGATTATTCCCTAATAGAGAAGAATAGTTGTGAGGAATAGACTCCATTCGATAGAGTGGAGATTCTTGAATTTCATTAAAATTAACACCAATTTTTTCAAATCAGATTTGAGAAAGTATTGGTAAAAGTAGGGGAATAGAAACGACGGTATTAAAAAGTCCTCACATGATGTTTTTATTTATAGAAGTATAATTTATATAGTAATTCCAAAAAAATATTCAACAATTAATCATTTATTTAAAAACGATTTTTTTGCAAAAATAAAGCAATCAATATATAATTAAAAAAGAGATTTTATTATTTATTATAACACATGGCAGAAACAAAAGAAACAAAATTTATTTTATGGTTTAATGAAATTTGAATCGAAGATGTCCCTTTGGTATGAGGAAAAAATGCTTCATTAGGAGAAATGTATACAAACCTTACACCAAAAGGAGTAAATATTCCAAATGGATTTGCTATTACAGCTTATGCATATCGTTATTTACTTGAACAAACAGGTGCTCAAGAAAAAATCAAAGAAATTCTTTCTGACCTAAATACAGAAGATATGGATAACTTAGCTGAAAGAGGAGCTAAAGTAAGAAGATTGATTAAGAATCTAGAATTCCCAGATGATTTGAGAAAAGCTATCATTGATTCATATAAGAAAATGGAAGAAATGTATGGTAAAAATATTGATGTAGCTGTTAGATCATCAGCTACAGCAGAAGACCTTCCAGATGCTTCTTTTGCATGACAACAAGAAACATACCTTAATATCTATGGATATGAAGAAATTATCGAAGCATGTAAAAAATGTTTTGCTTCATTATTTACAAATAGAGCAATCTCTTATAGACAAGATAAAGGATTTGACCATTTTGAAGTTGCATTATCAATTACAATTCAAAGAATGGTAAGAAGTGATCTTGCTTGTTCAGGAGTAATGTTCTCAATTGATACAGAAAGCTGATTTAAAGATGCAGTATTCCTAACTGGTTCATATGGATTAGGAGAAAATGTTGTACAATGAGCAGTTAATCCAGATGAATGGTATATCTTTAAGCCAACTCTTAGAGAAGGGAAAAGGCCAATCCTTTCTAAAAAAGTTGGAGAAAAGGCAATTAAGATGATTTATACCAATGATTCTAGAACACCAACTAAAAATATTCCAGTACCAGAAGCTGATAGAAAAAAACTAGTTCTAACAGATGATGAAGTTCTTAATCTTGCTAAACAAGTATTGATTATTGAAGACCATTATTCAGAAAAGAAATGAAAGTTCTGTCCAATGGATACAGAATGGGCTAAAGACGGTAAAACAGGAGAACTCTTTATCGTACAAGCAAGACCTGAAACAGTTCATTCAAATCAAGATGCAAATGTTTTAAAGACTTATGAACTTCAAGGAAAGGGAAAAGTCCTTATTGAAGGTAGAGCTGTTGGAGAAAAGATTGGTAATGGTAAAGCTCATGTTATTAAAAATGTAGCAGATATTGGTGAATTTAAAGCAGGAGAAGTACTTGTAACAGATATGACAGATCCTGATTGGGAACCAATTATGAAGATTGCTTCAGCAATTGTTACAAATAGAGGAGGTAGAACATGTCATGCTGCTATTATTTCAAGAGAACTTGGTATTCCATGTGTTGTATGAACAAACGAAGGAACAGAAGTTCTTAAAGATGGACAAGATATTACAGTAGATTGTTCTTCAGGAAGTGAAGGAAAGGTATATGAAGGATTAATTGATTTTAAAATTAATGAAGTAAACCTATCAAATCTTCCAAAGACAAAAACTCATATTACAATGAATATTGCAACTCCAGATACAGCATTTGAAAAATCATTTATTCCAAATGATGGAGTAGGATTGGCTAGAGAAGAATTTGTTATCTCATCATATATCAAAGTTCATCCACTTGCATTACTTCATTTTGATGAATTAAAAGATGAAAAAGTAAAAAAAGAGATAGAAGAAATGACTGCATGATATAAAAATAAGGCAGACTTCTTTATTGATAAATTAGCAGAATGAGTTTCAATGATTGCTGCTGCAGTATATCCAAAAAGAGTAATCTTAAGACTATCAGACTTCAAATCCAATGAATATGCAAATCTCTTAGGAGGTAAAGATTTTGAACCAAAAGAAGATAATCCAATGATTGGATGGAGAGGAGCTTCAAGATACTATTCTGAACAATATAAAGAAGCATTCTGACTTGAATGTAAAGGTGTCTTAAAAGTAAGAGAAGAAATGGGATTAACAAATCTAGATGTTATGATTCCATTCCCAAGAACTGTAGATGAAGCAAAGAAGGTAGTTGCAACTATGGCTGAATATGGATTAAAACAAGGAGATAATGGTCTTAAAGTTATGGGTATGTGTGAAATCCCTTCAAATGTAATCTTAGCAGAAGAATTCCTAGAAGTATTTGATGGATTTAGTATTGGTTCAAATGATCTTACTCAATTATTACTTGGAGTAGATAGAGATTCAGAACTTGTTGCTTCTGTATATGATGAAAGAAACCCAGCTGTAAAGAAGATGATTAAACAAGTTATTGATGTTTGTAATGCAAAATGAAAATACGTAGGTATATGTGGACAAGCTCCATCAGACTATCTAGATTTTGCAGAATTCTTGGTTGAATGTGGAATTCAATCAATGTCTCTAAACCCAGATACTGTTATTAAAACAACATTAGCAGTGGCTGAGCTTGAAAAGAAATTAGGTAAATAATTAAAATAGTTAACTGAATATTAGCAGAGATATTAAAGTCTCTGCTTTTTTATTAAGTTTCACCAAATTTGACAAATATAAAAAATCTAATTATAATTGTAAAAAGAAAATTTTATTCCTAAAAAATAGTCATGGCATTAGAAATTTCAGAACGTGCTTGATTGGAAGAGTCTTGGAGAAATCTTTCAAAGGAAGAATTGAATAGAGAGATGTCTCGTTATATGATTGAATGAGATACTGAAAAAGCACAAGCTTTGCTTGATTTTATGAAAGCTAAAGATTCTCCTGAATGAGCAAAGACCTATAATGACTCATTTAAAGAGAAATATGACCAGTTTCAAGATTCAATGAAACAAAAAAATGAAGAATTACAAAAATTAAAAGACGAAGGAGCAAAGGAAGAAGAAATAAAAGCAAAGTCAGAAGAAATACAAAAAGCACGGGAAGATTTCTTTAAAGATGATATGAAATCCTATGTTGATACTGTATGAGCAAGAATTCAATCAACAGAAAAGGCAAAAGATGATGAAATTAATAGATTAAAAAATCAACTTTCAGGTATTGTATCTAATTGACCAAAACTTTCAGAATATCTATCATTTAAGAGAAGAAGATTAGTAACATTAAATGATAATATTGCAAAATTAGAGCAAGATAAAGCTAATTATCCTAAGAATGTCCTTATTTATTTGATGTGACAAACAAAATCAAATATTATTTGAGTAAGAAGTATAAAGAATGGATTAAAAAGATCTTGGATAAGAGCTAGTTGGAATTGGAATTCTGATAATATAAAAGATGATTTAAAAAACTTTGAAGAAAGTATAAAAGTTAAATCAGGAGAAAGCCAATGGACAATTGGATTGAAAAAGCAATTACAAGATCACTTAACTAAGGCAAAACAAGCTTATGTTGATCAACAAAAAAGGAGCGTAGGTTTATAATATTTAGTTATTAACAAATCAATCATGTTAAAAACATTAAATGAAGCAAAGAATTATGCAATAAATCGTGTTAGCGAAATAGAGGGGGAAGAATTGGTAGAAACAGAAAAATTACTAATACAATCTCAAATTGAAGAATTATTTTCTGATAAATTATCTAACGTTATTTCTGAAGAAGATGTAGAAGCATTGCAAGCTGAAAATATGGATGATTTAGAATGAAAACTTTTTTACAAGGTTCCAAATTATGTTTCATTATTAGAAGAGACAACTGCTGAGTTTTTAGCAGAATATCTATCTCCAATAGAAGAATAAAATAGAATAAGATATTTTGTAAAAAGTCAACATAAAATCTGAGCAAATGCTCAGATTTTTTGAAAATTTTTTATGGCGAAAATATAATTAGTCTGAAGACTTTTATATTTGTGAAAATCAGATGTTGCACGATAAAAATTTAGCTAAAAATTCTTGAGAAAAATTCCAAGATATTGAATGAAAAATCAATGCAAAAACCACAACTACTGAAATCGCTGATGTTATTGCAAAATATAGAGAAGAAATCAGTACTGTGTTGAATGCGAATGAGGCAGAATGAACTTGAGATGAATCAACATTAAAAGGGTTGAAGGATTTATTAGAAGAAAGACAAAATAATATTTTAAAATCAGATTTGTGAAAAAGTGCCCCATGACATATTGATCTTTCTAATAATACAGCAGTAGCAACATTCTGGAAAAAAATTAAATCTTCATGATGAAATATTGATGCAATAGATGCTAGTTGAGCTGCAACAGATGCACAAAAGTCAGAAATATTAAATAAAATTCAGCCATCACTTGCAAATCTTCAATTCCTACACGATGATTGAACAGGGAAAAGACAAAATAGTTGGAAACTTTTTTGAGGGAAATCAACAAATATGGCAGATATTTCTGCAACTTTGTGAGATACACAAATTGATAAACTATTAAATGTTTCAAGTGCGGCTCAAGTTGATGCTAAATTAAATACGTTTGTTAATTCAGTAACTAAGAAATGATGAAATGCATTTTTTGTGGAACATTCAAAATTAAATGATATAGAAGAAAGAAAAACATCAATTCGTGTGGCAGGATATCTCTACTTAATTTGGAAAACAGTAGAGGATAATTTGTTAACAAAAGATTTGTATAATCAAATTACAAAAGAACTAGATGAACAAATAATCCCTCAAGAAATTCCAAAGATTAAAGGATTACATAATGCAAAAGTTGAATTATGACACGTAGTTCCTGAATATGAAACATTAAGAGATTTGAATGTAAAAAAATGAAATATCGATTTATGAGAAAAAGATCTTTGAACAACAAGTCTTACAGAAAACCGTGACTTGAAAAATGATTTTGAAAATGGAATAGCTACATGATTAGAAAATTATAAAATTGATGTTTCTAGTATGGAGATGAAAGATAATCATTGAAATAGTATTCCAATTACTTTGAATGATTGAGTTAGAGAGCTTACAGATTCATTAAATGCAGATATAAGAAATACAAAAACTGCTGATATTGTAATTACAATATGATGAAATAAATTAAAGATAGGTAAAATAGCTATTGATAACCAAGAATGAAATCCAAATTTGGTTGTTACATTTGAAGAAAAAGCAAAAATACAATCAGAGGCAAGTACTTTATGAATTACCTTGCCCGATTACCCATTAGATTTTTCATTTAAGGTAAAATGAACAAAGAAGGTGTCAAATTGATTGTGAAATTGTAAAGCATGTTTAACAAAGAAATATTCAATGAAATTAAAAATGGAGGGAGTAGTTCCACCTCCACCTCCTCCAACAATTAAAGCTAAAGAGTGGACAGCAACAATTTCAAGTGTTGAGAATGTTCACTCAGAAGAAGCAGCTTATATTGCTGAAGAAAAAGATAGAGAAGAGTTTGATAAGTTATGAGAACTTTCTTTAATGAAATTAAGCACATGGCATCCATGGAGTAGAGTAAAACATTTTGTTTCCAGAGAATATAAAAGAAATAAAATCATAAAAAAACATATGCAAGCAGTAAAAGGAAAAATTGATACAAGACGTGACAGTGTTATTAGTGCTGCAAATAGACATGAATTACAGAACAGTGACGATCAATGGAAGGGAAACATAGATAATCTTGTTACTCATGAAAATGCAGATGTTAATCAATTGTGCGTGAAATATTTGAAAACTAATATGAATGATGCTGCTTTTGAAAAAGAGTTTAATGCGATTATAGCAGTTGATCCAGTAATAGAACCAATGATTAAAAATAATGATATGAATTATCTTGGTTCAAATATCCTATTAAAGTTGAAGCAAGAAAGAGCTGAACAAGTATTAATGGATAAAATATGAAAACTTTTATTAAAGGATATTAATGCTGATCCAGCAAGTCTTGAAATGAAAGATACATATGATGAATGATTATTTAAATCAGAATTACAAAAATATTCTGATGAATATTTCCAAGCAACACAATCTAATTTCCCTCCAGAAATTAGAAAACTATTGGATTCTTTATCTGATAAGAATTTAATATTGCCTATTCTTCAAAACTGGAAAGCTCAATTACAAGCAAATGTAAAAAACTTAAGAATGCAATTACAATTGCTTAATAATACAACATGAGCATATGAAATAGATAATAAGGATAGAGAAAAGAGCTTATGGCAAAGGTTTTGAAATTGGATGGACAATCATAGGGTACTTACAATATGAGGATCCGCTTTGATTTGAACATGATTGTTAGCGTGATGATCTCTTATTTGAGGACCATTAGGAGCTTGAATTGCAACATGACTCTTGGCTACAAAAATGTGAGTTATAAGTGCTGCTAAAAAGGCGAGTCATTATACGAAAGAACAAAAGTGACAAGAAAAAAGATTGACTCACTGATTAAATATTGAAAAGCAAAATATGGAGAATATCAGAAAGGTTATGGAATGAGCACCATGGTATTCTCGAAGGAAATATAAGGCTAAAAGACAATATCAACTCTATCAAGAAACTACTCAACATAAGATTGCAGATACAGAATACTTAACTAAGAAAATTAAAGGAGTATTAAGTTCTACTTTAAATCTTGATGCTCCAGAGAATAAAAATGATAGAGATATTTTGGAAGGATATTTAATTAATGCATTGGTTAGACTTGATTATTATAAAGAAAGCGGACATAATTTTGTGGCTTCTCAAAATAGAACAAAAATTGAACAAGATTTTAATACCTTGTATCAAGCTGTACAAGATTGAGTATTTAGATTAAACGAATCAAAGTTATCTTCAAGTAATCCACGTGATAAGGTGATAAAAGATGGTTTGGATGCAATAAGAACATGAGACCCACGTTATACAGATTTGCATGATCAATTAGAATCTGATTATGATAAGGCATTATCAACATTTAAGAAAAGAAGATGAGCCTTAGAGAGAAAATATTGAATAGCATCTGGTGCAATATATGCTTCAACTGCAGTACTTGCACAATATCTTTCATGAAGTTGAATATTCGGTCATTATCAAACAGTAACAACAATCCCATGAACTACGACATCTCAACTTCATCCTGATGTGAAAAATAGCTTATTAAGTAATGGAGTTCCTTCATCTAAAGTGACTGCAATAGAGAATGCATTAAAGTCAGCCCCTACTTCTTGATGATCTTATAATCCAGAAGCTTTCTGGACAATAGTAAAACAAGAAACAGGATGGTCTGATGCTCAGTTAAATGATTGGGTATCAAATTCATTTATGAAAGATGTATTGTGGAAATTGAATGAAGGTTGAACATCTGAGTTTAAAAATGCATTAATGGCATGACATTTCGATAGCTTAAGACCATGAGATGCCGCATTTTCAAGAGCAGAAGCTTTCTTATCAAGTCCTAGAATATGAATATTAAGACCTTGAGAAGGTACAACAGTCTTGAAAAATTTACAAGATTATTTAAGTTGAGCAAAAAATTATACAGACTTTGATCCAGTAATGAGAATGAAAATGTGACATTTTGGTCATATGGCTATTCATAATGATATATGAATATGATCAAGATTAACAGAAGAAGTATTGAATACAGTAACAACACCAGGTAAGGAAGAGGTAACTGAAGGTGTAAAACATCTTTTCTTTGATGGAGTAGGTATGCCAATATATGCTAATACATATAGGAAAAAGATGATTCCAACAGAAGAAGAAAAATGAGAAGCACTTCAGACTACAGACCCTTGAGAAATACCAGAATGAGAAGAATTTATAACAACAGATCCTGATTGAAGTTCTTGATGACCAAGCTCATGAGAATCTCCAACATGGCTTTAATAAAATTTTAAATGTTAATAATTATTAAAATGGAAGATATGGATATGTATTTAGAGGATCTTTTTACAGAGGCTTGATTCCATCCTGAAGAATTTGATGCTCTTAAAGAAGAACGAAGACCTATTCTAATGTCTCGTATTATTGCTAAAATTTCATTGAAATTACCAGTTCTTGAAAGATCTCAAGCTGAAATGTACTTAAAAACAGGTGATGCTGAGAAATTTTGGGAATTATGCTCTAAAAATATTGATGATTATGAAGAATATTTTGTTTCAATATTAGAAGAGTTTGAGAAGGATTATTTAGAGAATTTTAAATAATATAATTAATAAAATGCAACAATTACAAGAAGATGATTTTATCTATAATTTGCTTATAGAAGCAGGTTATTCTCCTGAAAATGATGATTTTGAGGCTCTAAAAGAAGAAATAGAACCACTTTTAATGGATAAAATTTTTTCAAGAGTTTTTGAAGAATTATCTAATGACCAAAGAAAAGAAATTATGAGGTTGTTTGATGCTAAAAAAGAAGCTGAAGCTTTGAGCAAGATAGAGAAGATGATCCCAGATTATGATAATTTCTTGGAAGAAGTTTTTCAAGAATTTGCAGAAGAATACCTAAGAACAGTGAAATAGAAAATTAAAAACTATTGACTTTGAGATAAAAAGTTTATATATAATAAAAAACTTAAACGATATTTTTAAACAATAATAATTGGTGATGTCTAAATTTTGAAACGCTATGTGAAATACAATTGCAGTCCCTGTAAGATGAGTAGGGACTACTTTAAATACATGAGCTGATGTTGTTAAGACATGATGGAATGTAATTTCTGATATGGGGAAAGTCGTTTCTGATACAGGGAAAAAAGCTCGAGAAACATTATCAAGCTCATGGAATGCTTGAAAATGGTATAATAAGCTTTATCAAGTTCCAGCAGGAGTTGTTATATCTTGAGCAACTATTGTTGAATGAGCAGTAAGAACTGTTGTTGAGCCAGCAAGAAATCTATTCTTAAATGTTCGTGATAGTGTGGGGAACTTCTTTAAGAATATTGGAAATACCTTAAAAAGAACTTTTGATACAACAACACCGGTTTCTGATTTCTCATATGAAAAACTAAAAATGAAAGAACCAACTCGTGAAAATTGGACATCGAAATTAGCATGGTGGAAGAAATAATAAAAAGGAGCTTATAAAGCTCCTTTTTTCATCATCATATATTCAATTAAAATTAATAATATTCAAGCAGCAGCAAGTATTCATTGAATTAGCCAGGCTTCCATAACAATTGTTGTTTCTTTTATTCATTTATATTCAAGAAGATGATGGAAAGGAGCAACAGCAAATAATTTTTTCTTAAATACTTTTTTCCAAAAAATTTGAAGGAAACTAGAGAAGAATTCAACAATAAAGAACCCAAATATAATTAGAAATGGAATTAATATACCAAATCTCATGTTCATTAGATAAATAAGGGAGGATAGTATTCATCACAGTGCAAATGCTCAGGAATCTCACATAAAGAGTTTTGCGGGATTGATGTTAAAAAACAAGAATGCTAGTAATGTAGCTACTAATATTCCAACAATACTACTAGCAAGATATGTACCATTTAAGAATGTCATTGCAGCAAAACAAGCCAAGATAATAGCCATTAATCATCAAGCTAATCCATCTAATCAGTCTGTGATATTAATAGCATTAACTACAGCAACTGTCGCTATAAATGTCAAAATTGGGAATAAGATTCATACCTGAATTTTTCATGCTATTGGCCAAAAATTGATATAATCAATTCATAATTTTACATAGAACCAATAAGAAATCCATCATGAGAATAGAAACATACCAATGAGTTTCGCTTTTGCACTTAATCATTTAACTTTTCAATAATCTCTTATATTTAAATAATCGTCGACTAATCAAATTAATCACATAGAGAAAAATCAGAAAAGAATAATATAGGTTTCCCTTGAGTTCCAAAGAGAGTTGCTAATGAATCAGAAATGTTGGAGAACAAATGATCATAATACCATTATTAACATAACAATAAGGAATAATCCTCATCACAT
>CAMOEC010000057.1 GCA_946611795.1 uncultured bacterium
ATTCTTGTATAAGGAGGAATAATCTCTTGAAAAGTAGTTGCAATAATTTCTGATATTTGCTCTGTTGTTATTGGAGAATATTTTCCTTCTTCATATAGCTTATAAAGAACTGTTCAAGGAATAACTGATGTAGGATAAAATTTTATCTCATCAGGTTTTAAATATGGATTAGAGTAAACTTCTCTAAAGGTTTGAATATCCTTTTCAACATTTGAGCCATAAAGTCATGGCATAATATGAATAGAGAATTTTAGAGCATATTGCCTTAATTTATGTAATGCTTTATGTACCTCTTCTATATGATGTCACCTCTGATTTAGATCTAGAATTTCATTATCTGTTGATTGAACTCACATTTCTATTCTTGTTACTCACATTGCTCTTCGCTTTTGACAATTTTCATCAGTAACAAATTCTGGCCTTGTTTCTATTGTTAATCAGATAATTCTATGAGGAGCTGTCTCATTTCTAGTAATTGCTTCATCTAAAGAATTAGAATATGCTATCTTATCCTGATTTGTTATATTAAATGCATATTTTCGATCTGATAAACTTTTCTTATTTTCTATTATTAAATCATCAAAGGTATTACAAGCATCATAGAGATTTTTAATAAATTCTTCTTTATAATCATCAGGATAAAAATCTCGCGTTCATCATAAAACAATCATCTCTATTTTATCTGTTTTATGTCAGGTTTGAGATAATGAATACAATCTATTATAGACTTGTTTTAGTGGATCAAATTGATTTAGCCAAGCTCTCATTGCTCCAGGTTCAGACTTAATATAACTCTTAGGCATTTCTGGATCATTTGGACAGAATATACAGTGAGATGGGCAAGGGAATGGTTTTGTTAGAACTTGCACTGGGACAATTCATGAAAGAGAACGGATTGCTCTTTTACGTAAAATTGTTTCAAATTGTTCATTTTTCTCTACTTTTCAGTCCTTAAGTAATTGGAAATATGTTTGGAGAATTTCTGATTTACTTGGTAATGTATTTAAATTATGAGTTTTAGAAAAACTTCTTTGAGCATCCTTCAAAGCTTCTGGGGTTAAGTTTTTATCTTTCAATAATGATAATACTAAGTTTTTCAAATCTATATAACTAAGTGCTAAAATCTATTTAACCAACAAGTATCAGTATATTCAAGTAATTATAATACTTCAATCTGATTTTTCTTTTCAACTAACTGATGTTAAGAGATATTTTTTTCAAGGCTCCTCTATTATGTAATACTCATTAGATTCACTATCTTTCTTATTATAAATATCGTTAACATATGGCGAAATATCAAGCTCTCATCATATATGTTCTGGCAATTTAATGATATTATTTTTATCTGCTTCAGCATCAGAGAAATATACTGACAACTCATAAAGCTTAGAATATCAATTTATATCAAACTCATTATTATCTCTATTAGTTCGATATGAAAAATATTTTTCTGTTGATAAAGGATAGTAAGATTCTAAACCTAATAATGAATGAATATCATAACGAAGAGAATATCCTCTTAAGTTTCATGTTAAACTATCTGTTTGTATTAAATTTCAGCTCCAAGCACTTACTTCATATTCATCGACAATTTCATCAATCATACCAGCAGCTAAGCGTGCAGTATCTCAAGTTAAGTTAGATAATGAGTTATCTCATAATGGGATTGCTATATTTTCTTTTTCAAGTAATGATACTAATCTAGTTTTTTGAGAAGAAAGTGAAAGGGATGTTACATTGAAAGGCCAAGCATAAAAACTAATCAATACAGCAGCAAAAAAGACTGAAACAAATGACAACAATCTTCTTCTTTTTAATACAAGTGCTAATATTGAGAATATAGCTATTGAAATAACAAATGCACATACAAAATATCTGTTTACCGTCAATCAATATTGATTAATTCTTTTTAGGATAGCACATCACATCATTAAAACGATAAAAAGAAAGCTAGCAAATAATACTTTATGAAAAACTTCATAGAATGTTGTCTTTTCAGGATAAGTTAGATAATAACATACCATTCAGAACATGAAATATCAACATCATAACCAAACAATCACTCATCTAGGCCATTCTCCTGTAATCGCTATCTTTAATGCATAAGCAATAAATATTGCTAAATAAATCATAGCTAATGGTAATATAATATAACTTCAGAATATTTTTCTGATACGAGATGGAAGAATAATAGCTGAAGCCTCTGTTGAAATTAAATAATAATTTAAGACGAATGATCCTGCCAACAAAATCATACTAAACGCTCCAAAATAAGTATACCAATGATAAGAGAAATCAATGTCAAACAATGCTTCTATTGAAGCTAATGCTCAAGACAATCATCACCGAACAATAAGTCCAGCAAAGAATCAGAGAGCAAGAGATTTTATGATATTAGACCAGTCAACCCAAATATCTTCCTCTAAAACTTTTAAAAGAATAGAATTCTGCATTATTACTCATAATACTGTTAACGGAATTATTCATAAGAATAATAATTGCGTTGTATTTGCAGCATCCATAAAATTATAATTTGTTAATAGATAGTAATATATTCATCCAACTAACAAAGCTATTATTTGAAGTGCATAATTTATTGTCATATATTTTTTGCTTCTTCAATTTGAATGATGAAGAGATAATAATGGTCAAAAAAGTCCTAATAGTAGCGTTAAAAATACAGCTATTCAGCATTCTTCTACATGATAAAATGAATCTAACCATCAAGCATCATCTCAAATAACTAAGAATGTTAACGCAAGTAGAGAGAAAAAACATACAGGGAAAGTTTTTATTGCTTTAATTAGGTTGTTAAAGAATAATAAAGTTTTCATTATTCATTTAATTAGTAATAAAATTACTCTTCTTATATCGATTTATTTTGTTAATGCTATTTATTATTTAATTTTTCAAGTATAAAAAAAGTTCGTTATCAATACGTAACGAACTATAGCGCTCATGAGGAGACTCGGACTCCTGACCTTTACCCTTCGTTACAGGCTTTAATCAACACGATTGCATGCATTCAGAATCCACTGCAACCTTAATCGCGATATAATTGCAATGAATTTGTATTGTTTTGGGGGCCTGTAATGTCCTAAAGTAGCAATGCTCTACCAACTGAGCTACACGAGCAAGGTTTATTATATCATTTAATATAGACAAAGTCAAGTGCTTTTTTATGAAAAAATACTAAGATTTTTTGTCTTCATGTTTTCACAATTGTATCAGATAGTTTGCTCCATCTATCTTGACATATTAAAATAATATTAAAAATTTGTATTTTTTAACATTTTGCGCTACAATTAGTATAGTTTATAAAAAAATACAAAAGACATGACTTTAAAAAAATGATTGTTATCTACGTTAATATTATGAATAGCATCTGTTCCTTACCTATCATTTTGAGCAAATTCAAATGTTTTTGAAGTTTATCAACTAATAGATACCACATTAAAATTAAAATCAGCTACATTAACTAATGATATTCCTTATTCTACCATTATAGAAGCCTTTGAAAAATCATGTCCTATTGAAGCTATCAATGAAGCAAAGAAAGATTTACCTACCCTACAAAATGCTTGGTGAAGCTCTGTTAGTACAAATAAAAATAAAGTACTTAAAGAAAGATTTGATACTATAAAAGATTTGATTTCATGAGTAAAAAAAGATAGTGAAAGTGAATTTTGTAAGCAACAATATACTCTCTTTTCATTACTAAAAACAACACAAGAACTCTATAATTGAAAAAAAACATTAACTGTAGAAAAAAAGAGTGTCCTAACAGAAAAAAATGAGCATTCATCAGCTAATAATAAATGATTTAGATTTGTTCACGATCCTAGTTGATTGCCAACAAACATCAGAAGTTCATTCTCTAAAGCTACTGAGAATTATCTTCAATCTACATTAGCCGATATGCTTGTTCGTCATATTCTTGATGATAAAGATATTAAAACATTAAATAATAAAATAGTCGTATCTTATGTTCAAAGTTGTGAAGTTACTGAATGAAATTTCCGTGCTGTAAAAAATCTAACAACAAATGAAGTTAGTTTTAAAGATATCACCCTTATAATCTCTTATTGTAAAAGTAATAATACAGCACAAAGGAATGAAAGACATGTAAGACAAATATTAGCACATGAATTAGGACACTATATCTATTTCTTTAAAGACAAGAATCCATCAAGTTTTTCAGAAATTTGTTGGAATAAATGAGTAATGAACTGTCTACCTTCAGAATTTGTAAGTAAATATGCAACTAAATCAGTTGAAGAAGACTATGCTGAAAGTTTTGCCTTCTGGTATTTAGATGCAAGTGATAACAAAGAACATGGTTCAGCTCCATACAACGAACCTATGAATAGAAGAGAAAGACATTTTGAAAGACTCTTTGAAGAAGAGGAAGAAGATGATGATGACGACGAAAACAATAATTAATGATCTTGCCGATACTCTTCATCAAAAACATCTGAGAATACTATTTCCTCATAATCTCATGATCACTCAAATATTGAACCAGTAATTACTGGTTCTTTTTCTTTTACTATATCAACTCATGTCTCACTCTCTTGAATCTCTCAAGTATTTTCAACTACCTCATTTATTTGTGCATCATCCTGAGTATTATTTTTAGCTGGTTCAATTTTTTGTACTTTAGGCTTTGGCTGTTCTTTTATAGGTTCTTGTTGAACAGTATTATTTACTTGAGATTCTTTTAATGATGAAAGAAATGCTGAAGGATCAAAAAAGAAGGTATTCAATGGTGTTGAACAACCTGCTAACCAATAGATTATTACTGTTAATCCTAATAATTTCATAGTTTAATATTTTTATAATAGATATACTATTAGCTTTACTATTTTACTACAAATTTCAAATAAAAATTAGAAAAAATCCTTATTGCAATAAATATGCCAGATTCTTATAACTATGTTAGATAAACAAAAATTAAACTCTATGGAAAAGGTCTTTTATTCTTTAGTACGCAGCGTCAAAAGATATCTTATCTTTAAGAAAATATCACAGATATTTGAGGCGCTTATCTTTCTATCTCTTTTATACTATTTCTTTGTTCAGAATACTTTTATTGACAATCTCAGTTTCACAAGTTACCCTGCATTATGCATAACGCTCTGTGTTTTGATTGAAATATTATTTGGCATATACAGAATGCTGATTAATAAAGAGATTTCAGAAGCTGAGAATATTTTCAAAAGCGAATTTGATTTCCACAAAAATCAGAGCTTAGAATATAAAGCAATGCTAGATGAATTCTTATCACATGAGAATGACAATTGTCTAACAAAAGAACAAAAGGAACTAATTGAAAAAGAGAAGAGGTTAAATGGATGTCTTTCTATTCACTATGTGACAGAGAAAATATACTATAGTGCTGCACATATGAATCTAAGAAAAATTAACAAGCTAAAAAAAGCTGTTCTTAAAAGCAAAAAATGGTGGTAAGTATTTTGCCACCATTTTCTGATATCGATAATCTTTTTATTATTTTCAACAAGAACTACTATAGATAGGATTATTAGAGATCTATGACTTTGTCTATATTAAATTTTCACAATAATAGGCTTTCATTCTCAATGTCATTTATAATCGTCATAAATAACTGAAGCCTCTGGACGATAAGGATATGCTGTAGGTGAAGCCACATTATAAGTATGTTTTATTATATTATTATTCGTTGTTAAATCATATTCTCCATCTCATTCAAAATCTATTTCTATAACTCTATTTTCTACAAAATCATCTGCATGAGAAAATACATCACTGATTACTTCAAATGTCACTTCTTCTCAAACCTTTGCATTAGATTTATCTGCTTTTAAAGTAACTAAAGGTATATTTGGTTGCTTTGTATCTGGCCATATTGTAACAATAGGTCCTCATAATAAATTAAAGGTATCAATTGATTCTCATGAATAATAATTTAGCTTTGCATTAAATCAAAATTTACCAACAGATATTGGGACACTAAACATAGCATAATTTAATCACTGAGTATATCTTGTGTCTAAAATATGTTTTTCATCCTCAGATGGGAAAAATGTTCGTTCAATATCTTTCAAATTTTTATTATCGTATCATGTTAATACCAATGAAACAAGTATAAAACCTTCTCATCAATTTCAATTATATTTTGTTTCAATTGTCTTTCAGTTAATATCGATCAAATATGCATATGTTCAGTAGTTCATAGGATCTGAATTATCGTCCTGTTGAATATATCTAAAGTGGAAGAATAGCTCCCGACAGACATAAAGAACTATTATTATTGAAAAAAATAAAAAAGAAATTTTTAATACTCGCAATACTGCTTTTCAAATTTCTCATAATACGTTTAAAAAAGTTTTCATTGTTTTTGTTTATAATAAAAAAGGCTTATCTTATTATAATCGATAAGCCTAAATATTCAAAAAAATCACTATTTTTTCTTTCCTTGATTAGCAACTGCTTCCATTAATTTTTTAATTTCTTCTGGATCTCAAAGAAAATAATCTTTAACTAGATTCATATTATCATCAAACTCAAATACATAAGGTACAGCTGTTGGAAGATTTAAACCAACAATATCTTCATTTGATATATTTTTTAATACTTTAACAATTCCTCTAAGACTATTACCATGAGCAGCAACTAATATTTCTCCTTCTTTTTCTAAAGCAGGACGAATATTATTTTCCCAGTAAGGTAAAATACGAGCAATACATTCTTTTAATGACTCAGTTAATGGCAAATCTTTTTCATCAACTCATGCATAACGAGGGTCTTGAAATGGAGAACGTTCATCTTCTTTATCCATTGGAGTAGGAGGAACATCAAAGCTTCTTCTCCAAATAAGGACTTGTTCATCTC
>CAMOEC010000058.1 GCA_946611795.1 uncultured bacterium
ATTGCTAAAGAAGCTGAATTCTTCTCATTTGGTACTAACGATTTGACTCAAATGACATTCGGATTCTCAAGAGATGATGCTGGTAAATTCTTAGGAGCTTACTATGATAAGAAAATCTATGAGAACGATCCATTCCAAAAACTTGATCAAGTTGGAGTTGGAAAATTAGTTAAGATGGCTGCTGAGATGGGTAGAGCTACAAGACCTGATATTCACTTAGGAATTTGTGGTGAACATGGTGGAGATCCTACAACAATTGAATTCTGTCATAAGGTTGGACTTGATTATGTATCTTGTTCTCCATATAGAGTTCCAGTTGCTAGATTGGCTGCTGCTCAAGCTGCTATTAAAGAAGATAAATAATAATTATTCTTTATATATGAAAAACTGATTCAGATTTGATATTTGAATCAGTTTTTTTGAATATACAATTTCATAAAAAGTAGATTTCTCAATCTTCATTAAATTCCTCTATTATAATGTGGATAATTGTTGGAATGGCCTTCATGATTTTTTTTGAGAAAATATAAAAATGTTTACCTTGTTTTTTATAGTATATTTTTTGTTTGTAAATCTCAATTTTATTCTTAATTTGCTATCGATTTTTAAAATAGAATTTGTATATTTTTTTTAATTTTACTTTATTATATCTTTATATGAAAACTTTTTTAAAGTGGGCACTTATCCTTGGATTAATATATGTTTGTTATTGAATTTATTCTTGAGATATTAATTTAGTTACATTATTTACTCATATTAATTATCTTTGAGATATGGGATCAAGTTATTCTAGTATGGGTGATTCAAGGTTTGATGTTGTTAATAAGTAGGAGTTTTTTTGTTACTATTTATAGTAAGTCAATTATTATAATTTTGCACATTTTCGATGGAATAAATGTCCTACTTTTGTATCTTGATATTTTTATATCTAGTTAGAAACTAGTGTTTTTTGATTTTTCGTCTAAAGTTTTTGTGTATCTATTCTTTTGTCATATTATTTTAAAATGACAAGTATTTTCTTTTCCTAAATTGGTCTAAAATTTTATTAATTTTTTTTAGTTGCTATAATTTGAAAGAGGAAATTTTAAATCTTTTTTTGTAGAAAATGAAGAAATCGTTTAGCGTATTTACGCTCGTAATGCTTTTAGCTGTGCAGATTCTAACACCTGTAACTTATGCAGTAGGTGATGAAGAATTTGTGGAAGAAAGTATTGTCCAGGAAGAAACACCTGAAGATGTAGAAGAAGTATCTGATGATGTTGATGATGAGACAGATGATGCTGATTTAGATGAGGAGGAAGATGAAGATTCTCTTTCTGAAGAGGATGATAGTTTTTCTGGTGATGTTGTTGATGAGGATTCATTAGAGATGTCATGAGATGTTATTCCTGATGCAGAAAGTGAAAGTTGAGACGTTGTAGTAATTGATAGCGAATCTTGAGCTGTTGCTGCAACAGGATCAGAAGCTGTTGTTGAAGGTGGTGTGGATGTTTCTGGAACTTCTAGTTCTGCTTGATCTTCTGAATCTTCTGTAACAGTTGATGATGAATTTATTACTAAATTATCTAAAGAAGGTAGTGTAGCAAAGATTGCTGAGAAATTATGAATTAATTGGTATACTGATAGTTCTGAATGGGCTATTAAGGCATGAATTGAATGAAAATATTTATGAACAAAAGAACAAAATAATATTATTAGAGAATATTTTATTCAACATGCGAGAGAAATTCTTTGAGCTCAAGAAAGTAATGAAGTTGTTAATGAAGATGTTATAGAAGAGCCTGAGGTTGTTGAATTAAATAAAGAAGAAATTTCTTGAAGAAAATATTATAATGGTGTTACAGCTATTGTACTTGCACCAGTTAATACATTTCCTGAAGGAACTATATTAAGTATTGTTCCAATTAAAACTAAAAAAGATTTAAATGAAATTAAAGAACAATTAGTAGAACAACAAGATGAAGTAACAGAAGAATCTAATGTTGTTGCATTTGATATTTCTTTCTTATATTCATGAGAAGAAGTACAGCCTGTTTCAGGACAAACTGTACAAGTAACATTTAATTATGGTAATCATGAAATATTGAGTGAAGCTAATGAAGATGAAGAACAAGAATTAAAAGTATACCACTTAAATGATAAAGATGGTAGTGGTAATAAAGTAGAAGATATTAGTGAAGTTAAAGTAGAAGCAGTTGAAACAATTAAAAATGAAGAATGAGAATTAGTAGTTGAAGCAGAAAGTTTTTCTATTTATACTATTGTTACACAAGTAGCAGAAGAAGGACCTGATGCATTAGAAGATCAGTTAGCTAATTTTGAGTATGGTGAAATATCTATTGCTAGACCAAATGCTTTAGATTCAACAGAATATCCAATAGAATGATTTACAATAATGGATAGAAACTTATGAGCTACAACAAATGATGTTACCTCAACATGATCTTATGGATATTATTATCAATGGTGAAATAACTATTGATTTTCATCTTTATGAATATTAGATGCGGGGAATATTACGGGAAATTTGGTAGATGTTAGTTGAAAATCGGAATATTCTTGAAATCAGTTTGTTGTAAATATTAATAATGAGTCTAGATATTATTGATGGATGACTTGATGGAATAATAGTAATATTTGGACCTGATCTAATACTCAATGACCGTGTCCAATATGATGGCATGTCCCAGATTATAGTGAATTAAGCTTGATGTTAGAATACTATGTATGAGTAAATTATCCAGACCATATTTCAAACCTTTGAACTTCGTCTTCTTATGGTTTTCAAACGAAAGGTATTTGAAATTCCGATGTTGTTTCTTGATTTCAAAGTTATTTTAAAATACCTTTTGCAGGGATTCGTAATAATAGGAATGAATTATTTAAACAGGGTGATTATGCATACCTTTGGTCAATAACAAATACAAATACACGGCCATGATCATTATACTTTTTTATGGAATCTTCGGATATTTATATGGGAGCATATAATTTAGATGCGGGTTTATCGGTTCGTTGTTTCAAGAATACTTATACACCATCAGATAATCTTCATACAATAACTTTTGATTTTAATGGTTGAAGTTGATCAACAGCTGCTATTAATGTGGTTAGTTGAGAAAGAGCTATTGAACCATCAGAACCTGTAAAAGAAGGGTATGTATTTGATGGATGGTATTCATGAGATAATGTAGTAGCTTTTGATTTTGAAAATACTTCAATTACTTGAGATATTACATTAACTGCTAAATATTTTAGAACAGCAACAATTGTTTGAGATGATGATTCAAGAAATTCATTTAAGTATTGAACAATACAAATTTGAGATTATGTATTAATGGATAGAAATCTTTGAGCTAAAAAAGCTTGGGATGGAATAACATGGGAAGATAATTCTCAAAATTATGATTACTATGGTTATTATTATCAATGGTGAAATAATTGGTGATTCTCAGATAAAACAACTTCAGCGTGAGCTACAACAACTATTACAGTTCCTAATGAATATATTCCATCAAAATATCAAAATAGTAATTGGAATTCAGCTTCACCATGGAGTGAACAAACTAATCTTTGGTGAGATGATGCTAATACAGATGAGGCAAGACAAGGACCATGTCCAGACTGATGGCATGTACCATCTAATATAGAATGGCAAGAAATTTATGATACATGGAATAGTAGTACAAATAAATCAACTAGTGAAGCATCAACATCAAAGAATTTCGCTAAAGATTTAAAACTTTCTCCTGCTGGTAACCGTTTCTACGTTGATTTATATCTCGACAATGCGGGTAACTACGGGTACTATTGGTCTTCTTCTCCTAATGGTACAGATAAAGCCTATAGCCTCTTCTTCAGCGATGGTCTCATCGGTCCTCAGAACAACTACGACCGCTCGTCCGGGTACCCAGTTCGTTGTTTAATGAATTCCCCTGTTCCTCAAACCTATACCTTAACATTTGATGCAACAACAAATGGTTGAACAGATGCTACAACTGGTAACGTTGAATTACAAGAAGATGAAACAATTAATCTTGGTAATTATACAGGAACAAAGGCTTGATATACTTTTGTATGATGGAATACAAATTCTTGAGCACATGAAAAATTATCAGAAAATTATGATAATTATTCTATTTCTGAAGATACAATATTGTATGCTATATTTAAAAAGGAATCACCATTAGTTTGAACATTTAATTTAAATGGAGCATTAAACCAAACAAATGAAGAATGAACAGATGTTGAACAAAATGTAACAAGAAGTTGTGATTTATATAATAATGAAACTGAATGTTCAATTACAGCTCCTGTAATTACAGCAAAAGATGGTTTCCATGTTTTATGATATAATACATTAGCTACAGCAACAGCTTCTATTTTAGAACAAGATACGGCAACAGGTATTTCTGGTAATACAGAATGGTTTGCAATTACTGAATCTGATTCAATTACATTTACTGGAACATTTGAAAAAGGACAAGGTATTGATGAAATATGAAATATTTCATTATCATGTTCTCCAGTTCCTGCGTATAATGGTGCTGAAATTAATAATAGCTGTTCAATTATAGCTCCAAGTATTACAACAAAACAAGGATATGACAATCCAAAGTGGAATAATACAATTAATCCATCAGGTACAATAACTCTTACATCTAATGCTACATTTACGGCAACTGCTACACCTATTACTTATACTATTACATATGTAGGTGCTGATGGTTTAGTTACAAATTCAAATTATACTGTAGAAGACGTGGTTGAATTACCAACTGTTAGTAAGAGTGGATGGATTTTTGATGGATGGTATGATAATAGCTGATTTACATGAACTCCTGTTGAAAGTATTCCAGTTCGATCTACAGGTGATAAAACTTTCTATGCTAAATGGACAGGTAAAACATTTACAGTAAACTTTGGTGCTAATGGCGCTGAAATTAATGATAATTCAGAAACTTGTACTGTAACTGATTGATCAACATGTAATGTATCATCTTTACCAACAATAACAAGAGATTGATTTACTATTAAGTGATGGTCTACAAATCAAAACGCAACAATTGCTGATATCGGAACAAATGAAACTATTACATTATCAGAAACTAATGATGGAGCAACATATTATGCAATAACAGAAAAGAAAGTAACAGTTGTCTTTAGTTGAAATGGTAATTGAACATATGATGATCAAATCTGTTATATTAGAAATACAGTATCTAATTGTTCAGTAACAGCTCCAAGTATTATTGCTCCAGAAGGATTTGATGTAATTGGATGGAGTACAATCACTGGAAATCATTCAAATCAATGGACTTCAACACCATTTACAGATGATGCTGTTTATTATGCACAAACAAAAAGTAGTAATCCATATACAGTAACATATCATGGAAATGGAAATACTTTGTTCTGAGATGCTACAGAGAAGGTTGAATCTTGTTATAGATATAATAATGAAGCAACTTGTGAAGTTTCAGTACCAAGTATTCAATCTAATTTACCAAATACACCAACAGTTGTTTGATATATTTCTCATCCATGAACATGAAATGTGCCAGCTGTAATTGGATGAGTAGAGTTGAATTCAACGGCAATTTCAAATAATAATTTAAAAATTAATATTAGTTCAGATACTAATTTATATGCAGTAACTTATGCTGCACCTAAAATTTATCATGTAACTTATGTTAAATGAGATTCTTGAGTTGTTGGTATTTGAGATGGAGAACCTTCTTGTCTAATTCCTGCAACTTATAATGGTATAGCTCAAGCATTGAGTTGTACAATTGCTGCACCATCTATCTCTACTAATTATGATAGAACAGGAAATTGGTGATATGATACAAATTGAAAGCTAATAAAATATCAAGATGAAATTGTTATCTATGCTGATAATACTCCAGTAGTAGCTCATTCAGAAGGTATTTATTATGTTGTAAGTTATGTTCTTGATTGATGAGAATTCCCTGAAGGAGTAGTTGATACATGAAGTTATCAAAAGTGAACAGGATTTACTTTACCAACCCCTGTTAAAGATGGATATACTTTCTTAAATTGGAAAAATGCACAAACACAAGAAGTGGTAACAGCTATCTCTGATGAAGATGAATGAGCTAAAACATTTATCGCTACTTGGAGAAAGGATTCATTTAAAATTACTTATGATAATGTTGGTTATGATTTAACAAGTTTACCAAAGAGTTATGCTTATGGTTCAGAAACATCTGTTCCTGATCTTCCTGATTCAGCAAGAAGATGATATGTTTTTGCTTGATGGACTTGGGAGTGACAAAATAATCCAACTACAGGTGCTGTTATTTCAGCTATGCAAGAATGAGATATTGAGTTTGTAGCTCATTGGAATGTTAGAGAGTATACAATTACTTATAATACAAAAAATTGAGTAGTAACTCCTTCTAATCCAACAACATATACAGTTGAATCGGATGATATTCATTTAGTTAATCCAACAAGAGTAAATAGTGTATTTGAAGGATGGATGTTGGATCCAGTAACTGTAGCTGTTAATGATGTTTATATTTATAATGGAAGTATTGGAGATAGAACATATACAGCTAAATTTAGCTGTGAAGATGGTTACCAATTAAATAATGATGGTACATCTTGTGATTTGATTGAATATGATGTAACATATAAATTAAATGGTGGAGATAATAATGAAAATAATCCAGAAAAAGTTTCAAAGAATGGTTCTACATATACTATTACAGTATATAATCCAGTAAAGACAGGATTTACTTTTGAAGGATGGACTACAAATATTGCTGATTATACATGTACTACAAATGGTGGTCAAGAATTAGAGGTATGTAAGTCAAATAATTCAACTACACCAATTAAAGTTGTGTTCAATAAATGACAAAATGTAAAATTAACTGCCAATTGGGAACATGTAAAGATTAATGTTACAACTGCGAATTATTTTACAAATAATCAAACAACACAAAATTTAACAACAAAAGAATATAATTATTGAGGAATTATCAATATCTATACTTGAGATATTGTTTGATATCAAACAACTGGTTGGTCTACAACAGCTGGATGAGAAATTGTTTTTAGAAACGGAGAGTCAAAATTAGTTTCTGAGTTAGAGTCTTATATTACTTATTCTGATTCTAATGCAAATTGAATGGTATCATTATATGCTGTTAGAAAACCAATTACTTATGCAATAGTGTACGATGTTGATGGTTGAGTTAATGATTCTGCTAATCCATCAGAACGTTTGATAACTGATGTTAGTTTTGAATTAAAAGCTCCAGTAAAGACAGGATATAATTTTGTTGCTTGGAAGACTAATAAATGAGTAGTTGTTGAAGATATCACAAAAGAATTATTAGGATCTTTAGAGGCTCCATATACATTATATCTTAAAGCATTCTATGAACCAAGAACTGATACTAAGTATACTGTATATCATGTAAAACAATGGATTGATGGAAGTTATAATACAGGAGCTGAAACAACTGAAATATTTACCGGAGAAGGTACGACAGATTCTCCAGTAACACCTGAAGTAAGAACTTATGTTGGATTTACTTCACCACAACAAACTACCAAGGATATTGCTCCAGATGGGAAAATGTACATTATTTATAACTATGTGAGAGCTAAGAATAATTATACATATAATACAGCTGTATGAGCAACAACAAAATGGAAGACTCCATTAGTTGGTTGGTCATCTGAAGAAACAACAGAAGAAATCTTCTATGAAACACCTATTATCTTAACATGAGAAGCTAATATCGGTTATACATGGAGTGGTTGGGATGTTACTATTGGTTGAGTAACAACTAGAATTAACAATCAAACATATACGTTTGACATGCCATTAGATGATGTTGTTGTAACTCCAGTAGTAGATCATAATAAATGGACATTAAGATTTGATGTTAATGGAGGAACTTGAGATGCTGATGCCTTAGCGGAATCATATCCAGTATATTATGATGATGCTATTTCTTATCCTGTAGTAACAAGAATGTGATATACTTTCTTAGGATGGTATGATGAGTATGATCATAGATATGATGAAGCGAATTTAAGAATGCCAGATGCAAATCTTGTATTAACAGCTCATTGGCAAGCAAATGATTTCACGTTAAATATTAATCATTATAGAATGAATCTTAGTTGAGAATATTCTGATGATTTGAAAGTGACTGAAACTATTGAAACAAAGATTGATGCCGATTTAACATGAACAATAGATACTAAATTAAATAAGAAAACATATACAGGATTTACATTAAGTTGAGATGAAGTTCAAACGATTCATATTAATCCGGATGGATCATCTGTAATTAATTATTATTATGAGAGAGATAAACATAATGTAACTGTTAATGAAAATGATGGAGTAACTCTTTCATGAACAAAATCTTGAGAATATTATTATGGATCAACTATTAATGTTGAAGGTAAGGTTAAAGAATGATACACATGGAGTGGATGGAATGTATCAACAGGAACGGATGAACCTATCTTTACAACAGATACTGGGGTTATAAAAGTCCTTTGAACATGAGATTTGGTATTTACACCATTAACAACAATTAATAGTTACCATTTAACTGTTAAAAATGATGGAGCTATTATCTTCTCATGAGATGTTGTTTATAAGACTAATATTGCCCAATATCTTGTTCAACCAACAAAGAATGGTTATACATTCAATGGATGGACTAATAGACCAACAAATGATTTAATGCCTGCTAAAGATCTTGTTATAGAAGCTAAGTGGACATATAAATCAAATTGATGAGGTGGAGGATGAGGTGGATGAAGTAGTTATAGCAGTTCAAGCGAAAAGAAAACATTCTATAATACAACTTGAGCTAATGAAAAAACTCATGGTTCTGCTGAATTAACATGAGATAATAAGAATGTTGATTTTACTTCAAAAGATGAAACAACAGTTGAAAATGAAAAATCTATAAAAGATATGAATTTTGAAGAATTGAAAGATGTTAAGGCAGATCAATTAAATAAAGTTGATAGAACAAAATTAACAAAAGAAGAAAATGAAATTCTTGATGCATATCAATGGGCATATGAACATAATGTAACAACAATGGTATCATTAAGAGATGCAAATCCAGAAGGTATTGTAACAAGAGGACACTTAGCAAAGATGGTTGTTAATTATGCAACAAATGTTCTTGGACAACAAATTCCTGAAAAGATTCCAAGTGAATGTAGATGGAGTGACGGAAAGAAAGATTGGGAGTCTGATGAAATTAAAGATTATGCTGTGAAGGCTTGTGCTTTAGGTTTGATGTGATTAGATATGAAGAAATTCTCTCCAAATCTAAGAGTAACAAGAGCGCAATTTGGAACAATAATGTCTAGACTCTTATGGTGAAAGAAATATGCATGAGGAACACCATATTATAGAAAGCATCTTAATGCATTAAAATTACATAACATTATGACTCAAATTCAAAATCCAGAAGGTAGAGTAGAATTGAGACAATGGGTATGGTTAATGCTAATGAGAGCGGGTGAAGAAAAATAGAATAAGCGATAGGTGACGCTTAATATAAGGATATCGGTCTAAAAAACTGATATCCTTTTTTTTTGAGAATAGTATTTGTTGTTTTTGGAAATTGTTTTTTTACTTCTGTGTGTTTTTTTGTTACTCAAAATTGGTAAATAAAAATGATAAATTATTTACCAAAAACGGAAAAATCTTGAAATTGGTAAATGGGGGTGTTTTATTGTTTTTTTGATATATCATTGTTTTTGTATTTAAAAAATAAGTGTCGATTTTTGGATTGGCTTTTGTTGTTTATTTTAACTTTTCGTTAAATCTTTCTTTTTAGTAAGAAGGTGGAATAAAATATTTTTTGAATGAAGATTTCAGTTTCTGTCTAATATGTCTAAGTGCTGTTTCTGGTGTTTTTTTGTAAAAATGAGCTTTTTTTATTAAATTCACTTGAAATTTATTTCCAATTTTATATAAAGGCCTTTGCTATCTTTTTATGCCAAGGTAGCTCAGTGGTAGAGCAGAGGCCTGAAAAGCCTTGTGTCGGCAGTTCGATTCTGCCTCTTGGCACCA
>CAMOEC010000059.1 GCA_946611795.1 uncultured bacterium
AGTTTGTTTACTCCAAATTGTAATACAGGAGCTTTTGACTTAAAAGTTTTCTTTGTCCTTCACTTTTTAATAAGTTGATTAATCGTTGGCATTATTTTCCAAGAAAACTAAATAATAAAAACACAGTGAATGAATATATATTAAATTCCTATACAATTTCAAGAGAAAATGTAAAAATTGTTTTTTTGTTTGTTCGTATCTAGTGTTATTACTCAATTTTTGGTCGAGTAAAACAACCTAAAGCCTGATTTTTTTGAAAATTAATTTTAGAAATCCTTTTTTATAAGCCTTTTAATGTAATTTTATTTTTTTTCTTTTTAGACTATATTAATATATCATTCTTGTTCTTTTATAATGTTTTCCTTTTTTAATTCATCAAGAATTTTTGTAATATTTTTGTTGGGAAATTCTTCTTGAATTTTTTTTATATGTAGTGGTTGCTTTGTTTTAGTAATCTGTTTTATAATTCGTCCTCTTACTTCTCTGTCTGATCCTTCAAATTTTGATTGTTTTCCTTTTGATTTTATTTTTGTTTTTCTGGCTGTTAAATGTATTGCTCAATAGTCCATTAATGCATTGTGCCAGTCTCTACTTTTTCATTCTGGTATTAAATCTTTTGCTATTTTTTCTAATTCTTTGTCTGAAATATTTTCAGGTAATTTTAATATAAATATAAGAACTCTTCTAATATTTGTATCTATTACTGGCTCAGGAAGATTTCGAGCGAATGAGCAAATTGCACTTGCTGTATATGGCCCAATTCAAGGTAGAGAGAGAAGAGCTTCTTTGTTGTGTGGTAGTATTCAATTATATTGTTCTATAATTTGTTTTGCGCATTCTTGTAGTCTTATGGCCCTTGAGTTGAATCATAGTCATGATCGATATGTAAGTAGGTTTATTTTTGATAATTTTGCTAGTGTATTGTAATCTGGAATTTCTTTCATCCATTTATTTCGGTATGGTATTACGCGATCTACTTGTGTTTGTTGAGACATTACTTCTGAAATATGTATCGCATATGGATCTTTTGTCTCTCTTCGTGGTAATTTTCTTCATTCTTTATTATATCGTGTAAGAATGGTTTTTTGTAGTTCAGCTGTTTTTGTTTTATTCATTGTTGTCTATTGTCTAAATCTTGTTATTATAATATTGAGCTTCTCTATGATTTCAATGAATTTTTTTGTGTCAAATTTGTGTTTTTATTTTTTTTCTTTTTTTTGTCAGAAATTTTGTCTTTTTGTTTGTCGTGGTCTTTGTCTAAAAATAGGGTGAGTGGTTGACATGATTTTTTGTTAAAAATCCTTTATAGTCTTTGGCTTTTGACAGATGTGTCTATATTCTTTGAAAATAACTTGAAAAGAGTGACAGGAATCCTAAAATAAATTCGTTTTATTTTAATTAGACAAAAAGATATGCCAGGAACAAAAAAATACGTATACCTTTTCAGTGAAGGTAACGCAAACATGAGAGAACTTCTTGGTGGTAAGGGTGCTAATCTAGCTGAGATGACAAACATTGGTTTGCCAGTTCCTCAAGGTTTCACAATCACTACAGAAGCTTGTACTCAATATTATGAAGATGGTAGAGAAATTAATGATGACATTAAGGCTGAAGTAACTGAGTACATCGCAAAATTAGAGCAAATCACTGGTAAAAAGTTTGGAGACAAAGAAAATCCTCTTTTAGTTTCTGTTCGTTCTGGTGCTAGAGCATCAATGCCAGGAATGATGGATACAATTTTGAACCTATGATTAAATGAAGATGTAGTTGAAGTATTATCAGCTAAGTCTTGAAATCCTCGTTGGGCTTGGGATTGTTACAGAAGATTCATTCAAATGTATTCTGATGTAGTAATGGAAGTTGGTAAGAAATATTTTGAACAACTTATCGACAAAATGAAGGAAGAAAAATGAGTTAAATTAGATGTTGAATTAACTGCCGATGATTTGAAAGAATTGGCTGGACAATTTAAAGCTGAATATAAGGATAAGATTTGAGCTGATTTTCCATCTAATCCAATTGACCAACTTTGGGGAGCTATAAAGGCCGTATTTAGAAGTTGGGATAATCCAAGAGCAAATGTATATAGAAGAGATAATGACATTCCTTATTCATGGGGAACTGCTGTAAATGTTCAATCTATGGCATTTGGAAATATGTGAGATGACTGTGGTACTGGAGTTGCTTTCACAAGAGATCCAGCTACAGGAGCTAAGGGACGTTTTGGAGAATTCTTAACAAACGCTCAATGAGAAGATGTTGTAGCATGAGTTAGAACTCCTATGCATATTACTGAAATGGAACAAAAATTCCCTGAAGCATTTAAACAATTTGTTGAAGTATGTTCAACACTTGAAAAGCATTATAGAGATATGCAAGATATGGAATTTACTGTAGAACATGGTAAATTATATATGCTTCAGACTCGTAATGGTAAAAGAACTGCACAAGCTTCTATTAAAATTGCTTGTGATTTAGTTGATGAAGGAATGAGAACAGAAAAAGAAGCTGTTGCAATGATAGATCCTCGTAATCTAGATACATTACTTCACCCTACATTTGATCCTCAAGCATTAAAAGATGCTCAACCTATCGGTAAAGCATTAGGTGCTTCTCCAGGAGCTGCTTGTGGTAAAGTTGTATTCTCAGCTGAAGATGCTGAAGAATGGGCTTCTAGAAAAGAAAAAGTAATCTTAGTTAGACTTGAAACTTCTCCAGAAGATATCGTTGGAATGAAAGCTTCTCAAGGTATCTTAACAGGAAGAGGAGGTAGAACATCTCACGCTGCAGTAGTTGCTCGTGGTATGGGTAAATGTTGTGTTTCTGGATGTACAGAAATGGTAATGGATGAAGAAAATAAAGTATTCAAATTAGGTGGTAAAGAATATCATGAAGGAGATGTTATCTCTATTGATGGTACTACTGGAAACATCTATGATGGTGCTATACCTACAGTTGAAGCTACTGTTTCAGGAGATTTCTGAAGAATTATGGCTTGGGCTGATAAATATAGAAGATTAAAGGTTAGAACAAATGCTGATACTCCTACTGATGCTGCTAAAGCTAAAGAATTAGGAGCTGAAGGTATTGGTCTTTGTAGAACAGAACACATGTTCTTCGAACCAGATAGAATTGGAGCTATCAGAGAAATGATTTGTTCTGATACTGTTGAAGAAAGAGAAACTGCTCTTAATAAACTTGAACCTATGCAACAAGGAGACTTCGAGAAATTATACGAAGCTATGGATGGATACAATGTTACTATCCGTTTCTTAGATCCTCCTTTGCATGAATTTGTTCCTACAGAAGAAAAAGATATTGAAGAATTAGCTAAAACTAAAGGAAAGACTGTTGAAGAAATTAAAGCTATTATTGCTTCATTACACGAATTTAACCCAATGATGGGACACAGAGGATGTCGTTTGGCTGTAACTTATCCTGAAATCGCTAAGATGCAAACTAGAGCTGTTGTTAAGGCTGCTATTGCTGTATCTAAGAAGATTGGTAAAGCTATTGAACCAGAAATTATGATTCCTTTGGTAGGTGAAGTTAAAGAATTAAAATATGTTAAAGATGTAGTATGTGCTGTAGCTGATGAAGTTATTGCTGCTGCTGGTGTTCAAATGAAATACCATGTTGGTACAATGATTGAAATCCCTAGAGCTGCATTAACTGCTGATGAAATTGCTAAAGAAGCTGAATTCTTCTCATTTGGTACTAACGATTTGACTCAAATGACATTCGGATTCTCTAGAGATGATGCTGGTAAATTCTTAGGAGCTTACTATGATAAAAAGATTTATGAAAATGATCCATTCCAAAAACTTGATCAAGTTGGAGTTGGTAAATTAGTTAAGATGGCTGCTGAGATGGGTAGAGCTACAAGACCTGATATTCATTTAGGAATTTGTGGTGAACATGGTGGAGATCCTACAACAATCGAATTCTGTCATAAGGTTGGATTGGATTATGTATCTTGTTCTCCATACAGAGTTCCTGTTGCAAGATTAGCTGCTGCTCAAGCTGCTATTAAGGAAGATAAATAGTCTTTATTATATTTGAAAAGGAAGAGCTTTTGCTCTTCTTTTTCCTTATTGTTGTATTTTTTGTAATGTGGCTTTTTATCTGGTGTTGTTTTTGATAGGTATCTTTTTATTAATTTGTTGTCGATTTTTAATTTAGGATTTATATATTTGTATATGTTTTATATACCTTCATTTACAATGAAAACATTTTTTAAGTGGGCATTAATTTTGCTTTTAATATATCTTTGTTATTGATTATATACTTGAAATATTAATTTGGTTACGATATTTACTAATATTAATTATCTTGGTGATATGTGATCAAGCTATTCAAATATAAATGATTCAAGATTTGATGTTGTTAATAAGTAATGGATGATTTTTAGTTTATTGTCATCTTGTTATTTTTTTTGTATATATTATTGTTAATTGAGATGGGGGATAAAATTATTTGGTGAAGATTTTAGTTCCTGTCTAATATGTCTAAGTGTTGTTTGTGTAAAATGAGTTTTTTTATTAAATTCACTTGAAATTTATTTCCAATTTTATATAAAGGCCTTTGCTATCTTTTTATGCCAAGGTAGCTCAGTGGTAGAGCAGAGGCCTGAAAAGCCTTGTGTCGGCAGTTCGATTCTGCCTCTTGGCACCA